>JAFQBE010000017.1 GCA_017416765.1 Clostridia bacterium
ACGGTGCGATATATGCTTCGCATGCGATATACGCTGCGGCGTACAGGGGATTTATATCATATCGCAGGCGAATGTAGTGAGCCTATATCGCAATTTCATTTGTGAAATTATATCGCATTTGCCGTTAGGCAAATATATCGCTAAACTGTAATTTAACTCCACAACTAAAAAACGCTTCACTCAAAAAGTGAAGCGTTTTTGCGTTAATGTTTAGTTTTTAGCTGTTTTGCGCTGAATGAATTTTACGATTTCGACAATCGGAATTACCATGAATGCAAGACCGAGAGCAACTGCATACGATTTTGCATCGAGATGTGCAAAGCCGAAGAGGTTGGAAAGGAAATCAATTTCAACAACTGCTGTTGTAAGCACGAATGAAAGAAGCATTGCGCCGTAAAGGAGCCAGTTATGGCTGCCCTTGAACAGCATTGCAACGGCTGAACCGCGCTGTGAGCGCATATTGAAGGAGTGGAAGATTTCACACATAGCCATTGTAAAGAATGCCATAGTCATGCCGTTTTCGCAGTTTTCGATGTTTCTGAATATAAGGTGACCTGTTTCAAAATATTCGCCGATATAGAATGCGGCAACTGTAAGGATTGAAACGATAATGCCCTGGTAAGCACAGTCAATACCCAATCCGCCGGCGAATATACCGTCATTCTTGCTTCTGGGCTTTCTGCGCATGATATCTGCTTCCGGTCTTTCAGTGCCGAGAGCAAGTGCAGGCAGAGAGTCTGTAATAAGGTTGATGAACAGAAGGTGCGGTGCCTGAAGAATTGTAAAGTTCATGAGGGAAGCGAAGAAAATCGAAACAACTTCGGAAAGGTTTGAACCGAGAAGGAACTGAATAGCCTTACGGATATTGTCGTAAATTCTTCTGCCTTCGCCTACTGCGGAAACGATTGTTGCAAAGTTATCGTCCGCAAGAACCATATCAGCAACATTCTTTGTAACATCTGTACCTGTGATACCCATACCGACACCTATATCGGCATTCTTGATTGACGGAGCATCGTTAACGCCGTCGCCTGTCATTGCGGTTACATAGCCTTTATTGCGCCAAGCGTTGACAATTCTTGTTTTGTGTTCGGGCTGAACACGGGCGTATACAAATACATTTTCAACGATTTTTTCAAACTCTTCATCGCTGTATTTGTCGATATCAACACCCATCATAGCCTGAGAATCATCGGAAAGAATACCGAGTTCTCTTGCAATAGCTTTTGCGGTGTTGATATGGTCACCGGTGATCATAATAGGTGTGATACCTGCGTGACGGCATTCAACAATAGCGTCCTTGACTTCGGGACGGACAGGGTCAATCATACCGGTAAGACCAACGAATATCATGTCATATTCGAGTGATGCCGAATCGTAAACTGTGGGTTCCGCATCGTAAATCTTATAAGCTGCGGCAAATACGCGCAGAGCCTTGTTACCCATGCGTGTATTTTCTTCCGCAACATTTGTGCGGATTTCATCGGTCATGGGAACTACCTGACCGCCGATATATGCGTGAGAGCATTTTTTGAGTATTTCGTCGGGTGCGCCCTTTGTGCACTGCATGAACTTGCCGCCCATTGCGTGTACGGTGGACATCATCTTTCTGCCGGAATCAAACGGTACTTCGCCTACTCTGGGGGATTTTTCAACAAGTTCTTCCTTTGAAAGACCGATTGATTTTGCATAGTTGATAAGCGCTACTTCGTCGGGTTCGCCTGTGTTCTTACCGTCCGGTTCAACCTGTGCGTTGGTACAAAGCGCCATAACGGTTGCAAGACGCTGTTCATCTTCTGCATAGTGGTCAACAACGGTCATAACATTCTGTGTGAGTGTACCGGTTTTATCCGAACAGATAATCTGCGTACAGCCGAGTGTTTCGACCGCAGTCATTTTGCGTATGATAGCGTTCTTCTTGGACATATTCGTAACGCCCATTGAAAGAACGATGGTCATAACCGCAACAAGACCTTCGGGGATAGCCGCAACAGCAAGGGCTATAGCGGTAATAAAGGAATCCATAGCGATGGGGAAGAACTCCGCACCCTCGGGACCCATGAAATATTTTGTAACAATGTTGAATGCAAAAATGAAAACACAAACGCCGATAACAAGCTTTGTAAGGATTTTTGAAAGCTGTTCCAGCTTGATTTCAAGCGGAGTTTTGCCTTCTTCTGCAAGGGTGATTGCGTTTGCAATTTTACCCATTTCGGTGTCCATACCCGTTGCGGTAACTACAGCCTTACCGCGGCCGTAAACAAGGGTTGAACCCATATATGCCATATTCTTACGGTCACCCAGAGGAATTTCGTCCTCTTCCTTTTTGCCCATAAGAATACCGACAAGCTTATTGACGGGAACAGATTCGCCTGTAAGTGCAGCCTCTTCAATCTTCATGCTGGCGCATTCAAAAATGCGGCAGTCAGCAGGGATTGCATCACCTGCATCAAGCAGAATAACATCGCCTACTACAAGGTCTTCACTCTTGACAATTTCAACCTTGCCGTCGCGCAGGGTTTTGGTTGTTGCGGCAGACATTTTCTGCAGTGCTTCAACAGCCTTTTCTGCTTTGTTTTCCTGCATAACACCGAGAATGGCATTGAGCAGAACAACTACAAGAATGATAATTGCATCTGTCGGTGTAGTCCAGCCGCCGTGTTCAATCATTTCCGTTGCGGCTGAAATTGCGGCAGCAACAATAAGGATAATAATCATCGGGTCCTTCATCTGGTCGAAGAACTTTTTAATCATAGAATCCTTTTTTGCCTCGGCAAGCTTGTTCTTGCCGTTTTTCTCCAGTCGGCTTGCAGCCTCCTGAGCGCTCAGACCGGTTTCACTGCTTTTGAGTGCTTCAAAAACAGCCTGAGTTTCCTGAAGATAATACTTCATGAATTTCCACTCCTATATAGATTTTAAGTAAAGGTCTGGCTCGTAAATCAAAAAGACTTTTACCGCACAAAATTTAACTTGGAATTTTATTGCGATAAAAGTCTCACTCTTTACAATATTGGCGAATTTCATTTAAGAAATTGTGAGTGGCAACCAATATTACATTCCGGAAAAGGAATGCGAGCTACTCCCCTTTATTTCGGTATATTATACCTCAAAATTAAGCGTTTGTAAATATATTCCAAATATTTTTACAATTATGCCAACTCTGCAATAAGTCTGCCACAATTGAAGGTAAATTATTCTTATTTTATTAATTATTATATATCTTGAAATGGCAAGTTTGTTATGTTATAATACAAAATAAGTATTTATACTTTTAGGAGGAGTAAATAATGAAAGGAAAATCACTTATACTTGCCGCTGTAGTTCTTGCAGGTGCGGCATTGCTTTTTACAGCGTGTAACAAGCAGAACGGCGGTACGGGGCAGTATGTTTTTGTCACCGACCTGAACGGTGTAACCGTTGTTGACAAAGACGGCAACCCCGTTACCGAAGAATGGAAAACAGACCGCGTTTACGCAACCGATGCAAACGGCGAAACCTATACAAATGCCAACGGCGATAAGGTAACCGTTCAGCAGACTATGCCTGTAGTAACACAGGTTATTGACCGCACAAGATTTGTTTTTGATGATAAAGGCAATGCGGTAACAAACAAGGACGGCAGTTATGCCACAGAAGTGCAGACTGTTGCCGTTACAAAATATGTTTTTGACGATGATGGCAATAAAGTAATGCAAAACGTCAAAGATGAAAACGGTAACGATGTAACTGAAGTTATAGAAAAGGAAGACGGCAAAACTGAAACTGTAGTAGTCACCGAACCCGTAACTGAATTACATACAGAAAAGGTTACCTCAGTTATAGAAGTTACCGTGCATGATCAGCATACACATTACCAGACATACCCCAAGAATACAACAGAAAAAACAACTTCAATTTATGAAAACCCGGCATACACACGCACTGAGCCCACAACCAAAAGACCCAACAAAGTGACCTTCCCCGAAACAGGTAACCTGGCTGCAAGGCAGAGGTGGCTCAAGGGCTTTGGCGGTACACAGGATGATAAATACCGCAAGGTTCTCGCCGTTGATACCAATTCTTTCATTGCACTCGGTCAGACCTTTTCTGTAAACGGAACTTTTGAAAGCTTTTCACAGGCAGGCTTCTACACCGTTTTCACAAAGTTTGACAGCGACGGCAATGTAATCTGGCATTGCCCCATCGGTACTACAGGCTTTACAAGAATGCACGATTTCGCAATTCTTACCGACGGCAGCATTATTGCAGTAGGTGAAACAAACGCAGCAGACCTCGGCTTTGAAAACGAAAGCAAATCCTACCACCCGCTTATGGTTAAACTTTCAGCCGACGGTACGGTACTGTGGTACAAAACCTTCGGCACAGTTGTAGCCGAATACTTCACAAGCGTTGACGCTATGCCCGACGGCGGCTATGTAGCAGGCGGTAAATTCGTCACAGATGCAAAAGAAGGCGACACAATTCTCGACTTCAAGACAAACGCACTTACCGCAAAATTCAATTCCGAAGGCGAAAATGAATGGACTGCTGTTTTCGGCGGTTCAGGCAACGATTGGGTGAACGCCCTTGCAGCTGACGCTGCCGGCAATATTTACGCAGCCTGCCACACCAACTCAAAAGACGGCGATGCAAAGGGCAGCGACGGTTCAACCGATGTTGCTGTAGTCAAATATGCACCCGACGGAACAAGACTTTGGGTTAAATTTTTAAAGGGTTCCAAAACAGAAGAGGTTGAAGATATTTACGCTGACGAAACAGGCTGTGTATTCGTAGGCAGATACGCCTCGGCTGACGGTGTATTTACACTCAACCGCGGCAGCTACGATGCATATATGGCACGCTGCTCTGCTGACGGCTCACTCGAATGGGTAAAAACCTACGGCGGTCTGAAGGGCGAACGGCTTTACAGCGTTATTCCTACGGCCTATGGTTTCGCAGCAACAGGCATCAGCTATTCAAGCAACCGCGATTTCAAGGATATGGGCAACCTCGGCGGCTACGATGCATTTATAATGTCAGTAGACAAATCGGGTAACCTTCAGAATATCAAACCCATTGCAGGTACAGGCAATGACGGCTGCTACGATATCTGTATGCTCTATACCGACCACTATATTATAGTAGGCGAAACCTATAAAAACGATAAGCTCTTTGCCGATATCACACCCGCTGCAGGCGATAAGAACAGCACGGCATTTGTAGCTAAATACGAAATAAACTAAAAATTAAGGCAGGCGACAGCATAATGGAATCGGTTCAGAATAAAATTATAAAGGCAGGTTGTTTTGTGCTTGCGGCAAGCACTCTGCTCTGCGCATGTTCAAAACAGCCTGATACGAACGAAACAACCACAGCACCCGTAACGGAAGAAACAACAACAACAGTTTCTGCTCCCGTAACAGAAGCCACCACCGCTGAACCTACTACGGCAGAAACTACAACTGCTGTACCGACCACAACGGTTGTTACCACAACCAAAAAGCCGGTTACAACTCTGCCGCCTGTAACAACGACAGTACCCGAAACCACAACCGCACCCACAACGGTTGCAGAAACAACCACCCTTAATGCCGTTCAGGCTACAGGAAAAATTATAGGCTACTATTTCCTGACTCCCGATGCAATTGAGCAGACTGCTTCAGGGCTTGCAGACGAAAGCGAAATATATTATGTCCGCCTGCAGGACGGAAGCAACACCTTCTATATAGCGGTTGATTTGCAGACCGCCGAAGCACTTGCCCTTGCCAACCCGCAGGTATTGCGCGCACTCTGCAAGGAGCTTGAAGCCAAACAGCAGGAAATGGCTCAGACAGATGAAGAATATGTACTTATGGATTACCGTCACCTTGTAGGTGAGCTTGAAATCCACTATGTCGGCTACCTGCTTACGGGCGCACTCGGCGGCGAAAGCGGTCCGCTTGCAAGCTTCTACAACTCCTGCAAGGTTGCAGACCTTAACATTGACGAAATCCGTTTCGGTCCTATTATTGACATAATCGGTGTAATATTCGGATAAAATAAATTTTAATATATTTCGGAGGTCAGAAAAAATGAACAACATCAATTCCCTTTACGAACTTTGGCGCAAGAATGCAACCCTTGACGCTGACCTTGTTGAGGAACTCAGCGCTATTGAAGGCAACGAAGACGAAATTCTTGACAGATTCTATAAATGCCTTGAATTCGGCACAGGCGGCTTGCGCGGTGTAATAGGCGCAGGCACAAACAGAATGAACATCTATACAGTCGGTCAGGCTACACAGGGTCTTGCCGATTATCTCAACGAAGCATTTGAAGAACCCAGCGTTGTAATCGGTCACGATTCACGCATCAAATCCGATGTTTTTGCAAGAGAAGCCGCAGGCGTGCTTGCCGCAAACGGAATAAAGGTTTATTTCTTCCCCATGCTTGTACCAACACCCATGGTTTCCTTTGCAGTGCGCAGACTCGGCTGCAGCTCCGGTATTGTTATTACCGCAAGCCACAACCCTTCTAAGTACAACGGCTACAAGTGCTACGATGCCAAGGGCTACCAGATGACTGATGAAGCCGCAGCCAGAACACTCGAATATATCAAGCAGAAAGATATTTTTGAAGATGTAAAGCGCATGAGCTTTGATGATGCACTTGCAGAAGACAAGGTTGACTTTATTGAGCAGTGGCTGTTCAACGAATTCTACGATAATGTCGGCGAGCAGCTTTTTGATAAGGATATCTGCGCAGACAGCGGACTCAAGCTTATCTATTCACCCCTTAACGGTACAGGCAACAAACCCGTACGCACAATGCTTTCCCGCCTCGGACTTGAGGATGTAAGAATAGTAAAGGAGCAGGAAAAGCCCGACGGCAATTTCCCGACCTGTCCCTTCCCCAACCCCGAAATCACACAGGTATTTGAGTGTGCAATAAAAATGACGGAAGAATTCCCTGCTGACCTTCTTCTTGCAACCGACCCCGACTGTGACCGTGTAGGCATAGCTGTACGCACAAACGGCGAATACAAGCTCATGACAGGTAATGAAGTTGGCGTAATGCTTACCGAATATTTCCTTTCACGCCGCAAGGCACTCGGCACTCTGCCCGAAAAGCCCGTTATCATCAAATCCTTTGTCACAACAGACCTTATTGAATCCGTTGCGGCTAAGTACGGCGCAGAGGTCTGCAACACTCTGACAGGCTTCAAATATATCGGCGAGCTCATTACAGAGCTTGAAAACAAGGGTGAGGCTGACCGTTTTGTAGTAGGTATGGAAGAGAGCTACGGCTACCTTGCAGGCTCTTACGCACGCGATAAGGACGCTGTTTTCGGCGCTGCAGCGATTGTTGAAATGGCAGCATACTACAAGAGCATCGGCAAAAACCTTTATGAAGTTATGGAAGACATCTATGCTGAACACGGCATGTACCTCAACACACTTATTAATATCGGCTTTGAAGGTGCAAGCGGCATGGAAAAAATGAAGAATATTATGGACGGCTTCCGCAACGACCCGCCCAAGACCATTGGCGGCCTTGAAGTTGAAGTTGTATCCGACTACCTTACAAGCGTTACAAGAACCGTTGCCACAGGCGAAGAAAGCGCAATCACTCTGCCCAAATCAAATGTACTCCAGTATAAACTTCCCGGCGGCAGCAGCGCCATTATCCGCCCCTCCGGCACAGAACCCAAAATTAAAATTTACGTTACGGCTACAGCCGCAACACGCGAGGAAGCACAGGTTCTTACAGATAAAATCAGCGCTGATATGAAAAGCCTTATGAACGCATAATCCGAAAATCAAACGGAGGAATTATAAATGAATCAGAAAGTTGTAAGAATAATTGCAATTGTACTTGCAGTTGCAATAGTCGGCAGTGTATTCATTGCCGCTTTCACAAGCGCAATGGCACTTGACGCAGGTTCAGCCGTAGCTGCAACTCCCGCAACAGGCGAAGAAACACCGGTTGTTCCGATTGTTATCGGCGTTGTTGCCGTATTGCTTGTAGCAGCCTGCGTGCTTATACCCAAATTTGCAAAAAAATAACGGTGAGGACAAAGCATTGAAAACCGGTAACAAAAAACCACTACGCTTTGACACACAGAAAAACGTCCGCTCAACGCGCCTTAAACGCTTTGCTGCGGCGTTTTCCTGCTTTTTTGTGTTGCTCGCAGGGCTGTCTGTTTTGCTTCTGCTGAGCTTTTACGATTTTAATTTATCAGCTATAGGCAACCCGAATGCCGACGAACTGACAACCGAAGAAACCACCGTAAAGCCCGTACCCGAAGTTACGGGTCAGAGCAACTACCTGCTGATTTGTACAGCAGACAGCAGCAACGCGGTATACTTTGCCGCCATACTCTCTGCAGATATGGATAATTCCGTACTGACCCTTCACCCTGTAAGCACAACGCGTATTGTTTCTGCATCGGGCTGTACGGGTACGCTTGAGCAGCAGCTTGATTACGGCGGTGAACAGCAGCTCGTGACAGCGATTGAAAATGCCTGTGAAATAGAAATAGACAAATATATTCGCAGTACGGATAACGGATTCAAAAATATAATTTCTGCTGTAGGCGGCTTTGAAACAACGGTAGACAAGGCTATTGATGTACGCAACGACAGCCTGACCGCCATCATTTCCGCAGGCAAGCAGACCATGACGGGCGACACAACGCTTAAATATATCCGCGTATACGAAGACAATCCGTTAAAGCAAGCCGATATTATTTCGCAGCTTTTCAAACAGAAGCTGACCCCTTACTATTTTGACAACGCAGACAACTACTATACCAAAATAGTAAACCTTACAAAAAGCGATATATCCGTACTGGATTTTGCACAAATCAAAAACGGCATAAATGCGTTGCTCAATTCTGAAAGCGGAGTTGAAATCCGTATAGGCGCAGTAAAATAAGAAAGGCTGAACTGTATTGAAAAGACTGATTAAGGCTGTTTTCTGTGCAGTTGCTACGGTGCTTGTTTTTTTCGCAGCGCGTTCTGCCATGGATGCGTATATACAAAAAAACAATCCGCCTGAAGTTTTTCAAGCAGGTAATTACACTGATTACTATTACTCAACGCTGAATGAAACACAAAAGCAGGCATACACAGCTATAAGAGAACAGGTTTATTCTTTCCCGAAAAGCATTAAAGTTCCCCCGCTTGATTCAGCTTCGCTCGATAAAGTGCTTGAAGCACTTATATGCGATAATCCGTATATGTTCATGTTCAACAGCTGTTCGCTTATGAGCATAGGTTCATCAAGCTATTTTGAACCTGATTACCTTATGACCAAGGAAGACTACACAAGCCTTAAAACAGAGGTTGAAGCAGCGACAGAGAAAATAATTTCGGCTATGCCCGAAACGGACAGCTACCATAAACAGCTTTACCTGCACGATGCATTAATAAACACCTGTACTTACAGCGATACCGATACGGCATCGGAAGCAGATGTAACGGGGGTATTTATAAATTCACTTGCCAAATGCTCAGGCTATGCCAAGGCATACAAGCTTTTGCTTGATTCAGCAGGCATACCCTGCGTACTTATCAACGGCTATGCCGAAGACTATGACCAAAATGGCACAAATCACATGTGGACCGCAACGCAGACCGACGGTGTGTGGAGCTATACCGACATAACATGGGATGACCCTGTTACAGACAGCGGCGAAGAAATGTGCCGCAGAGTCTATTTCTGCATGAGCGATG
The DNA here is from genome assembly GCA_017416765.1 of Clostridia bacterium. Lineage (GTDB taxonomy): Bacteria > Bacillota > Clostridia > Oscillospirales > Acutalibacteraceae > UBA8612. Next base: position 9,696 of record JAFQBE010000017.1, read on the forward strand.
ATATGCTTCGCCGCACACATTCACAATTTGATTTCGGCAATTCCTGCCCCGATACAGGGCTGTATTTCTATAAAGCACAAAAATCATATTATAATGATTATAATAACGATACATTAATTAGTATTGCTCAGCTTATAGCGACAGCAGCAGACAGCGGCAGTACACAAGCTGAATTCATGTTTGCAGACAATGAAAAATTAAAGAAAGCCGAAAAAGAACTTTTCACAAACGAAGAAATACATACCGCACTTGAAAAGGCAGATAAACAATCTACCCGCAGCATAGTTACCGAAAAGGTGCGATACAGAGTTGACTACGATATAAATTTGGTAACCATATACTTTGAAACAAAGGACTGATTTGCATGGACAAGCAGCGTATTGAAGCGGCAGTAAGAGAAATACTTATAGCTATAGGCGAAGACCCCGACAGAGAAGGGCTTGTTGAAACACCGGACAGAGTTGCAAGAATGTATGAAGAAATTTTTTCGGGTCTTGAAGAAGACCCCCACAAGCACCTTAAAATTTTCACCGAAGAAGATAATGATGAAATGGTTGTTGTGCGCGATATTCCGCTTTATTCAATGTGCGAACACCATCTTATTCCCTTTATCGGCAAGGCACACATTGCCTACATTCCCGGTGAAGGCAGAGTTATCGGCCTTTCAAAACTTGCAAGAATAGTCAACTGCTTTGCACGCCGTCCACAGCTTCAGGAAAGGCTTACTTCCCAGGTTGCAGATTTTCTTTTTGAAAATCTCAATCCCAAGGGTGTTGCCGTTGTTGTTGAAGCAGAGCATCTTTGCATGACAATGCGTGGCGCACGCGCTTCGGGCAGCCAGACACGAACCTCCGCAATGCGTGGAATCATGCGCAGCGATGCAAGAACAAGGGCTGAAGCAATGTCTCTGCTTTCAAAATAAGAGGACGCTTATGTTTAAAGCAAAAAACTATATACTGCCTACAGCTGAAAAAGCGCTTGTAATGGCAGTTATAAATCTCACACCTGATTCGTTTTACGAAGGCAGCCGCTTTGATTTTTCAAATGCAGCTGCCGCGGCAGAGCTTGCCGTAAAGCAAGGGGCGGATATTATTGATATCGGCGCACAATCCACCGCACCGGACAGCACACCCATAACTGCCGAAGAAGAATTGCAGCGTTTAATACAGCCGCTCAAATCAATCAGAAAAGCGGTTGACATACCCATTAGTGTGGATACCTTTTTACCCGAGGTTGCAAAAGCAGCACTTGAAAACGGTGCAGATATAATAAATGATGTCAGCGGAAAAGCCGACTCCGAAATGCTCAGCCTTGCTGCAGAATACGGCGCAGGCTATATAGCTATGCACACCGGCGGCTCCACAAGCAAAGAACCCGTAACATACCAAAACGGCGTAATTGCCGATATAAACTTGTTTTTTGAAAAAGTTACAGCCTGTGCAGAAAGTGCAGGACTTAACCGCGAAAATATCTGCCTTGACCCCGGCATAGGCTTTGGCAAAACCAGGGAAGATGACCTTGAAATAATTTCAAGTTTCAACAGCCTTAATTCACACGGCTGTGCAATGCTTGCCGCACTATCGCGCAAACGCGTTACCCGCCTTTGCGGCGATGCGCTGACAGGCACTGTTATTTACAATACCCTTTGCATACTCGGCGGTGCCGACATAATCCGCGTACACGATGTGCCGCAGGCTGTTGCCACAGTACAAGCCGCAAAACTGATTAAAGGTGGTAAAAACTGAATGGACAAGATTATAGTTAAGGATTTAAAGGTTTTTGCCTACCACGGTGTAAACCCCGAAGAAGCACAGTACGGGCAGAACTTTCTGCTTGATATTATGGCACAGGTCGATATTTCACTCCCCTGCCGTACGGATAATATTGAAAACACCGTAAGCTATGCCGAAATCATCAAAACTGTCCGCCGCACAATGCAGGAGAAAGCTTGCCGACTGCTTGAACACGCTGCACAGCGCGTTGCTGATGCACTTTTCGATGAATTCAAGCAGATTAACGCATTGACAATAACTCTGAAAAAGCCTGATGCACCCATAAAAGCAGATTTCGGATGGGTTGCAGTAGAAATAGAAAGGGAAAGAAAATGAACACAGTTGTACTCGGACTCGGCTCAAACATGGGCGACAGATTAAAAAATCTGAATGCCGCTATACACGCAATCTCTCTCCTCCCGCAAACCAATGTTATCAAGGCATCCCGTGTTTACATAACAAAGCCCGTAGGCTATGATGACCAGGACGATTTTTATAATGCTGCAATTTTAATTGAAACACAGCTTTCACCCTATGTGATTCTCGGTGCATGCCTTGGAATAGAAGCGGATATGGGCAGAGTACGCCGTATAAAAAACGGACCTCGCGTTATTGATATTGATGTTCTGCTGTATGAAAGCTTTACCTCCGATTCGTTTGAGCTCACGCTCCCCCACCCCAGAATAAAAGAACGTGCCTTTGTTATGGTGCCGCTGCTTGACCTTTTCCCCGGCGGCAGAGCACCCGGTCTTTACTTTGCACCGCACCTGAAAGAAATAGGCACCTCCGGTGTGGAAGCAACGGATTTTACGCTGAAATTATGAACGCTGTATTAACCTGTTGATTTCTTATTTTTTATTTATATACATTATATTTTGTGTAAATTCACCAATACAGCAGAATAAAAGCCATACATACTGCTCTTTCTGAAAAATTTCTAAAAAATATTTGACTAAATTGTGAACATTTGATATACTATATTCATTCAATTGTGAATCTAATATTTAACTTTTTAAAAACAAAGGAGATGCGTAATGAGAAAGAATCTTATTATCTACATCCTCGTTGGTGCAATCGCAGTAGCAGGTCTTGCTACAGGTATTGCAATTGCTGTAAAAAAGCTTAACACAGAAGATGTAGCAGGAACAACAGAAACTACCACAAACTTTTACGAAAACGATTTCAGCGACGATGGCTACACAATCGCTCCCATTGAAGATGACGAGCTTATGACAAACGCCGATGGCGAAGTTATTGAGCTTGTTACAGACGCTGAAGGCAACACATTCGAATCCGTACTTGTTACAGATGTTAACGGCGAAGTCGTTACAGACGAAAACGGAGAAAAGGTTACCGCAGCTACCAAGCCCGCTGGCACAACAAATGTTGCAGGCACTACCAAAAAGCCCGCTTCAACAACAAAGGTAAGCGCTACCAAGAAGCCTTCCAAGCCTAACAACAACAGTTCAGGCGGTATCTCTACAGGCGATAAGGTCAGCAGCGGCAGCAGCAACACCGTTGAGGTTGATAAAAACGGCAACGCAAACATTGTCAAGCCCGACGGCACAATCGCAATGAGCTACTCCTACGATGCTGTAGGTAACTACTTCTACACAGACGATGATCCGTGGCAGAGAAACTTCGGTTTCAACCGCGTTTACGATATGGGTGCTATCTTCACAGTTATGTACCTTGACACAATCCATGTTTACTACAACTTCGGTGATTACGACTGGATGGTTCAGTTCTGGAAGGGTCAGTACGGCTTCCTCTTCGTAGGTGCAGAAATCGGTCTTTACTACAAGGATCCCGGCAAGTCAACAGCCCACTACAACTGCGCTGAAGAAGATATGGAAATCATGATGCAGATGACAGTTTACCGTGAAGGCTACGGCGAACTCTTCACACGCCCCTACGCTTCACACTGGTGGATTACAGCTTTCGTTCCCGGCAAACTTGAAAAGTTCACAGACAGAAGCGAGCTTACAATGGTTGCAAAGCTCACCTTCAAGTCTGAAGAAGAAGCAAAGGTATTCTGCTCCGCACTTGAAAAGCGCACAGACGTTGACGGCTACCGCTTCAAGGAAGCAAGCAGCATTTCCAAGAACAGACCCGAAACCTATGTACGCAAGGGTGCAACGGTTGACCTTGTATGGCGTTACCTCGACGACGACAGAGTTAACCCCAGAAATACAACTACAGCTGTTACAACAACAAAGCCCGTTGTAACAACAACAGCTCCCTCTGAAACAACAAAGGAAAATCCCAGCGCAGAACAGAACGCAACAACAGAAACAACAACACAGCGCGTTACAGTTCCCGTTGAATATTAATTAACAACAGCTACGGCACACTTCATAGCGAAGTGTGCCGTATTTTTCATTCAGCGCATCATTCTTGAAACATCGCTTTTAAGCTCTGTCATTCCTTCAGAAAGCTTTTCGGAGGCTTTATCAAGCATGCCTTCGCCTGATGAATTATCCGTTCTGTTAGCTGTTGTTGATGTTGTGTTTTTTACCGTTGTTGTCTGCTGCTGTGTGGTTGTTGTTATTTTACCGTCTTCGCTGTCACCGCATGCGGCAAAAAGGAAGGTTGCCACAGCCGCCAGAACACAAACTGCCGTTATTCTTTTTTTCATTATATCACCTCACATAGTATTATAAATCGTCAGCATCCTGCTCAGGAGTCATATCGTCAGCATCGTATGCCGTCCCCCTGTAGCTGCCAAGTACATCAATCGGATGTACTTCGTCGCTTGTTTCCCAAAGCTTTACCATGCTTTCTACAATATGCCTGTTCCGGTTAAATTTTGTTCGCTTGTCGTTTTTGTCAAATAACATTGCTTTGCTCTCCCTTCAGAGAATAAACGCGACAAGAGCTGCCGTAGCCGTTGCACCCGCCGCCGCACCCGCCGCGATAAAAGCTGCTGCTTTAAGTCTGCTGCGGTGTATTTTCATCGCCGGCGGTCTGCTGTCGCTGCCCGCAATTGCGCTCGCGCGTTCCCTCAATTTGCCTTCGCTGACATTAACACACTCGGGCTTCACAAAGAACATTACCCGTTCAAAATACTCACAGTCCGTTTGTGTAATTTCAATAACCTGCCTGTTTGTTCCTTTGAGCATATATAAATCCTTTCCTCTGCCAAGCGCATCTTTGCCGCTTTCAGCGCAAAAATATTGTATCCGCGAAAAATATTTCTATTCCGTTTTTAAATTGTAAAACTTTTCTACTTAAACAATCCGTATAGTGAAAAACATTATTTTCATGTGGAAAACCTCGTGGAAAATGTGAATAACCCGCCTTTTTGCCTTGATATCAGTAGAAATTTCACATGGAAAGCTAAAATGTTTACACTATGTTAAATTACCAAAAGTAAAAGCAGCTTTACTTTTAGTGTCGAAAGCTGCCGTAAAATGCTTGATTTTGTGCGAAAAAAGCAATATAATGTTGTTGAAAAAAGATATAATTAAAATGCATATTTTCGGCAAATTTAACATAAGAAAAAGTGATAAAAAATGAAAGTAACAGCCTTTGAAAATTATATAACCGTAGAAGATTATGCCCCATTCAACCTTGGTTTAAGCGTTGATTGCGGACAAAGCTTCCGTTGGAAACTAAAAGAAAATAACCGCTGGTGCGCAATTGTGCGTGGCAGATACCTTGAAGCCTCAGAAAATGATGGAAAGCTTTTCCTTTACACAAGCGAAAACGAATTCAACGAGCTCTGGCGAGATTATTTTGACCTTGACTGCAATTACGGCGAAATATGCCGTACACTTTGTGCTGACGAACATCTGAAGAAAGCCACAACGGAATGCGCAGGAATACACATTTTAAAGCAGGAACCGTGGGAGGCACTGTGTTCTTTCATAATTTCGCAGAACAACAATATACCGCGAATAAAGGGAATTATTGAAAGGCTCTGCGAAGCCTTCGGCGATAAAACGGAATACGGCTTCACCTTCCCGACCGCACAAAAGCTTGCAACGCTTACAGTTGAAGACTTAGCACCCTTGCGTTCAGGCTTCAGGGCTAAGTATATAATTGATGCTGCACAGAAGGTTGCAAGCGGCGAGGTTGATTTTGAAAAAATAAAAACCGAGCCCATAGAATTCGGCAGAGCTGAGCTGCAGAAAATCAAGGGTGTGGGCGCCAAGGTAGCAGAGTGTACTCTGCTGTACGGCTTTTATAAAATTGAAGCCTTCCCCGTTGATGTGTGGGTAAAGCGGATAATGGCAGAATTGTATCCCAACGGTTTACCCGAATGTACAAAAGGCATTGAAGGTATAGCACAGCAATACCTTTTCCACTGGCGCAGAACCTGTATAGAATAAAGGATAGTAATATTATGTTCAGAGAACTTACAAGAAAAAACAAACAGTTGAGCAATGATGATTGCATAAACATACTGATAAAAGAAAAACGCGGTGTACTTTCCGTTAATGGCGATGAAGGCTATCCGTACGGCATGCCGATGAATCATTTTTACAACGAAGCCGACGGCTGCATTTATTTTCACTGCGGACAAAACGGTCACAGACTTGATTCACTAAAAGCAAATAACAAGGTTTCCTTTTGTGTATATGATGAAGGCTGCAAAAATGATGGCGAATGGGCGCTTAACATCAAAAGCGTCATAGTTTTCGGTACAACAGAAATAATTGACGATATTGCCGTAATTATTGATATCAGCGAAAAACTCAGCCGAAAATTCACAGACGATACAGAATATATCGAAACCGAGATTCGTAATTATGCCAAAAACACTCTGCTTATTCGCCTTAACCCCGAGCATATTTGCGGTAAAGCAATAAAAGAATCATAATTTTTAAAAATCAACCGCAATATATTTTTGTACTATAGTACAAAAAACTCTTTACAAATTGAAAATAATGCTATATAATAAATTCAGAAAGTTGCAGGAGGGTGAGCCATGGAACAAACAAGGCGTTTACGCAAAAAAGAACAGACTCACCTTGCTATTATGCACAGCGCAAAGGTGCTGTTTGAGCAGCATGGCATCAACAACGTAACAATTGAGCAGATTGCGGAGGGTGCGGATGTTTCGCGTTCAACCTTCTTTTCGCATTTTGATTCGGTAGATACGTTGCTTTCTGAAATTGCAGCGCAGGAAATTGACGATATTTTTTCAGTTGTAGAAAAAGACGGTGAAGAACCGAGCATTGAAGCCGTTTTCGCTCAGCTTACGGCGGATACATACCCCTACCCTTATCTGATGGGCGAGCTTTTTATGCGCAGCATAATAGCCCCCGGCAAAAGCGCAGTTGCAAGAGTTGACGAGCTGCTGCAGGCACAGATTGAAAAAGGCGGTTACGCAAAAATGCGCGAGGAATTCAGCGCAAAGGATATTTCGGCATTTATTTTCGGAGCTTATTTCGGCTTGATTTTCCAGAAGTTTATGAATGGTGAAGCTTTTGAAAATCCTGACGAAACAAACGATAGAATTCAAAAATTAATTAAATTTTACAAAAATTAAGGAGGCACTACCAATGAGCGGTTACGCAATCAGCAACTGGCAGGACGCAAAGTCAATTTATGACAGACTTGCCAACCTCACATCAAAGCCCATCTACAGCATTTCTGACGATGAGCTCAAGAGAGTACTTGAACACTTTGAAACAAAGTGCGCAAAATCCAAGGAAATCACAACAGAAGCTAAAAAGTTTATCCCCGGCGGTGTTCAGCACAATCTCGCCTTCAACTACCCCTTCCCCATCTGCGTAACCAAGGCAGAGGGTGCATACCTTTACGACCTTGACGGCAACAAGTACATTGACTTCCTTCAGGCAGGCGGTCCGACAATCCTCGGCAGTAACTATGAGCCTGTACGCGAAAAGGTTATGGAGCTGCTCAACACCTGCGGCCCCGTAACAGGTCTTTTCCACGAAGGCGAGCTTCTTCTTGCAAAAGAAATCAACAAGCATATGCCCAATGTTGAAATGTTCCGTATGCTCGGTTCAGGTACAGAATCCGTTATGGCTGCTATCCGTGTAGCCCGTAACGCAACAAAGGCAAAGAGAATCATCAAGGTTGGCGGTGCATACCACGGCTGGTCTGACCAGATGGTTTACGGTCTTAAAATTCCCGGCAGCCGTCAGTTCCTTGAATCTCACGGTATTCCCGGCAGTGCATACGGCACAACAGACGAAGTTCGTCCCAACGACCTTCACATGCTTGAAAAAATGCTCAAGCGCAACAAGATGCGCGGCGGCACAGCAGCAGTTATCGTAGAACCTGTCGGTCCCGAAAGCGGTACACGCCCCGTTGATAAAGATTACAACAAGGGCGTTCGCGAGCTTTGTGACAAGTACGGCTGTCTGTTCATCTTCGACGAAGTTGTTACAGGCTTCCGTGTAGGTCTCGGCGGTGCACAGGGCTACTTCAATGTAGTTCCCGACCTTACAATCTTCGGTAAGGTTGTTGCAGGCGGCTATCCGTCAGCAGGCGGCGTAGGCGGTAAGAAGGAATTTGTCAGCGGCATGGCAGCTGGCGTAGGCACAATGATGAAGCGTGCATATGTCGGCGGTACACTTGCAGCTAACCCGCTTTCATCCTATGCAGGCTACTGCGCAATTCAGGAAATTGAAAAGACTGACGCTTGCGTTAAGGCAGGTCAGGCAGGTGACAGACTTACAGCAGGTCTTCAGCAGCTTGTTGATAAGTATTCACTTCCCTATGTTGTTTACAACCAGGGTTCAATTGTACACCTTGAATGTACAGGCGCAATGAGCTACGACTTCAGCTCCATGAACCTTCTCGGCTCAGTTATCCCGCTTCTCAAGGCAAAGCCCGAAATGCTCCGCAGAAAGGTTGCAATGGAAGAAATGGGCGCAGCATACATGGCACACGGTATTGTTACCCTTGCAGGCAGCCGTCTTTACACTTCACTTGCAGATACAGACGATGTTATCGACGAAGCACTCAACCGCTTCGAAGACGTATTTAAGAACGTCACAGTCTGCACAAGAAACCTCGATAAATAAGAAACGACAAAATTTACAGCGCCATATCGAATTGATATGGCGCTGTATTGTTTTTGGATTCGTTCTTATAAATTTTGTTTTAAATGTATGCTTTAATATAAGGATATACCGCAGGGGCAATCATTTTAGTAAATCGTATATTATTTTACAAAGAAATTAAGCAGCCAAATAAACGCTTCATAAATCCTATTGAATATTACAGCAATAATGGCAGAGCCTTCGTTAATCTCAGTTTCCTGTTCGCCACAGACACAGCTGTGTGTATATGTTCCATCTTTAAAGAAGGTTTCATCGTTGTTGGATTCCCATTCACCAAAGGTATGTACATGGTTTATTTCAAAAGTATACGAACCAAGTGCACTTGAATCATATCCGCTTCGTGCAGCATTACGACACTTTATAATATAATTTTCTCCTGCTATAAATTCAGCGGTAAATTCTTTTCCCTCACCTTGAACAGCAACTTCACCGTTACAGTCATATATTGCTATCTCAGGCTCTGCGCCGCCAACTGTTTCACAGAATAAAACATGCTTGCCTGTTTTAACAGCCGTAAAAGAAAAATATGCTCCATCGGTTACAGTTGCTTTTTCTTCAGGCTTTATACTTTCAAGCTCCGCCAATTCAACCGTAACACTTACGGTTGACGGAGTAAAGCAGGTTATCAACCCATCAGGCACCGCAGGGCTGTTATTCCATGTTTCATCTGCAAAGGTAGTCTGGTCTGCTAACTTAATGCTGATTGTGCCGCCTGTTTTGACTGTAACATAAATTTCTTTGTTAAAGTCCAAGGGTTTCATAATTTGCTGCAGATTATAACCTTTATAATATTTCACATCTGTAGCCACAATAGCACCTGTTGATAAAACATTGTTTTCATTGCTGACACTAACTTCAACAAAACATTTTGCACCTGCCGAAACAGTTATTTTATAATTACCTTCAAACTCCGGTATGAATGTATAAACAAGTTCTTCATCGGCAGAAAGCGTTACATTTTCTGTTTCGTTCAGGTAAAGCCTATGTTCATCTGCGGCAAAAGCAATATTGAAGCTTGCCAAAACAAACAATATTGATAGCATAAAAGATATTATTTTTTTCATTTGTATTACCTCCGTAAAAAATACTGATTTTTTTAATTTAATGTTAGCACATATTTTAAAAACATAAAATAACGCATTCTTTGAATTCCTTTCAACCACAAGGTGATTATATCACCCCTATTAAAACTCTTTATACAAACCACATCGGAATCCACCCCTTATATTTTAATAAAGCAAAAAGCAACACAATAAAAAAGCGTGCAGCCGAAGCTACACGCTGAAAAACGCATGGCTCCTCGCTGCCACGCAAGTTTCTCTACACACAGTATAAGTATGCGAAAATAGAGCATGCATTTTTACCAAAAGTAAAAAGACACACTTATACTGTGCAAAAAAGTTATTAACTTACGTGGCAATAATAGTATACCATGTATCTGCTTGTAATTCAACAATTTAATTCTACATAAAAAAACTTGCACGAAATTTTAAATTCGAGCAAGTTTTTGTTTAATTATTCAAACAACTTTTTAAGTTCTAATTTCAGCTTTACAAGTGGCTCCCAGCCGCCGTATTCTTCGGATAAATCGGGGCGTTCATTCCATTTATAGTCTGCACCTAATTCGTAGCTGAGCCATTCTCTGACCACTTTTACGAAATAGAAATCGGGGCTTTTAACATAGCCGTAAGTACCGACCTCCTGGTCATAGCCGTAAACGGTAATCAGCTTTGCGTTGCCGAGCAGGCTTTCTTTAAAATATTCGCGGCAGGTTTCAACATTGTCGTAATGTGCATAGCCTTCTGCATTTGCATACTCGTTTCTTCCGTTTTGTGCAAGCTGCATATACAGCGTATCAAGATCATACGGGCAGGTTTTCGGGCTCATAGTCCACCCGGGCAGGCAGTAATCATTTATGCAAACCCAAGTGGGCGGATGCTCGGTAGTATAGTTTTCCGTGTGAGAAGATATTGAAACAATATGCGAGATAATCTTGTGCTGTTCAATACCCGCATCGTAAAACAGTTTACAGGTAAACTCAATATAATCGTGAATTACACCGTAAAGCAGTTGCTTTGTATAATCTTCAACCGACATAAGGTTTTTGAGTGCTTCTTTTTTCAGGCTTTCTTCGTTGTATCCGAGATTATGTAAGGCATGCATACCGTACTGCGCACGCTCAAAATCCTGCATCGAGGCATAGTCACTGCCGCTGTAATCGGGAATCTGCGTTTCCCAACCGGTATTAATTCCTGCAAAGAGATAATCTTTACCCTGTTCCTTCAGCCTGTTATAATTTTCAAGCAGCGGCTCAATAAAGCCCTTTGTAACCTGGTTTGAATACCAGTTGAGATACTTTTCGGAATTAAAGCACGGGAAACCGCCCGCCGTTGCAAACGGCACACCGCTCCAGTTACAATGCCACCTTGGCAGCATTCCGTTGGACTGACCGCCCCATTCTTCGCCCTCCTTCGGAAAGGCTATCCATTCGCACATTTCGGGGTCATTGTAAAACTTACCGCCGTCAGCTGTTGTTGCGCCGTCACCAAAATAGGTGGAATAGTTGGTACAGTCATCCATCTGGAAATATACCGGTACATTGTATTTTTCAGCAAGCATGAACACATGGTTTACTTCTTCATTCATCTGCTCGATTGACTGAGTAAGGCACATCGGACCGACAACACCGAAGGCATACATACGCTTTGAATCAGGGTCAATTTCACCGTGAAGTTCAACCATCTGCTTAACATAAGGCTCAAGGTTAAAATAATGCACATTTGTAACCATGAAAACCACATACTGCGGATCATCCTCGGTATATTGTGGAGTTTCGGGTTTTTCACCCAAGGACGGAAAAATCATAATCAACAGGGCTGTTAAAAAGCTGATAACCTTATTGAATACAGACATGATTACACCTCTTTATAATACTCTTTATACCATTCGGCAAATTTTTTTAGTCCTGTACGGATATCCGTTTGCGGCTTGAAGCCGAAATCCTTTTCAAGCTCACTTACATCGGCAAAGGTACGGTAAACATCACCGGGCTGCATGGGCAGATACTCGATTTTTGCCTTCTCACCTATTGCGTCCTCAAGTGCCGAAACAAACTCTTTAAGCGCAACGGGTTTGTTGTTGCCGATATTATAAACCTTTGCGCGTGCACCATTATTCTCTTGGGGAGCAGAAGGGATTATATTCATTATACCTTCCACTATATCGTCAATATATGTAAAATCGCGTTCAAGCTCGCCGTAATTAAAAAGCTTTATCGGCTCACCTGAAAGAATCTTTTTTGTAAAGCTGAAATATGCCATATCAGGTCTGCCTGCCGGACCGTAAACGGTAAAGAAGCGCAAGCCGGTGGCAGGTATACCGAAAAGGTGGCTGTAGGTGTATGCCATAAGCTCGTTTGTTTTTTTCGTTGCGGCATACAGGCTTATGGGGTTATCCACCCTGTCTTCAACTGAAAAAGGAATTTTATCGCTGTTACCGTAAACCGAGCTTGATGAAGCATAGATAAGGTGCTTAACAGGATTGTTTCGGCAAGCTTCGAGAATATTAAAAAAGCCGATAACATTGCTGTCAATATAAACCTGCGGGTTTTCAATACTGTAGCGCACCCCCGCCTGCGCAGCAAGGTTGATTACATAGTCTGCCTTATACTCTGCAAAAATTTTGTTGACAGTATCCTTATCCGATATATCACAAAGGATAAATTCAAAATTATTATATTTATTCAGTTTTTCAAGGCGATAATTTTTCAGGCTGACTTCGTAATAATCATTAAGATTATCTATACCGATAACCTCACACCCTGCTTTAAGCAGACGCGTTGCAAGGTGGCTGCCAATAAAGCCCGCCGCACCTGTGAGTATAATTTTACACGGCTGCATCTTTCTTTTTCCTTCTTTTGTTTTTCTTTTCCTGCTTTCTGTTTTCAGCCTCGGCAACGGGGTCATAGTCTTCTTTTAACGGTTTCCATAAAGTAAAGACAACGCTGCTCTCTTTTTCGCCGCAAAAACGCTGACGGCTGACTGTATAAAACTCATCGTTAACCGCGGCTGTATACGGACGGCGCATTTTATCGGCAGTTGAGCTGACAAGCAATCTAACTTTACACCAATCGCCTTCACCGTCCTTGTTTACACAACAACGCACCGCAAACTTCTTTTCGGGCTGAACAAAGCTCAACACCGCAACGCCATCATCTCTTACACAGAGATTCGGCGCTGTTCCCTTGATTTCAAGCGGTTTAGGCACAGTCCAACGCTTGCCTAAATCATCTGAATAAACGGCATAAAACTCGCCCGCACTGCACAGCACAGCAAGAATTCTGCCGTTTTTAAGCTTTGCACAGCAAGCGTGTGACACAGCCCTGCCCTCTGCAATTTTCGGCAGCTCTGCGACAAGTGATAAGCCTTTACAGACATCTTTGGAAATGTAAGCCAATGCTTTTCCGTCTTTCACACCGAGCCATAGCATTTCCCCGCCTGACAGTACGCACGGACCTTGTGTAAAGCCTGCAGGAGCCGGAAAAGCAGCGGTAATTTCTGCGCCGTTTTCGGGTACAAGGGCATAAAAGCTGCCGCCTTGTTTTTGCTCTTCGGGGAATTTATCAAACAAATATTTATTATTAGCTTTGTATTTTTCAAGTGCCTTAGGCTCAAGACCTGTAGGCATATGCAGATATGCATTGCTTCTGACTCTCCAGCTGACAAGCAGGCCCTGCGACACCTGAGTAAGAGTTACATTGCCAAGCTGTAAAGGGGTATCAAAAAGGAACCTTCTGCCCGCAGCGGAAACCTGCTTGCAATCCTTTGCCCTGACAAGGCAGAGAGAAGAAACAAGCGAATCATCCTTTACTCTTTCGCAGGCAAAGGCAACAGCAACGCTGCCGTTTGAACAAAGCGTTGCTGCAGGTGAGCCGCAGCCGCCGACAATCTGCTCCGACTTGCGGCAGACAAAGCCCTGCTCCGTCAGATCCACAAGGGCAGCATCATCTTCATCGGTAATCCTGCGGATAATGCCAATTACAAGCCCTACAATATACGGCAGCATCTTTGCCGGGGCCTTGAGCATTTTTAAAAAGGCTATTATTTTTTTGATGGCTTTTTTATTCATTCTCTTCACCTTTCAAATTACAGTTTATTTGAATGCAGAGTGCAGAGTTCAGAACGCAGAACGGATGGTGGGCTACGCCCACACCCAATTATATAATCCGCTTTATTTCAACATTTTTATAATTTGGAGCGTAGCGACCCTTCGTTCTGCACTCTGCGTTCTGCATTCTGCACTTATACAGAGAAACTGCAATTCACTGCCAATAATCCACCTTATGCGGTAAATCAATATCCTTTGCTTTGAATTCGGGTTCTTTTCCCTCTTTACGCTGTTTATCGTAATCCTTCAATGCGCGGAAAGCATATTTGCTTAAAATAATAATTACGGGCATATTAATTATTGCCATACCGCCCATTGTAATATCAGCTATATTCCAGAGCAGGTCAGCACTCAGACCCGCACCGACAAATATTACAAGAGAAGCAACAATATGGTAAACTGTCATGAACCTTTTGCCGGGCTGTTTTTTAAAAATATAAATCAGAGCCTGGTCAACATAATAAAGGTTGCCGAGCAAGGTTGTAAAGGCAAAAAGCATCATGGAAACTGTTATAAATAACGGACCGAACTGACCGAGTGTTGCAGAAAGCGCAGCCTGAACATAGGGCGCGCCGGAAAGAGCCTGTGTAGGTTCAACACCCGAACACATGCACATGAACGCTGTTGCGGAGCAGATAAGAATTGTATCAAGGAAAACTGAAAGCACCTGAACAAGGCCCTGCTTTATGGGGTGCTTTACATCAGCTGAAGCTGATGCATTGGGCGCAGAGCCGACACCGGCTTCATTGCTGAACAGACCGCGCTTGATTCCGTACATTATACATGAACCAGAAAACCCACCAAAAATAGCCTTAAAATCAAAGGCTTCTGTATAAATGCGTTCAAACACTGCAGGAAGGGATTTGATGTTAAGCACAACAATCAAAAGCGCAACAAAAATATAGGCTACACCCATAATCGGTACCATAAAGCTTGTAACCTTGATAACGCGTTTGCCGCCGCCCATAAGGCAGTAGCATACTATTGCCGCAAGAATAAAGCCGATAATCCACGGAGAAGTTTTTTCATCGTAAAAGCTGTAGCCTGCAAATGTAGATTGCAGGTTGTAGGAAGCGAGCATATTAAAACCGAAGCCGAATGTAGCAATAAGGAAAAAAGTAAACACCATTGCAAGCGGTCTGCTTTTAAAAGCCGCTTCAATATAATATGCAGGTCCGCCGCTGCAGCCATCGGGAGTTTTCTTTTTGTAAATCTGTGCAAGTGTGCTTTCAACAAGTGCCGATGCACCGCCGATAAAAGCTATAACCCACATCCAGAAAACCGAACCGAAGCCGCCAAGACAAAGGGCAGTTGAAACACCGACAATGTTGCCCGTACCTACGCGTGAAGCGGTAGAAACCATAAGCGCCTGGAAAGATGAAACGCCCTTGCCGTCCTTCGGTTTTTCGGTAACTGCACGAAGCTGTTCACCAATAAGGCGGAACTGCGCAAACTTTGTGCGGAATGTAAAATAAAGTCCGCCCGCTACGAGAAGAATAATAAGTATGTAGCTATACAACGCATCACTTATTGACGCAACAATTGAGTCTAACATGAAATACCTCACCGTTTTATATTAATAAAAGAAGTATATCATAAATTATAATAATAAGCAACAAAAGAAATTACAGTTTATTTAAGTGCAGAGTTCAGAACGCAGAACGCAGAACGGTGGGAGGGCTACGCCCTCACCCATTATAATAATCGCTTTAAATCAACATTTTATAAAATCGGAGCGAAGCGACCCTTCGTTCTGCACTCTGC
>JAFQBE010000018.1 GCA_017416765.1 Clostridia bacterium
ACAACATTTACCCACGCATTACCTGCGTTTACGTTGTTTTTGCCATCAATCGCTGCAAATTCCCAAAGACCATCTTTGTGATGAAGGGTGTAGCTTGTTTCTTTGTTGGCAAATACATTGAAAATCTTTACTCGGAAATTCAGTTTGCCACCGGAGGTTTCTGTGGGAAGTTCAGTTTGACCTGTATAAGTCGGCTTTCCTGCAGTGACTGTTATTGATTTGCTACTCAGGTCAAGCGGCTTCACCGTAAATGTGAAGGTATCCTGTGAAAGTGTATAACGGGCTTGATTATGGTTGTTAAGAACAACCTTAACCGTGTATGTTCCTGCATTCTGCAATTTGTCAACAGGAGAACCTTGAATGTCAGTTACCTCAACATCGAAACTAAAATTACCGTCAGTAACCGCATCACCATTCGCCTTAGTTATTGTAAAGAAATCCTTTAGATAAAGTGAAACGCCAATATCCATCTTTGGATACCAGTTTGCTTCTGATACAGTCTGCGATACGTTCAATGTCGCTTGTGATACGTTAACTTCAACAGGAATATTCTCAACTACATTGTAATTATCCGTATCTGTCGGTGTAAATTTAACATTGAATGTATTAACACCAACATTACCAACAGATGTAGTTTCGTCATCCTGCCAAGTAAAGCCCGTAGGAAGCTCTATGTCAGCGAGAGTGTCGCCGTAAGCAGCAGTAAGTCCCGTAGGAGCTGTATATGTGGGTGTTGCCTTATGAATGGTCTGCACCATCCTGATTTTTTCACCTATATACACAGGATTCATATCCATATGGATGAAGAATTCCCATTCGCCTGCATCACGGTAGTAATTCGCATCGGGCCAAACCTGAACAGAATAATCCACGTTTCTCACAAGTGGCTGTCCGTTTACTATGATCGTCTCATTCGGAAGCTGTTGCTCACCGTTGTAGGTTTCTTCGTCAACGGTAATCATATCTGCTGTAATAACAATTTTCTGTGTCCATTGTGCATATATGGTTGTATCTGCATCGAAAACTGTTGAAATTGTTATTTTGTTTCCGCCCTCTGCCGCATCAAACCAACCGTTGAAAACATATCCATCGTATGTAGGAGTGGGAAGTTCTGCGAGCTTTCCGTCAACCGTCTCGGCAGAAGTTGTTTCGCAAGTTCCGCCGTTTGCATTGAATGTAACGGTAAATATTTCTTTAACCGCCAGCGTGACAGCCTCGCTGGTAGCTGTTTTCGTGCCAGACATATTTGTAGCAACACACCGATACTGCCAACCGTTCATGTCCGTTGTCACATTATTGACGGTATAGGTGGCTGTTGTGCCAGACAGTGTAGAATCAGTCTGATTATAAACAACATTCTCCCACGTCGAGCCATCGTCTTTGCTGAACTGCCATTGATAAGTGATTGGTGAGTCGCCTGCTGCGGTGATGGAAAAAGTTGCAGATGAACCAACCATCACGCTCTGTGTGGTAGGTTGTGTAACGATTAACACCGGCACCGGTTGCACATGTGTCTGTGGACCGATGATTTCAGACCACTCACTGTCAGCGGTGGTATAATTATTTCCCTTCGCACGGACAGAGAAGTAAAACTCTGCGGAGTCTAAATCAGCATCATCAACGATTCCCGATAATATGTTATAAAGATATGCGGAGACCTCGTTGCCCACAGATAACCTTTGCACCAAATGAGCTTCTGTAGTTCCTCCGGCATACAACTTCAGGGCGTAGCCGGTAGCTCCATCCACCGCATCCCAAAAGGCAGCAGAGGTATAGAGCCATCGTGGATTTTCAGGTGTTGCCACCCGTGGCACCATTGGCTGTAAAGACAACACGCCATCCGTAAGCTCCACCTCGTATGCATCAGAGTCAGAGGTGAATTTCGTTTTGTCGTCGTTTGTGACCGTGTAGGTTCCCGCAGTGGTAAAAATATCGGGGATTTCCATTGACACGCCGATATGTGCTTCATTCTCTAATGCACCGGTCACACTCAACTGGAGTATGTTTTCTGTTCTTGCCAAATATAGGTTGCTTGCCGTGCTACCATCGGCGAGTGTGTTGTCGGTAATTTTTACTCTACCGGACAGTTGAACATCACCGCCGCCAATGGAATATGCTCCTCCACCGATTTCAGCCTTGTTTCCGGTAATGCTGCCGCCGCTTATACTTACTGTATTAAATGTATCAAGAATTACGCCGCCACCTTTTTTAGCTGTGATGTTTTCGCTTATTTCACCACCTGACAAAGAAAATGCAGCTCCCTGAATGAGTACGCCGCCACCGTCACGAGCAGCCGAGTTATTATGAATTTTGCCTCCGGTCATTGTGAAAACATTGCTTGCGTTACCATTAAAGAACACACCGCCGCCACCGTTAATTTTATTTGTTTCCGGTTCATAAGTGGATGTGTTTTTATAGATTTCACCACCGTACATATTAAAGGTAGTATAATTCGCAAGTATTCCTGCTCCGTTCTTCACAGTAACATTGTTATGAATCTTTCCGCCATAGAGGGTAAATTCGGTATAGTTGCAATCCACACCTCCATCAGCGTTTCCTACGATTTCACCAGCGTACATATTAAAGGTGCTGTTTATAGAGTTGTACCTGTTCAAAACACCTCGTTTTGATGCACCGACGATACTGCCTCCATACATATTGAATGTACCTGAGTTATCGACACTTCCTCCTATAATCACGCCGCCTGAAATCTCTTGATTGCCACTCTCATCCATTGTCCACTTTCCAGTATCATCTGCTGTAAATTTATGTATGTTATATGAACCGTTGCAGTCACACAGGTTAAGAGTAGATGCCGTACCACCTATAAGCAAGGCTACCTGCTGATAAATGCTTTCGGAAGCAGCACTTGCGTCCAAAGCAAAACCATTCAGACACAGATTCAAAGTCGTGTAAGCGGGAATATTTAATGGTTTTGACAATGCAATGTCCCCGTTCAAATACAGATTGTAGGTTTTTGGATTGCTTTCTTCACCGCCAACAAGGGTAACGGCAACTTTCCCGTCTGATACTGTTGCGGTGATGCCATCAGAAGTATCGCTATCCGTTGCCGTAGGAAATGCGGCATAGGTCACTTCTGCGCATCCAACGCTGTTATGGTCTCCGATTTCGGTATGCTCTTCACCGCAGATTGAGTGAATGTGACCAATTGCAACCTCCTTAAATGTCGCTGTTACCGTAACAGCCTTTGCGGGCATTGTGAATTTGTTATCGGTAACTGTAACATTGCCATTATCCGCATCTTTAACTGTAAGGGTGTCAAGCTTATAGCCGTCAGCCGGGGTGACGGTAAGTGTCACGGTGTCGCCCTCTGCTGCTTCGGACACATCCGCTACGACTGTGCCGTTCTCAATGCTGTCCGAAACAGTAACCGCGTAAGACACTTCGGCGGCAGAATCCGCAAAACTTACAATATCAGCATCAAATGCACCGTCGGCATAAAGATCACTCAAATAGTATTTACCGAGCGTGTTTTCAAATTGTTTACAAACAAATTCCGTATTTTCACTGATTTTAAGATCGGAATATGTCATGGTGTAATAATCGTGCTCACCCTTTTGAGCCCATTCGCCGTATGCAAAAGGATCTCCTTGTGCAGCAGAAATACTGTCACATAGAACGGTACAGTTGCTTATTGTCATATCATATCCTATGCAATCACCGATAAGACCTGCCGCAACATCATCTGCGATAATTGTTCCGTCTACAATACAATTATCATAGACTTGCACTATTGCTAATGAATCATCCAGGACAGAACATATCAGTCCGCTTGCCGCATCAACTCCGGGGGAATTTTTTGCTGTCACATCGGCATTAATTGTATTGTTCTTTACCTGAACGCCAAAATCGTAAGCTGCTTCGTCTGCCCAAAAGCCACCCGCAAGACCGCCTGCAAAGTTGCCATCCTCCGATTCACTGTCGTCCGTTACGGTACAACCCTCAACAGAACAGCCTGTGATTTTCAAGCCGTATGCCGTAAGACCTGCAAGGCTTCCCGCATAGCTGCAGCCGGATGCCATTCCGCTCTGAGTAACCGTACTGTCAACAAGAGAACAATTTTCAAATATACCGCCTATCGCCACGGGTGCAATAATCGCGGCATAAATATCTCTTCCTGAAGAAGTCTCCGAATTTATGACTGTCCGGCAATTTTTAAATGTTATATTTCTAACAGTTGCATCATAAGCATAAATCAATCCGGCATACTGCTCACCTTCTGCTTCTGTTGCGACAAATGTCAGGTTTGAAACAGTATGTTCATTGCCGTCTATTGTTCCGCCATAAACAATCATCGACCATTCTTTTCCGGTCATATCAATATCGTCCGTAAGCTCAATATTGATTGAATCGTTTCCGGCATTCACAAGATTTGCAAAAGCAACAAGCTTATCCGGAGTATCGACCTCATAATAATCATCTCCGTCGCTGTCTGCCAATATAACGCCCGTTGTGCTGTCTGTCAGACTTTCCGCTGCACTCGCCGCCAGCGTAAAGCTCGGAATAAATGTCATTAGCATAGCAAGCGTAAGCAGCCACGCAGTTAATTTGTGAAATTGTGTTTTTGTTTTCATAATTTCAGTCCTTTCAATATGTTTTTGTTATTGTTTTCAAAAGTAATTAAGATTCTTTATGTTGTACTTACATACAACATAAAGGGATATATCCCTTTGCTCAAAATTTTTAATACTGTGCTTTTTCTGCGACTTTTTCAAGCATTTCTTGTACGAGTTTTTCAGCGATTTGCTTAAAGTCGAATTGTGAAACAAAGTCGATTGTTTCTTTTATCTTCTCGTCCGAAACACGGTAAACAAGAAAGGTTGTTTCCAAAAACCGTTTGATTTTTCTCTCCATTGTGAAATACATATCACAGGGAATAGTCATAAATCCTCGCATTATTCCGCCGGATGCTATTTCAAGCTCATAGAAATCTTTTGTTTCAAGGTGCGGTAAATGTTCCTTAAAAAGATTTTCCAATTTGCCTGTTATCGTCTGCTGAATAATCTGTGTTGTTGCAGGGAGAGAATAAGCCGCACAGTATAACTCTCGGATATGCTCATTACTTTCAACGATATGTAGCTGCAAGGTTGTTTCCGCTGCATAAAACAGGATTTTATCGTTTGTTTTACCCTTTAACAATTCCTCCGTATAACCAAACTGTTCGTTAAGAACATATTTTACAAGAATTGC
This sequence comes from Clostridia bacterium, assembly GCA_017416765.1. Lineage (GTDB taxonomy): Bacteria > Bacillota > Clostridia > Oscillospirales > Acutalibacteraceae > UBA8612. The sequence continues at coordinate 5,212 of JAFQBE010000018.1, forward strand.
AAGGATATTTTCTTTGCTGCCGAATGTCCGCATAAGTACACCTGTATTTGTTCCTGCATCGGCTGCAAGCTCTTTGACCGTTGTCATTGAATATCCTTTTTGCAGAAACAGTTTAGCTGCTGAATACAAAAGTCTTTTACGGACTTGTTCGTATTTTTCGCCGTGTCCTATGTTTGCCAAGTCTATCCGCCTCCTTTTATGATGTTCGTCTTTGGTGTCGCACCGAAAACGAAACGCATTACATATTTGATAATAGTATAGCAGATTTTTCTTGTAATGTCAATGGGTTGAGGATATTTTCAGCGGTTTGCACTATTATTTTTTATCGACAAAAAACTGTCGGAAAGTTGGACTTCCGACAGCATTTTTTTAGATATTTTATTTTTCTATAAATTTTCGTATATACCGCCTACTATGTAGTCCTAATTTTGCAAATATAATTTTACAAGCTGCGGTTCGTACATTGTGCCTGCATTATCCCTGATTTTCTCACGATATTTTTCCTCCGGCAGTGCTTTTCTGTACGAAATCAAATACAGCAAGTAAAGTTTGTGGAACTTTGCATAAAAAATAAACGCCTTGAGCACGAAACTCAAGGCTGTATATGGTTAGTCTATCAGAAGCGGTCTTTCAAATTTGCATATTTCAAAACAATCGTTTTCAAATAGTGTGATTTCCATAATATCTCCAACGGAAAGATTGAGTGTCTTTACGGCAGTAGCGGTAAAGTGTATGCTGTCGCCTTCCAAAACCGCTTTTGTGACTTCTACATTTTCCTGTTTGAAAAAATCAAGAGTTATGTCGTTTTCGCCGTCCGTAACGGGATATTCGTCAACATCGTATAAAATGTAGCTGTCTGTGAGAATGTAGTAAAAATCATTTTCCATTCTGCGAATGAAAGACAAGGCATTTGTCGGAAGCTTTATAACATATCCGTCAAGCACCTCGGCGAAAAAATGTCTGTCCATACCGTTTGTTGCAGCCAAGTCATCATAACGCATCATTTCATTGTAAATGTCCGCCATCTCATCAAAATTGCGTTCTTCCATAGCCTTATAAAAGTCTGGTCTGTTTATTTCAAAAGATTTTTTCCGTAGATCTACAAAATTTCTCAAATACTTCAACTCCTATATCAAACCATCAAATGAATATCGCAGGTAAAGCAATCAGTTCGGCCGTGAAGATTTCCCAAGCTGTCAAAGCGTACCCATTCGCCTTTACATTCGGAGCCGCAGTTCGGGCAAGTAAAGGTATAAGAACCTATTTTGTTTTCAAGACCTGCTGCTTTTCTTGCTTCGCTATCTGCCTTGAAGAAAGCGGCACACATTTCATCAGTTATCTTTTTTTCAAACATTGTTATCACTCCTATTTATTGCCTTTTGCTCTGTTATGTGTTTTACAAAGCATCTGACAATTCTTTATATCCGTAGCTCCGCCTTTGCTCCAAGCGGTAACGTGGTCTGCATCCATTTCGGTTATTTTCCATACACGGGTTTTATTATTATCGCTGCCGATAGCGCAGAGAGGACAGTTTGACACATTCTTTGCTTTTGCCTTTTCGGTCTGCTGTGTATAAACCGTCTTTTTTGTCGGCTCGTCAAAGACACGGATGTTAAGGAGCTTATTGTCGGTGCAGCCACCGAGGATGTATTCATAAACGCCCTTTTTGTCTTTTACATAAAAGTCGGCATAAAGCTCACGGAGCTTTGCAGACACTTCATCGGGGTTATATGAGTTTGTGTGATACTGCTCGTAAAACTCGCCCCAAGGAAGTCCACGCATTTCACTTTCAACATCGGTGAACACACTTGATACCCAATCTATAACACTTGTGAAATATGCCTTTAACTCGGTTATATTATCGTCATAGCGGTGCTTGCTCATATAATCGTCAATTTTACCTTTGCTTACCCATTCAAGAGCTGTGCGGAGATAATCTTGACGAAGAACACTACCGGAGATATAGGCACTCCATTTTTGGATATTGGCGTTCTGACTGTTTGAAAATTCCTCTTTTGCCTTTGTAACAAACGGGCCGGAATGAATGGCGTTAGACAATTCCTGCTCGTTTAATGGTATGCCTGCAATATTGATAGTTTTGAACCATTCTTTGATTTCGCTTTCCGTACCCTCGCAGATGTAAATGGTAAGCGGTGTTTCCATTATCTTTTTCTGCATATCTTCAGCAAGACCGGAAAAATAACGAGGTATGCCGTTGCTATCGTTTATTGCAAATTTGCCCGTAACATATCGACCAAAGCTCGTTATACGCTGTTGACCGTCAAGAACCTCATACTTGTCCTCGGCAACCTTTGTGAAATAGATAAGACCAAGCGGATAGCCTTTGATAATGGAATCAATAACAGCAACGTCACGCTTGCCGTCTGCATATATGTAATTTCTTTGATATTCCGGCTGAATGACAAGTTTGCCGGACAGTCCGAACAGACCTTTGCCCTCGTATTCGTTATATACAAAGCCTTTGCAAATGTCGGCTACGGTTATATCGGTTTTTAGGGTTGTAATCATTTTGTTGCCCCCTTTGGTTTAATTAAAATACGCATATAAGGCACTACGGCTTTGCCGGTTTTATCGTAATAACAAAGATCGGGATGTCCTGCGGATATTTGTCCTGTATTACCTTGTGCATAATAGTCATCAACAAACTGTTGTGACATTCCTTGACCATCTTGTAAATATCTGCTTAATTCTATAATTTCAAATTGTTCGGGACAGTATTTATCCAAAAAGCTGATAGGCACTCCCATAATTCCGTCAAAATCACTTGGTATAGCATCAGTATATGGAACTTCAATGGCATTGTAGTTGTCATATTCACAATATCCCATATTACGGATTTCTTTATGTTTGCTGAATTTTATATTATCATCAGCAGTCATTAGTGATAATGGTTGATGTCTGCGCCCGTGTTCAAAATTAGTAAACCAACAACAATTACGGAATTTTACAAGTCCCGTCTTATCGTCATATACCCCATTTGCATAATTAGCGAAATTTTCTCCAATAGGTCTAAAATATGCGTTTCCTCCGCTGAATCCATTACCAAGCCATATCTTGTTTTCTCTTATCAAGGGAAATACCTCTTTGTATGTAATGGCGTTCATATTGCCTATGATAATAAACTTCTTGTCAGCTTCGATTATCCAAGCCAAGAACTCTCGAAAGAGCGAGAATGGCGGATTTGTAACAATTATATCAGCTTCGTTTCTTAACTGTATAACTTCCTCACTTCTAAAATCTCCATCGCCTTCAAGATAGTGCCATTCTAAATCATCAATGTCTATACTGCCAGATTTGTTGCTATCACGGGTTAAGGTAAATATCTTTCCGTGCGTATTAGTTTTTGTTTCGTCAAATTGAGGGCTATTTTCTTCAAAGAATGAAAGCTGTTGAAATTTGATTTTTTTACTCTCGGTAGCATAGCTTGTGCTTATCAATTTTTTCAAACCAAAGTTTTCAAAGTTCTGTGCAAAAAACTTTGTAAAGTTGCTCCATTCAGGATCATCACAAGGGAGCAGAACTGTTTTGCCTTTGAAAACATCAGGGTTATATTCCAAGTAAGCATTTATTTCTCGCTGTATATCTTCATACTGAGTATAAAACTCATCGTTTTTTGTGCTTTTCGCATCTTTAAGGTTTGAATGAGCCATAATATCTATTCTCCTACAAATACATTTACAATTTCCTTCTTCTTTCTTACGGCGTAGTCATAAGCGACCTTTGTACCGCTTTTAGGTTGATAGTCTGTCAAATCTCGACTGCTGTTTCTTCTTCTCGGCGGTGCATAGTTTTCGTCGTAGTACACCACACAGAAATCAGATTTGTTTATCATTTCCTGATTCCGTTCTACATAGGATGCTTTTCCCGCTTTTCCCATATGTTCCGGGAAGTATGTTTCTTCATAATGGTTCAGCAGACTATCCTCGTACCAATCGGGAATATGCTGAAAAGCCGACCTCACATAAACACGCTTTATGTGGGGATATTTTTCTTTCAACTCGGTTGCAACCTTATGGCATAAGTCATCAAATTCACTTTTGCTGCCGAAATAAAAAACATCAACCTCTTTTTCCGTGATTAAGACTTCCATCTCTTTTGTCAGTCTTTCTATCAATTCGGGTGTTTCGTTTATTTTTCTATGTCCGAAAAAGCAGCAGCTATGTGATGTATCAATTTCTTTATTCACGATAACACTTCACTTTCTCCGTCAAATTGATTAAATACTTGATTTAAGGGCAAAAATAAAAGTCGTTAAGTACAATACTTAATGACTAACCTTTAATTTTTGCCCTTATCAAGCACTATTCAATTTAGTATGACGGACTAATTTGACGGATTATAGAGCTTTCCGAGTCTGTCCATTTCCTTTTTCTTATGCTCCGGTAGTGAATGAGAATAGAGGTTGAGTGTTACCGTAGGCGATGAATGACCGAGTATTTCCGAAAGTGTTTTTATATCCATACCGATCTCCAAAGCTCTCGTTGCAAAGGTGTGTCGGGTGGAATGGAACTTACGGTACGGAATATCCAATTCCTCCAAAATCTTTTTATATCTCCGGGCATATACATTCGGCTCGATAAATTTCCCGTTTCTTTGAATAAGAAAACCACTTCCGTTTTTAATCGCAGATAGCTTTGCAATCAAAAATTTTGGAAGTGGTATATCTCTGATGGACGATTCACTTTTAGGAGTGGATATTCTCAATTCAGTTTTCTTTTTGCCTTTTTCGCTTTTTACTCTATACAGCGTTTGTACGATAGATATAACACCTCTTTTCAAGTCGATATAATCCAAGTCCAATGCACATAATTCGCCAATTCTAATTCCCGTATAGAAGCAAATAAGAATACCAATGTCGTTGGGATTATTTGAATTATCTATATACTGCTCAATGGCTTTCTGTTCAGCCTTGTTAAAGACTTTTACCTCTTTTCTTTTAACCTTTGGGAGCTTCATCTTGCGGCATAGCTCAATGGTCAGCTTTTTCTCATAAGCATCCGTAAGACCTAACCGAAGAACCGAAAATACAGAACGGACACTCTTGGGTGCAAGCTCATTTGATATATTATCAACAAAGGTTTGGATGTGCTCATCGGTCAATAGCTTCAGCTTGATTTTTCCGAGTCGCTTTTTAATATGCTTATTGATATTTGATGAATAGGTTGTATAGGAGGAACGCTTGATGCGCTTTTGTGATTCAAGCCATTTTTCAAACCACATTGCCACTGTCATATCAGAGGAAATAGGCTTTTGTGCCTTTTGAATATTGGCTTTTGCAAGCGTTAATTTTTCTTTTGCTTCCTTGTAGGTTTTCCCATAAATATATCCGGGAATAGCCTTGCCATCTACATCATATCCCTTGATATATCTGCCTTCCCATCGACCGTCTTTTCTCTTGTAAATGTTTTCACCGTGACGTGCCATAAAATTTAACCTCTCTTTCTGACTAACTTTTTGACGGAGAATTTACACAAAATACACTCAAATCATTGATTTTTTAATCATTATATGGTATAATGACTGTGTATATTTTATCATAGACTATTTCTGTAAAGAAGCTATGATCCCTTGATTTCAGGGCATTTGTGCAGTATTTCCATACAGGATAATTAAGTATTGTACTTGATGAAAAAAATTACTCGGAGATGTTCAGGCGAACACCTCCGATTTTTTTATGAATAGCAGTTCGGTCGTACAACAAAACCGAAGCCGCCTGTTGTGATTACAACATTGTTTGCTCCCGATGAGCAATGAATAACAAGTGTGTTTCCGCTGCTGTCTTTACCTGCGACAATGCCTATATGAGATTTATCATCATAGACCGCTAAATCTCCCGGTTGTGCAGAACTCCACGAAATACGGGTTCCTTTTGAAGCCTGAGTGCTTGCACCGTGACCAATGGCTGATTCCGTAAAACCTGCGTTATGAAATGCCCAGGTTACAAAGCCTGAGCAGTCAAGTCCGAAAGGTCGCATACATCCGGTAGAACGGCTACCCTCGGCGGTAACAAGTTTCATTTTGCCCCATTCGCTATCCCAACCGATAGCAGAGGATTTACCGCCCCAAAAGTAAGTTACTTTACCTACAAGAGAGCAAGCCTTTTTAACAACAGATTTTCGTTCTGCAGATAGACTATCAGGTAGAGCGTCAATAACATCTTGTGCCGTCGCATCGGATATTGCCAAGCTCTGCATAGATCCAACATAAGCATCGCTGTTTTCAAGCAAGGTTTCGAGTGCTTCCTTTTGCTTTGCATTAAAGCTATATTGTGAAACCATTTGGTCTTTTGTCTTTGCCGTTATGGTAATATACAAAACGGTTTCCGATGTTTCGCCGCTTGTTACGGTTTCTGTCCGTGATGAAATCGTGTGCATATCCCAAAATACTTCTTTGAGTTTTTGTTTCTTTGCATCGTCTATTACAACAACATCCTGCGCCGTGTCGTCACCCGTGCCGGCAACCTTAACCGAGAACAGAGAAAGAACCAAATTCCAATCCGCTTGTTCGCCCTCCATAACAATTCTGTCATGGGTGGTGTTATCCTCAATATCAGTCAGCTTTTGCGACAGTTCGATATTACATTCATTCACAATGGAGGAAACGGGAATACTGTTTGCATCAGCCGCTTCATCGGATATGAATATACCAAAAGGACTTGCCGCTATTGCCGCAACGATTATGACGACAATAAGGATTACCAAAAGAACGACAACACCTATCCAACCAAAGGCGGCAAAAAACGCCGCAGCAGCTTTTGTGACAGCCGCTACAATAGCCTTACCGATAGCAACGGCGGCTTTTGCTGTTTTTATGGCGGCAGCCTTTGCTAATTGAGCTGCTTTTATAGCTGCTTGCTTTGCTTTGATAGCCGCTTGCTTTGCCGCTTTTTTTGCAACCTCTTTTTGAGTTTTAGCCGCTTTGTTTGCAGTTTTAACGGCGTTTCGTGTAGTCTTTTTTGCAGTGTGAGAATTTCCGCTTTTAATAACCGATTTTGATTTTCCAACTACATTTTCACGGGTTTTCAAGCCTTTTTTGACATTAGCCGTACTGCGTCTGACATTGGATGTTTTTTCCTTTGGCTGTCGAGATATAGTCTGCCGTGGTTCAACACGCTCTTGTTGCAGAGAACGCATATAGCTCTCTTTGGTTTTAATCTGCGACTTTTCTCTCGGAGCTTCAGTAGTGGGTACTTTACCATCACGAAGTTCACTTGTCTTGTGTGCTTTTTCTCCACGAACATCGTTTGACTTTGGAGCATTACCGGAGCTTTCGCCCGTTTTAGGAGAATTACCACTTTGTACTTCCTCGGCATCCGCTTTTCCTTTACGCTTCAGCTTTGATTCCACATATTCACGCCGGGCATCCTGTGCGGTTTTAGGTTCAACCTTGCCGTCGGCATAATGAATACTATCTTTTGTTTTTGGTGTAGTAGAAGGTTTATGCTCTTTAACACCGCTACGCATATTATCACCATTATGCTCTTTGAGATAGTTTTCTTTTGTTTTAACTCCGTCGGCTTTACTTTGTTTTTCGCCTTGCGATTTCAGGTATTCCTCTTTGGTTTTAACACCGGAGCTTTTCTGCTCACCGCCTTTATCTGCGGTCGGCTCCTGACTATCCCTTGTTTTTGGTTGATTATCAGGCTCTTTTGGAGCTTCGGGATTATCGGGTGTTTCTTCGGGAGTATCAGGCGTGTCATTTTCTGCCTGTTCTCTTGTTTTAACCTTGTTCGCTCTGTATTCCCGGATGCGATTTTGAGTAAAGGTCTTTCCCTTGTGATATACCGTATCAGCCGTTGTATATGCGGCACTTTCTACGCTCTCGGCGGCTTCGGTATCTGCTTTCTGCGGTTGCTGTTCGCCACTTTCCGAACCGAGTTTTGTTTCGATAGCTTTTCGGATCATAGCATCCTTTGCAACCGAGCCTGCGTCCTTTACGGTATTAACAACCGCATCTTTGCTTTTTACTGCAACTTTAGGTGTATTCTTCGCCGCTGCACCTTTGGGGGAATCCTTTGGTTTCATCTTAATATCTTTTTCGCTCAAAGGTCATCACCTCGATTTTCTTTGCTTATCCTTTATCAGCTTTGTATCACAGAATTTCAGCAGGTCATCAATGGTGTCGTGTTTGCGGCCGTCAAATCTGCCGCTGCCAACCGCAACATTGATTTTGTTATATCTGTCCCGGTTCTCAAACTTCATAAAGTCAATAAACTGTGAAATTTGGGAGCGTATATCCTTGTCGGATATGCAGATAAAGTCATCACCGTCAATGCGATAAATTTCCGCTTTGTCGCCGATAGTTCTTTTCAGCATATTGGCAACAGTCTTTATAGCTTCATCGCCCGTGTGGTGTCCGTAGGCTTTGTTAATGCGCTTTAAGTCGTTTATATCTACCACGACTACCGTGAGATTATCTAATCTGCTACGGTCGTTTCTGAGCCTTTCAAGACATTCCTCGTAGGCGTTCCTGTTATGCAGTCCCGTCATAGCATCGCTATATGCCAAGCGGAACAGCTTTTCCATAGCTTTGTTTTTCATAGTGTCCTCCTTATAGAAAAATCGGGCGAAGCTGTAATGCTCCGCCCGTTGCATAGGTTAAATCAAATTGACTGCCGAAAGTCTTATCATACCGCTGTTTGACCTTGTAAAAGTAACCTCGATTAAGCTGTCGGGTTCAATATCACGCAGACCGTAATAGTCATTGTCCTTGTATGCTGCGGCAATAACCTTTTCACCGTTATCAAGGGTGATATATGCAAGTATATTTTGCTTTTTCCCAAACATCTTGAAATCAAGCTTGCCGGAGAAGGTTCCTTCCTCGGTCGTAAAGCTGTATTCGTTAAAGTCAATTTTGTAGTCCTTTGCCATTGTGGTTTACCTCCATTTCGGTATTTTCTGTTTTGATAAATTTTATACAGCTCGTTCCGGTGTGCAGGTGCAAGTGAGAACAAAAGGGATTTTTATTCTCAAACAAATAACTATCCGCACTCTTTTTGCAATTCGGGCAGAGCTGCGGACTGTATTTTTTCATTGTATGCCCTCCGTATTATCCTTCACCGGGCTTCGTGCTCATCAGCTTATAAAGCTCCGTATCGGTCGGAAAATCGTTTACAAATGGTACGATAGAGCCGCCAACCTTAATAAGTCCTCGTCCGGCTCCGGCGTTGGTGATATAGCTCATCTGCGTATCCGAGATATTGAGCAGATCTGCAAGGTCACGTCTGTCTGAAGGCGATTGATTGAGCATAAGCAAAAATTCGCTGTTTGAAAGCATACCTCGTGCGGTTTCATTCAAAAGGCAGTCGGAAATGTTCTGTGTGATAGCTGTCAAAAGACCGCCGTATTTTCTGAAACGCTTCCAAGCCTTCAGCAAGAACTCGGCGCTGTACTGATTCTTAAAGAATAAGTGAGCCTCGTCGATATACACTCTTGTGTATTTGCCTTTCTTTCTGTTCTCAATTACACGGTTCATAATGTTATCAAGCATAATGAGCAGCCCGATAGACTTCATCTGTTCGCCAAGCTCCAAAATGTCATAGCTTACAATTCGCTTGTTTACATTTACATTGCTTTGATGTGCAAAGGAGTTAAGACTACCCGTTGTAAACATTTCAAGACAGAGTGCGAGGTCGTGTGCTTCGGGTTCAGGCTGGTTTAGGAACTCGTCACGGAGCTGCATAAGTGTCGGTTCTTTGTCCGTTCTGCCGTTCATATAGTCGGCGTAAACTCTGATACAGCATCGGTCAATAATAGATTTGTCCTTTGCTCCGACACCGCCACCCATACGGGAATTACCGCTTTTCAAGAGTTCATCAAAGATAGATATAAGAAGCTCCGATTTCATAGATACCGGGTTTTCGTCCTCAACATCCTTATTGATAGACATAGCATTGATATGGTTTGACGATGTGGAGGATGCTGAGAGCCGTATGCTTTCGCCCAAAAGGTTCTCAACAAGTCGGCTGTATTCTCGCTCCGGATCAATGATGATAATATCGTCATTGGTGAAAATGGCTGCAAGGGCAATTTCAAGCTTTGTCGCAAAGCTCTTACCGGAACCGGAAACACCAAGTATGAACCCGTTACCGTTAAGGAGCAGTTTACGGTTACACATCAGAAGATTATGCGATATGGCGTTTATGCCGTAATACAGACCGCCTTTGTCAATAATCTCCTGCGTTTTATACGGCATTAAAACTGCGGTGCTTTCTGTTGTGAGAGTGCGCACCGCTTTTATTCTCATCAAACCATAAGGCAGAACCGTATTGAATCCGTCCTCTTGCTGATATTTGAGAATACCAAAGTTACAAAGATGCTTTCTGCCGATAGAGAGCAGAGTTTCCGTATCATTGTTTAATTCGTCAAGTGTGTCAGCCACATGAACGAGAGTGACGGTTACAAACATCATTCTTTGGTCACGGGTTGTAATGTCATCAAGGAACTCTTTGATTTCCTTTCGCATTTGCTCCATTTCATACGGTACATTTGCAGAAAAGTTATTATTCATATTCTGTTTCTGCTGCCACTTGGTAATATCCGTTTCGATAGCAAGGAGCTTTTTCTGCACCTGCTTTACAGCATCATCAGTTGCGATAGGTTGAATGTCAACAGAGAGCATCATACTCCGTGAAAAGTCTGTCAGCTCCGAAAGCATACTGTCTTTCAAGAATGACGGATATTCCTTTAAGAACAGAACCCTTGCAAACTTATCTCCCATACGGATATGGTCGTTTTTGAACTCGATACTGTCAGGGCAAATTTTATCCTTAAAAGATTTACCCCTTGCCATTTCTTTTTTCATATCAAACTCAAATCCGGTTTCATCGCCGTTACGGAAGAAGTCATAAAAAAGACGGAGCCTTTCTTTGTATCCAAGCTCCGTAGTTCGTGAGGACAGCTTTGCAAAATCTGCCGTGAGGTCGTTGCCAACACGGGTGAAGAAAGTGCGTGCTTCCTCGATATTTTTCTTTTCACTCGACACGGTAATGAATTTATCGTGTACGATGTTGTTACTGTCTGCCATTTTATCAGCGAATATTTCGCCAAGCTCCTTTGCGTAAATATTGTACTGTTCTTCGCCATTAGGTGTAGCAAGGCTCGACAGAACCTCTTTACTGAGCTGACGGTTGAATATACTGATTTTTGCCATTGCATCGGTTGGCAGACCGTTAATAAGTGCGGAATGTGCAAGAAACATTTGAAGCTGATCGTCATCGGAAGCAACAGCATAGTTTATATCCGAAAAACGCCAAGTCTTTGAGTAGATGTGACCGCACTTGAAAATTCCGTCCCTATACAGCTTATCTATCGGTATTGATTGCTGTACTGTCTTCGGAATTTTTCTTTTTTCCTTTTTTGGTTTCTTTTTTCCGAACAGAAACATCAGCTATTACCTCCTTATATGCTTCTTGCAGGTAGTTCTCGCTTTGATAAGTCCGAACTCCGGCACAGAGAAATTCGCTGTAAACAAACGCCACAACAAACTGCTCAAAATTTAGTCCGTTGTATTTGAAAAAGCCTGCCGCCGCCAACGGAGCAGCGCAGACTATACACAGCCACGAAACCGTTTCTTTGTCAAGCACCTTGCTCAGTCCGAAATAAATGCCGACTGCCGCACCGATAGCCGCAACCGAGCATACAAACTGTCGCATAGAAAGACCGAAGAAAAGGCTTTCGTGGTAATCCTTGATTTCTTTGTTGATTCTGATTTCCAAAGTCAAAAACCTCCTTATCTCTCCGGCTCTGTGCGTTTAGGTGCTTTAGGTTGAAGTTCCGTAGGCTTTCTGCCATCAAGCGGTTTGATAAAGTCAATCTTATCTGCCGCAGACATAGCCTTATGTGTAAGCGGTCTTTGCCACGCCTTTGCAGTTCTTGCCCAATGAAAGCCGTGCTTTTTCAGCACACCTATCTGTTCTTCAGAGGGCTTTTCATCAAACATAAGCTGTAAGCGGTTATTTGCAAGATTTACAACAGCTTCGCCGCCTGCAAATTTCCAACCTTGAAACAGCGTTTCAGGCTTTTCATAAAGACGGTCAATCATAGCCGCAAGCCTGTCAATCTGTTCCTGATTCTCCTTAAAGAACTGTTCCGGGTATGGTCCCGACATACCATCTTTGACTCTTGAATTAAGGTTGTGTGCCGTGTCATTTTCGATACCGGGACAGCCGACAACCGTACCGTGTTCTGCATAGTAGTCATTTACATTCTGCATATATTCATTTCGCTGTTCAAAAAACTCTTTATTCTCCAAGAGCTTTGTCAGCTTCATTGAATCATCGCTTGCAATTACGTTGTTATAGCTCATAAACAATACCTCCTTTAAGTTCCGAGCATTTCTTTGATAATACGGTCAGAACCTTTAATAAGTCCTACAAGCACAAGCATATTGAAAATAACCTCGCCGATATATTTCCATATCATCGTGACGGTTGTAATGCTCGTGTCAATCGACGGCGTACTTGTGCTTGCAAAAGCAGAGAATATGATACACGCAAGTACAATTACTGCTCCCTCAAGACATACGCCTACATAAGATTTTACAAAGTGCTTACCCATTTCCGATGTGCCTTCTCCCGCAAAGGAAGAAAGAGGAACCGGGGCAAGTGCCGTGTACATATACAGACGGAAAAACCGCCCGTAAACGCTCATTATCATAATGAATGACATAATGGTTATAAAAAGGCTACCGAGAATTGTCACAAGCCATAACGGGATAGATGCCCAAAAGCCTGCATCCTCAACCGCCGATTCAATAACCGACGGAAGTGTAACAGATGCCGCACCGATACCGCCAAGACTGCTTGCAATTTGTGTCACAACACCGCCACATATCGTGTAGATAGCTGTCATCAAGTCCATAGCATAGGTTATTGCCGCTTTTGCCGCAACAAAGCGTATAAAGTGCCTGAGTGCATATTCGGGGCGTTGGAAGTCACGGAAGGATGCCGTTGACTTAAACACCGACATAGCAAAAAAGAGGACTAACAAGCCATATCCGATAGCCTGTAAGCCGCCGTTTATACCTTCAACGATAGACCATACAGCACCGCCACGAAAAGACTGTGGTGATGTGGTGATAAGGCTCCATATTTCCGCCATTTTGTCGTTCCAAGTATTAAAAGCGTTTTCAAGGTTTGCTACAATCCAATTATCGGACAAAGGTCATTCACCTCCTTGAACGTAAAAAAGCCACCACTTTTTACGGTGATGGCTTAAACGTATAAATTTTATTTAGTTTATTTGTAATCCTTGCAAAGTTTCTCCAGCAATGTAAAATCGTTACATCTTTTAGCAAGTCCTGTTGAATTACCTTTTTCCAACTTATGCTTGTATATAACCAAAGCATTTTTTCTGATTTTCTCTTGAATAGATTTTATGTAACGATATTCAGAAAGAAGCAATGAACGATAACGCAAATCTTTTTCCTGAGCAATATCAACATAAGTACATTCCGATTGAGGAACCGGAAACATATTGTTCAGGTTGATAACTGCGTAGTTCTTAATCTTTATGAAATCAAGCATTTCATCCATTGTTTTATGCTTTGGCTTAAACGATGATAGCGGAGCAAAATAATCAACATTGTTTATGTGTAAGATTATACCGATATATTTTCGCTCATTTCTTTGTCCCGGCTTTTTATTCAGGAACAGGTGCGGAGCATGGGGAGATAAGTAATCTATGTATTTGTTGCTTATCTCATAAAATTTAATATTGTCCATAATTTTTTCTCCTTGCGTACAACAAAAGGGCAAGCAAGCTTGCCCTCTGTTACGCTCGCTTTTAGAGTAGCGAAACACTCACTCTTAACTTTCTTGATTAGAGCCAAGAGAAGCTCTCTAAATAAGTTTCTCATTTTGGGCTGAGATACACCCGCTGTTACAAATAGAACTTTCGTCCTACAGTATACATTGTATGCAGATTAAGAGCATTTGATACGCTCACATCTCTGCATACATATTGTACTACATATTTAGCAAAAAGTCAAGAGTTGAGCGAAAATAATGCAATTTTCGTCACTTTGCATTAAATATTCTACTCCGATTACGGAATCACGTCAAGTGAAATTACACTTTTTCCACTTTTTACACTCCGGTAAGGTGTAATTACATAATCATATCGAGAATATCTTTTGCAAAGGCGATAATTACGCCGCCGAAGAATGTTAAGAAGCCGTTAGCTCTCTGTGAAGCATCGTGAGATTTGAGGGATAGACCGATCTGCACGATACCAAAGCCGAGAAGAATAAGACCGATAGCTTTAATTGCAGAGAAGATAAAGTCGGAAAGGCTGTTGATGGTGTCAAGCGGAGATGCCGCTAAAACCGTATTTGTCATAAGCGACATCATAAGCACCATAGAAACAAGTGCCACCTTAACACGTCTTAAAACAAGGGTAACTTTCTCAAGTTTGTTCTGCTTTTTCATTTCGCATTTACCTCCATAATTTAGATTTAATTGTTTTAAGAAGCGTTTTTGCACGCTCCTTTGCGGATAATTTCTCTTTCTTTTCCTCTTGCTCCGGCGCTGCTTCTTCGGGAGGTATATCCACAAATGCAATACCGGAGTTTTTAATGGTGTCCTCATTGATGGTAAAGGTGTCATCAATCTTGACAGAAAGGTTCTGCCTGATATATTTGCTCTGCTTGATATGAATATAAGGCTTTGCACCGCCGTCAGCAGTCAGCTTCACATTCGGATGCGACATTATATCGAATTTCTTATCGACAATAGGCTTTTCGCCACGAATGAAAATAAGAGCATTACTGTTATCAAGCAAGCGAACCTCATCGAGCGTAAGAAGCTCACGCCCGGTATTTTGATAATTCGTATTGCTTGAACCGTGCTGACCTTTTGTTATACCTCTTGTACGGGTGTCGATAGTTTCCTTGCCGAGCATTTTGGATATATACTCGTGCGTGGACTGTTCGTTACCGCCAAGATAAAGCATCGTATCACAGTTGCCGACCAAGCTCTCCCAACTATCCTTAAAGAGTGCTTTAAGCTGCGCCATATTCTGAATGATAATACTTACGGAAATTCGTCTTGAACGCATAGTCGCAAGCAGCCTTTCAAAATTATCAGGAAGTGCCACGTTTGCAAATTCGTCCATTACAAAATGAACGGGTATTGGCAGTTCTCCGCCGTGTTCGTGGTCAGCTTTATAATAAAGCTCCTGAAACGCCTGCGTATAGAGCATACCGACAAGATAGTTAAAGGAATTATCATTATCGGGAATAACACAGAAAATAGCTTTTTTCTTCTCGCCGAGCTGTCCGAGTTCGAGATTATCATACGAGGTCATCTTTGCAATTTCGGGCAAATTAAAAGCGGCAAGTCGAACTGCCGCTGAAATGAGTATTGATTTTGCAGTTTTGCCTGAAGCCTGCTTGAATACCTTGTATTGCTTTAACGCAATATGGTTCGGATTTTCGTCCTCCAATGCTTCAAAAAGCACATCCACCGGGGACTGATATTCTTCATCATCTTCCATAGTTGCGGCGTTCTCAATTAAGAACATCAGCATTTCAAAGGTCTGTTCTTCGGGTGGAGCTTCGTGCAAGAGATAAAGCATAAGTGCTGTATCAAGAGCGATTTCCGACTTCTCCCAAAAAGGATCGTTCTGTGTAGCATTTTTAGGGGTTGTGTTCTGTATGAGGTTTGTAATCAGCTTTATAACATCTTCGTCATTTCGTACATACATAAACGGGTTATATCCGTCCGAGTTCTGCGGAGTGATGAGATTAAAAACCTTTACATCATAACCGTTTTCGAGCAGAAGCGGCGCAACACTACGGAGCATTTCACCCTTTGGATCTGCGATAATAAAAGAGGTGTTGCATTGCATAATGTTCGGCTTTGCATAAAAACGGGTTTTACCTGCACCTGAACCACCAACAACAAGCACATTAAGATTTCTGCGATGCTTTTTTGCATCAAGTCCGACACGCATTATTTGAGATAAAATAAGATTTTTGCTCTTGTCCTTATGGTCGGCGTACCGCTTTGCAATTTGCGAAACGATACCCCATTTTGCCGAGCCATGTTCTTCACCCGGTCGGCGGTTTTCCCGTGATGAGAAATAGACACCGATACACATTAAATAGAGAAAAAGAGAAATGAGCACAGTTTTTAAGCTGTACTCATTAAGAGAAATATTTAAGGGATTGTTGAATAACAAAGTGAGCCTTTCCAAAAGCTCAAAAAGTTTGATGCCTTGCTCATAACAGCTTGCAAGCATAAGCGCAAGCCATATTACAAAAGGCGAAAGAACAGAAAATAAAATGATTAAAGTTTTTGTGTCATTCTGCCTATTCAACTTGAATCCCAACTAACCGATGTGTATTTCATATTGGACACCTTCTTTCTATGCAAAAAGAGGACAGCGTGTGCCGTCCTCTTATTACATTATTTATTGAATTTTGCATTATACTGTTCCATTAAGGCTTCAAGCCTTGTGTGTTGTTCTACCCATAAAGCCGTTACGGGTGCGCCGGTTTCTTTGTCGGTGTAATCTCCGTAAGCAAGGAGTTCTTCTTTTGTTGCAATATCCGGTGCTTCGGGTTCAGGCTTCGGGGTTCCGTCATCAAGCCATTTGGCATAGACAACGGTGTTTTCGGTAAGTATGATTTCGTTTACTCGCTCTGTTTTGCTTCTCGGATCAGAATACCAACCGTCAAAGATATATCCGTCTTTTGTAGGAACATAGTCATTGACATTAACAACATCTCCACGGGGCAATTCCAATGTTTTGATAAATGAGCCTCCGTCTGTTGCGAATGTCAGATAACGGTTTGCGTAAACAATGTTCCAATATCCGATGGGATATTCAATGTCGGCGGCTGTTGCCGTAACAGCCGATGTGCAAACGAGCATCAACGCCACCATAAACAAACAAATAACTTTTCTTAACTTCATAAATCTTCATCCTTCCACTTTTTTATTTATGGCTCTTGCCACATCTTTATTTTACAAGGAGAAGAAAATAAAATCAAAAAAAACGGAGAATAAAAAAATTTTTTGTCAAAATATGATAAGGCAGCCGCTTGGACTGCCTTATCTGTGAAAGCTCTTATTTTACCCAATTCTCAGCATCTTTGTTTGCTACGCCGAGGTGAGTATTTGCAGCTTCCATAATGTCGTAGTATGCCCAATGAGAGTTATTCTTGAGGTCTGTGAACTTATTGAGAGTTGACACATTCTTATTGATATAATCCTCGTCAGGTGTTCTTTCGGTTGCGTGGTTTGTAACAGTTACAACCTCGGCACGGGTGATGTTGTTATCGCCCTTGAATGTGCCGTCTGCATATCCGTTGAGCCAACCGATGTGCTTTGCGTATGCAATATCAGAGTATGCCCAATAGGATTTTGTAAGGTCTGTATAGTTTACGGTATAGTCGCTCTTTTTAACCTCGTTAAAGAGTGCATAGTAGCGAACCGCCATTGTTACAAACTCTGCACGGGTTACGGGTGCGTCAGGTCTGAATGTTCCGTCAGAATATCCCTTAATGATGTCGTACTTTTCAAGATAACCAACATAGCCGTAATACCAATCCTTTGAGGAAACGTCGGAGAATGTTGCTTTGCCGTTTACAGCTTCGCTTTTTGCTTCAGCAATAAGTCTTGCGAAAATTGCGGCAGCTTCAGCTCGGCTCATATCTGCATCGGCTCTGAATGTTCCGTCATCATAGCCAAAGATATATGCCTTGTGTTCCTTGCCGGGAAGAATAATAACACCGTTTTCATCTGTTGTTCCGGTTACTTCATTGCCTTTCTTATCTTTCAAGACAACGGGATAATCAGCTTTAGCTTTTGAGCCGGAAGTTACTGTGATTGTGTAGTAGTTATCATCTTCAAGGAGATTCTTGCCCGTAGGAAGTGTAAGAGTTGCTTTTGTGCTTGTTACAGACTTCGTTACAGATACGGTCTTTCCGTCTTTATCAACGATTTTAACGGAAGTAGATACATAAGAACCTCCGCCACCGCCACCGCCGGAGGAAGGTCTTGAAGAACCACCGCCACCACCGGATGATGTTTTAACCGGAAGTGTTACTTTACCGTTTGCATCTGTTGTGCCTGCCTTTGATGTGGTCTTATCTTTGATTGTTACAGATACACCCTTAACCGCTTTATCTTCGTTATCGGTTACAGTTACGGTAGTCTGATTTGAAGTTGTAAGAGTGTGAGTTTCAGGAAGTGTAACAGTTACCTTTCCGTCCTTGATTTCAACCAATGCGTTTCCGATAATGCCTTTAGTGTCTGCCACAAGAACCTTGTAAGCAGTTTTTACATCTTCGGTATTTTCGCCTTCGCCCGGTTTTGTTTCTTCAACACCGGAGTTACCTTCGTTGTCGGTTATATCCTCATTAAGCGGAGGGAATACTGCCTTGCCGTTAGCATCTGTAAGTGCTGTCAAAGTCTTTGCAACGGGTTCTTCGGTTGCATCTTCAGCTTTTACCGGAGCTTCAGTAATGATAACAGTCATATCCTTGACAGATGTTTTGTCAGCCTTGTTCTGAACTGTTACCGTGATGCGGTTTTCATAGTCAAACACATTGCCGTCAGGAAGAAGAATGGTAATGTTTTCAGCAGTCTTAACCGTGTCATCTTCATTCTTAACTTCTGCGTTGTGTGTAACAAGTGCTTTTTCGATTGCACCTTTTTCATTTACAACAGTTACGATAAATCCGTCAACCTCGGAATATCCGTTTACATCTGTGTAATCCATATATACCGGAGGTACACTTGCTTTGCCGTTTTCGTCAGTAAGATTACTTTCGCTCTTATCTTCAGAATCGGTAAATGTAACGCTCATATCCTTAACGGGTTTTTCTTCTGCATCTGTTACTGTTGCAGTAATTCGATTTGTATAATCAAACATTATACCTTCAGGAAGTTTCACATTGATTTTGCCTTCAACGATTTCGATAAAAGCATTGGCAATAGGAGCTTTTTCGTCCGCAAGAATTACCTTGTAGCCATTTACATTTGCTTCACCATTTACATCTGTCATATCTCTGTGAATCGGGGGAACGATAGCCTTGCCGTTTTCATCGGATACAACTGATTCAATGTTTTTGTTCTCATCTGTAAAGTTTACCTTAATATCCTTAACGGGATTACCGTCTGCATCTTTGATTTCTGCGGTAATTCTGTTATGGTAGTCGAATACAACACCTTCAGGAAGAACCACACTCATAATACCGTCAACAATTTCAATGTAGGCATTTTCAATAGGCTTTGTTTCGTCATAGATTGCTACATCATATCCATTAACAACACCTTTACCTTCGGCATCTGTCATATCGGTATTTACCGGAGGAACTACAACCTTACCGTTTTCATCAGTAAGAGCAGTATATGTCTTTTCATTGATGTCCTGAACAGTTACACTCTTATCACGAACTGCACCGCCGATAGAATCGGTTACTGTTACAGTAATACGGTTTGCGTATGTGATTGTCTTTTCATCAGGGAGAGTTACTGTAATTGTGTTATCGTCATTGTACTTAACATAAGCATCTGCGATAGCACCGAGTTCATCATTTACGAGAACATTAAGCTCATTCACATTTACATGACCTTCTTCATCGGTATATCCGTCAGCAGAGGTAGGAAGTGTGATTTTGCCGTAAATGTCGGTTTTGCCTTTTTCAATAAAGTCTGCATCACCGAGAGCAATAACGGTTACATCAGCCTGAGCTTCGCCGTTGTGGTCTGTGATAGTTACGATAACGGGATTTTCTCTTGTAGGCTTAATACCTTCAGGGAGATCTACAACTACATTGTTGCTTTCACCGATATAGATTTCACAATCAGGGATAACAACATTTGCTTTATCGGTTACTGTGATTACGAAAGTTTCTTTTGTTTCGCCATCTTCTTTACCGATTGTGCCGTTGTCATCGTTGGTGTTTGTCTTGTTGTTCGGAACGATAAGCTGACCGTCTGCGTTTGTAAAGCCGATAGCCTTGTTTCCGTTTACATCTTCAATGTAAATCTTGAGATTTTCTTTAGGCTGCTGACTTTCGGTGTAGAAAGCAGTAATTGTGGTAGGCTTTGCATAATCTAAAAGTCTGCCGTTTGTCAGCTTAATAGAAACATTGTCATTTACATCAATGGTAAGCTCTGAATTGAAGATAGGTTTTCCGTTTTCATCTGTGAGAATAATTGAGTAATCGCCAACTTCAGCTTTTCCATCTTCGTCAGAATTGTCCTTGTCAATTAACTGAGGAAGGTCTGCACTCTGCAATGTTTCACCACAGACAGTACACTCGATGTGCTTTGAACCTGCACCCTCGATAGTTGCCGGAACATCTACAATCCATTCGGAAGGTGTATGTCCGAGAGGTTCTTTGTAATCTGCCTTGTAGGTTTCACCGCAATCACAAGTATAGGTTGTATAACCCATTGTCAAGCAAGTCGCATCAGTTACTACCGCTTCGTATTCGTGAGCCAACTTATCTGTGTAATCTGCAACAAATTCATCATCACAGTTTTTGCAAGAATAAGTTGTGTGACCGAACTCTGTGCAAGTAGGCTCTGTTACGGTCTTTTCGTAATCGTGAGCAATCTTGTCTGTATAATTGCCCTTATACTCGTCGTCGCAGTCGTTACATTTGAAAATGGTATATCCCATTTCCGTGCAGCTCGGAGCGATTACAGTTTCGGTGTAGGTGTGTTCCTTGTTTTCAGTATAATCGCCGATATATGACTTTCCGCAGTCCGGGCAAGTATAAACAGCGTAGCCGTGTTCCTCGCAGGTAGGCTCTACGGTTTCTTTATTGTAGTTATGCTCTAACATATCGGTATAGTCGCCGATATAGCTGTTATCGCAGTCCTCGCAGGTGTATGTGGTAAATCCCATAGACGTGCAAGTGGGCGCTGTTACATCCGCATTGTATGTGTGAGGTACAGCATCAACATAATCGCTTGCATATTCCTCGTCGCAGTTATCGCAGTTGTAGGTTGTAAAGCCGTGAGATGTGCAGGTAGGCTCTGTTACGGTTTCGCTGTATTCATGTTCAGCCTTGTCAGTATAATCTCCGATATAGCTGTCACCGCAATTATCGCAGGTATAAGTTGTATAACCCATAGCCGTGCAGGTGGGTTCTGTTACCTCTGCGGAATAGTCGTGTCCGATTGCACTTTCAAGAACTGTTCCGCATTCCTCACAAAGCTGCGGTTCGGTGCAGGTTGCTTCAGCTCCCGGAGTATGACCGTTAGCGGAGATTGCCTTAATCATCTTTTCGTCGCAGTTTTCACAGTTATATTCAATAACGCCCTCTGCTTCGCAGGTAGATGATGTTACGGCGTGTCCTTCGTCCCATTCGTGTCCGGTAGGCTCTGTGTAGTCGGAAACATTGTTAAGACCGCACATCGTACAAGTAGAGGTTGTATATCCTTTTTCGGTGCAGGTAGGTTCTTTTGTCACTCTCTCGTAAGAATGGGATACAAGCGGAGTAAGATTTGTGATGTAATTATCTCCGCACAGCTCGCAGGTATGCTCTGTATATCCCATACTCTGACAAGTTGCGTTATGCTTTACGGAATTATACTTGTGTTCGCCCGTTGCTGTTGTAGTTTGGTAGAAGTCACCGCAGTCAGCACAAAGAGTTAAAACAAGACCGCCTTGCTTGCAGGTAGCTTCACGGATCACAACATCGTCATAGTCGTGTCCGAGTGCCGGAGTGTAGTTTCTCTTTTCAAGTTCACCGCAAGTTAAGCACTGAAAGCGCTCATAACCGAGTTCGTCACAGCTTGGCTTCACGGTTTCAAGATAGTGATATTCGTGCTCGTGAACGGTAGGCAGTACAATAATTGTTCCGTTTGCATTGTTGTTTTCTTCCTCGTCATCTGCAACAATCCAAATATACGATACGCCGTTTTCTGTCATTACTTCGCCTGCATAGGCGTAGTCAATTTCATAATAGACAGTATAATATCCCGGCTGTGTGTAATTCGGAGCAGAGGTTCTTGTGCAGCTATCGGCAGAACTACCGTAACGGATAGAAGTTCTCACACCGGAATCAGAAAGGTCATTTACCGTAAGCGTATGAGCTTCGCCGTCCTCGGTGCCGTAGTAAGATGTGATAACCGATTTTGCCGTAATATATTCGGCTGTTTCATAATCGCAGGTATCACAGATTTCCGTTACATAAAAACGGTTATTACCGAGCTGTGCATCAACACTTTCTGTAAAGTCGTGATATTCAAGTCCTTGTGTTGCTCTTGCAAAAGTACCTTTACAGAACTTGCAATATTCTCCACGCTTGAGAGTGGTAAGGTGATAGTCCTCGCTATACGGCTCATAGGTGGAGCTGTCGAAGTCCACAAAAAAGTTGTGGTCGCAGGAATACAAGCCATAGACATTGTTATTAAAGCTGTAAACGTCGGGACCGCTTACGGTGTTAATCGTTCCGCAGGTCTGACACACAGCCTTTGTCCAATGGTAGCCTGTATAGTACGCATCAACGCCCGGAGTTCCATCGTCAAGGTTGCCCTTGCTCTCGCCGTCAATACAAGTACCGTCGGAATACATTACGCCACGGTTAAGTGCCGTTTCTCCCGTCTTGGTATATTCGGGCACACGGTAGGTCACTACCATTGTCTGCTTACGGCAGACACTACAATACTGTGTTTCGTAGGTAGTGGTAGCGTTAACGTCAAGCTCGTTTGTTCTGTTATTGGATGAAAGCCAACTGTCTGCCGGATCGACATACTCATTACTCTGCGCCGCAAACACATTGGGAATAAAGGTTGCCATCATACAGATGGTAAGAATGATAGATACGATAGATCTGAATTTACGATTAGTCTTTTTTGACATTTTTCAATCCTCCATAATTAGAATTTAGTTTGTATGGTTTTGTGGTATGAGAAAAGCCGCCCTATGTTTAAGGCGGCTCTCTGTACCGGTTAGGCTGATATTTTATCATCTGCCTTTTCCTTTCTTTTTGGATTTACTCTTTTTCTTGCCCGATTGGGTGTGAGGATGTTCACGCTTATGTTCAGGGGCTTTCTTTGCTTTGTCTTTTGCCTGTTCAGCTTTGATTTCCTCAACCTTTTTCTTTACCGACTTTTTCCCGTTAGTAGGACTGACCTCTTTTTCCGTATCCCCGCATTTCGAGGATTCTTTCTCGTGCGGATTTCCTCTCTTGCGGGGGTGGGGGTTTTTTGAGTGTTCCTCCGGTTTCTTTTCGGGAGAATCCTTTTCGGGTACATCCTTTTCGGTAGGTTCCTTTTCGGGTTCCGGCTCAATTTCGGGAGCAGTATATCCCATTTTCTCCATAATGTAATTGAGCTTTGTCACATCGTCCTGCTTTGCGATAATATCGCACAGTCCGCTATTGTTGGTGTTATCCTTTACAGCGGTAAAGAGAACGCCGTATTTTTTTGCTTCGCTGTTGAATTTGTTTATATCGCTTTCCTTGATTTGCAAGATGCAAAGTGGTTTATCAGATTTCAGGAGCTTTTTAAGATTGGTTTTGCCTTGCAGCTTGTTGTCCTCTTTCAAAAGGGCAATAATAATTGCCGCAAGGTTCTTTGCTCCAAGTCCGGTAAGTTTTACAACTTCCTCGGTAATCTGTAAGCCTTCTTTTACCATAAGGTCAGCGACTTCGCCGCTTGTGTTCATTCTGCATTACCTCCTTGTCTGCCTGCTGCTGAAGCTCATCGGCGTGTTTTTTCTTTTCGGTAATGCGTTCTGCATCGTGGTAGATGTTTTCACATAACCGCATTTCGCTTCGGAGAATACGAAGCTCGGCATTGATTTTCTTTGCCTTGTCCTTAACCTCGTCAGCGTTTTCCTCTGTTCGCTCGGTATAAAGTCGTTTACGCTCTGCGACAAGCTCGTCGATCTTAACCTTTGTTTTTGCGTGGTAGTCTGTAAGGTCAGCAACGCTCTCTATGTTGTTTTCGTAGAGGAACTTAAACTGCTTCTGATAACGGTCAAGCTTTATAAGCTCGTCACGCATAAAAAATGACACCCTTTGCGGTGTCTGCTTCTTCTTTATTTTCCCGAACAGATACAGATAATGATAATAGAGGGCAACAAAGCCTTTGAGCTTTGTCGGCTCTATGTGCTTATATGCCTTATCAAAATCAAAGCCGTTTTTGGAAAGCTCGGAAGGCGATGCTGTCTTGATTCCGTTTCGTGCTGCTATGATACGTTCCTGTATTTCGTCAAGAGAATATCCCTTGCCGAGTCCGTCAAATCTTACGGGGTATTTCCCGAAAGGCGGCAGAACGGATGGGTGCGCACTTTTACCCGGCTTGCGTTTTATGATATATCCACGCTGTTCCAAGTTTCTCCAAAAGTCCTTCATCGTGTAGGAGCATTTTATGATTTCGTCAAATTCCTCACGCATCTGTCCTCGGATGGTAGGCTTGCCTTCTTTTTCAGCTTTCCATTCAGCATAGTGTTTTCCTTTGCCCTTTGGCTCGATAACCGACAGATTGTTTTCTCTGCACATACGGTCTGATACGGCACGGATTTTGTTGTAGTAGCTCGCCGGGGAGGAATGGTATTTCTCACCGTCCACACAAGACACAGAGTTTATTACGATATGATTATGGTAATGGTCTTTGTCAAGATGTGTGCCGATTACAACCTCAAATCTGTCACCGAAACATTCCTTTGCAAACTGTCTGCCGATTTCGTGAACCTGCTCCGGTGTTATCTCACCGGGTTTGAAAGCCTGTATAAAGTGGTAGCCTAAAACGCCGTCCGTTTTGCCCCACATAGCTTTTGTTTCGCACATTTCAGAATATGCGTTACTAAGGCTTGAACAGTTAAGGCAAGATTGCAATAATCTTTGCTCGGACTTATTTGGGTTGATTACATAATCAACAACACCGTTCAGTCCTGTCTTTTTTGCATTGGCAGCATAGGTCACGCTGTACCATAAATTGATTGTTATAGGTAAAACTTTTGTGATAGCCATTATCTTTTCACCTCCTTGTATAGTTTTTCAAATGCCTCACGCATTGCTCTGACTTCTTCAATGCAGATTTCTCCAAGTCCGTTTGCTTTATATGCCATTTGGTTTATGTTATTGCCGATGGCAGACAGCTCTCGGAGAAGCTGTGCATATTCGTCGGGCGGTCGTGGGCGTATCTCTGTTTCCAAGATAAATTTGCGTAAAAGCTGACAAGCTGTTAAGCCTGATTTTTGCATAAGGCTTTGGAGCTTTTTATCTTCCTTTTCGTTGAGTGTTATTTCTCGGCGGATGCTTCGCTTTCGCACAGAAATCACCTCCTTTGATAGAGCCGCAAGGCAGGGGTTTCAGGGGCAACGCCCCAGACAAGCTGCATTTGTACGGACAAATGCTATGCTTGCCACATATCAAAACTACCTACGGCAGTTTTGATTTACCACGACCGCCCATAGCCTTAAATATGGTTTCTTGTAACAAAAATCATTGTTTCGATTTTGTTCAGGAAGTCCTCGACTTCCATATCGTAGAAGTGTTTATACCCGTCTTTTACCGGGTAGCGATAGGTAACATATTCGCTCGTTTTGCCGTTATCCGTTACCCACATTTTGCAGGAGAACACAACCTGAAGTGTCATATCTTCAAGCAGCCACAGCTCGTAGGCTTCCATAACCTCACTTAAAATAGAGGTATATTTACCGCCCTTGCTTTCAAGCAAAAGTGCGTTCTTGCCAAACAGTCGGTTGTGTCTGAGCCTGTGTGCAAGCTCGTGAGAGCCGCCTGCTTCAAAGGTACATACAGGGCAAAATCTCCAATACATAATCGGATCAACTTCTTCATCCCAATGCACCTTGCAAAGTGCAGCTTCGGCTTCGTCCTCATACTCGGCGATAGCCATACAGAACTTTGTAATGCTCTTTTTGAGCAGTTCCATATTGCTCGGCGTTGCTGCATCATCAGCGGTTTTGTTGTTTGTAAAGAATTTGTTTTTCATCATTTTTTACCTCGACTTTCATAATTTTTTATATAGAAAAAGCCTGCCGTATTATTTAACAGCAGGCTCATTTCTCGGTTTGCCTTATCTTTCAGGCTCGTGTTTTTTCTTTTGTTTTTGCTTTTCAGCTTCGCTTTCTTTTACAAGGTCATCGGCGTAATCATCGACAACCTCAAAAAGTCTGTCCATATAGGTCACATCTGTATCTTGCCATTTTTCATAACAAGCTGCGATTGGGTAATCCAATTTTACAAGTGCTTCTACCTGCTTATCGGATAGTCTGTTATCTTCAAAGGTAATCAGAATATCATCACGCATTGTTTTCTCGTAGGCTTTGTCAATAATCTGCTCCGGGGGAAGGCGTTTAAGTTCTTCAACATATTCGCTTTGCTCCTTTTGAGCTTTTTCCCACAGTTGCAGTCTTAATGCTTGGTTCATTGCTATCTCTCCATTTCTTTTTTAGATTTGTCGGTAGCTTCCATATCCTCGTCAGGCTCTCCAAGGTCTGCACCCTCACGCTCGTGCTTATCCATATTAAGAAGTGCATCCACAATAGCAAGTCGTTCCAACTTTGCCTGAAGCTCTGCTTCCTGCGGAAACTCTTTTTGAGATTCCACCTTTGCCATTTCAAACTGCCTTTTTGTTTCTTCAAGGTTTTCTCTTGTAGCTTCAAGACGTTTCGGTAGTCCTTCAAGTGCGTTGTCAAGTCGTTGTATGTTACCGAACACATCGGCACCAAGCTCCACCTTATGACTGAGCGTACCTTTCAGGGTTACATAGAATTTACTGTATTCAAAGGACAGCTCCATTGAAAAACCTCTGTAATCACCGATAGGTGTCGGTTCAGGTGTTTTCTGTAAGCGGCATCTTTCAATCAAGGCTTCGCCGGCTTTGTCCTTTTCGTAATAAGCAAGACCGTCTATTGTCATCGGATAGAATTTATCCTCTTGCTTTGGATGCTGTGCTACGACTGCAATATCCGATTCAAAGCCTTTTATATGCTCTGTTAGCTCGGCTATTTTCTTCGGATAATACTTTATAACCTTATCCTCAAGCTCGTATTTCTGCGACATAAAGCTCGCTTTTATAAGCTTCAGCTTTGCTACTTGCGTATCCAAGTCCATCTTTTCCTTAATATGCGGATTGCCTGTTGCAAGAGCTTTTATCTCTGCATAGGAAAGTGCAGTTTCGTCTATATCCTCGGCACTACGAACCGGAGATTTGCTTGTCATAATCTGTGATATGAATTTCTGCTTATTCTCTACAAGCTGCCACATATAGCTGTCAAAGGTGTCTTTGGTTACATACCTGCGGATATGAACATCGGGGTTCGTGTTACCTTGTCTTATAATACGACCTGCACGCTGTTCAAGGTCAGCAGGTCGCCACGGGCAGTCAAGGTCATGGGATGCGTAAAGCAGTCTTTGCACATTCGTTCCGGCTCCCATTTTAGCAGTAGAACCAAGAAGCACACGCACATCGCCTTTGCGAACTCTTGAAAACAGTTCCTTTTTCTTAACCTCGGTGTCTGCGTCGTGTATAAACTCGATTTCGCTCTCAGGCACACCGCTTGCTATCAGCTTTTCCCGTATATCGGTGTAAACATTAAATGTGCCGTCGTTCTTCGGAGTAGAAAGGTCACAGAAAACAAGCTGTGTTCCTCGTCTGTCGGTGGTTTCTTGCCAAATCTCAAAGACCTCTCTTGCACACGCCGATACCTTTGAGCTTTCATCATCGGGCAAGAGTGGGTTTATAAGCCTTTGGTCAAGTGCTAATTTTCTGCCATCGTTTGTAATTTTCAGCATATTGTCAACGGTCGGATCAACCATTTTATTACGCACTCTCTCGGCTCGGTCTGCAAGGTCAGAAACCATTTCCTTTTGTATATCGGTAGGTTCTACGGCGATTGTCTTATAGTGCGGTGTAGGTGTCGGAAGATTAAGCATATCTGCCGTTTGTATATCCGCAACCTCTTTGAACATTGCCATAAGCTCAGGCAGGTTAAAGAACTTTGCAAACCTTGTCTTTGCACGGTAGCCGCTGCCCTCCGGGGCAAGCTCTATTGCGGTTATGGTTTCACCGAAGGTAGATGCCCACGCATCAAAGTGTTGCAGGTGGTTTTTGCAAAGAGTGTCATACTGCAAATATCTCTGCATTGTGTAAAGCTCCACCATACTGTTTGATACGGGTGTACCCGTTGCAAATATAACGCCTTTACCGCCTGTAAGCTCGTCAAGATACTGTGTTTTCATAAAAAGGTCAGAGGACTTCTGTGCTTCAGTCTGTGCGATACCGCCGACATTTCGCATTTTGGTATATAAAAAAAGGTTTTTGTAGTAATGTGCTTCATCTACAAAAACCCTATCTACACCAAGCTCCTCAAAGGTAACAACATCATCTTTTCGGCTTTGGTCGTTTAGTTTGGCAAGTTTCGCTTCAAGTGAGCGCTGTGTTTTCACAAGCTGTTTTACGGTATAGCGTTCTGCGTTGTTTTCCTTTGCTTCGATGATACCGTCAAGCACTTCATCAAGCTGCCGTTGCAGTATTGCTTTCTGTCGTTCTGCTGACATCGGTATTTTCTCAAATTGGCTATGCCCGATGATAACCGCATCATAATCTCCGGTTGCAATTCTGCCGCAGAACTTTTTACGATTTTTGGTTTCAAAGTCCTTTTTGGTAGCAACAAGGATATTTGCCGCCGGATAGAGTTGTAAGAACTCAGCCGCCCATTGTTCGGTCAGGTGGTTCGGCACAACAAATAAGGATTTATTGCAAAGCCCTAAGCGTTTGCCCTCCATTGCTGCCGCAACCATAGTCCAAGTCTTTCCGGCTCCGACAACATGACCTAAAAGCGAATTACCGCCGTACATTATTCTTGCAACGGCGTTCTTTTGGTGCTGTCTTAATGCTATTTCGGGGTTCATACCGGAGAATGTTATATGACTGCCGTCGTATTCACGGGGGCGTGTGGAGTTAAACCGTTCATTATACATTCTTGTCAGAACCTCACGGCGTTCAGGGCTTTTCCATATCCAATCATCGAAAGCCGCTTTTATAAGGTCTTGCTTTTGCTGTGCAATAGTCGTTTCTTTTTTGTTGAGCACAGGTTTCTTTCTGCCTTCTTCATCTTCAACATAGTCGAATATACGGACATCCTTCAGATTCAGCGTTTCCTCGATAATCTTATATGCACTAATACGCTTTGTGCCGTAGGTGTTGACTGCTTTGACACCTTTATCAACGCTCTTGCCCGAAATCATCCATTCGCCCGATAAATCGGAGTATTTAACATCAATTCTGCTTCTTGCATAGTATGATGTTTCAAGAAGCTCAAAGGTAAACTGCTTTATATATTCCGGCGGAATCCAAGTAGAACCAAGACGCACCGTAATTTCACTTGCTGTCAAATCCTGCGGCTGAACCCTTGTAAGTGCTTCAACATTCGGGGCAAATTCGGGGTGTTCTTCCGCTTTTTCCTTTGCTATGCGGAGCTTGTTTCTCACATTGCCCGAAAGGTATTCATCGGCGGTAAGATATTTTTCGTGTCCTACGCTGTAATCGTCATATAACGGGTTAAGGAATATAACACCTTGCAATTCCTCGCACAGTTCTTCTTCAGACTTGCCGGAAAGAGAGGACATAAACTCAATATCAATCCTTGCTTTTTCTCCGAGTGATACCGCAAGAGCTTCAGATGCCGTATCAACATTAGTAATCTCGGTTTTTGCTCCGATTGTTCTCTTTGTAAACATATCGGCTTTGTGTTCAAGCTCGCCGTTTTCGTCAAGAACCTCAAGGGAGCACAAGAGGAAATATGAGCTGTCATCCGAGAACGCCATAGCATTTCCACGGGAGTTTATAAGACCGTATTTTTTTGTGTAGTCGTCATAAAGCGTATTGAGCTTTTCTTGCTGTGCCTTAATATCTGCGTCGGAATATCCCTCTGTCTGATACTCTATCAGTTCACGGACACAATCACGAATGCCAATCATACCCTTAATGCGGTTTTCGGCGGTGGAGTTCATTTCCACTTTACGCATTATACTGTTTTCACGGAAATAAATATTGCCGTCAACAACTGTATAACTGAAATTCTTTACATTCGGATCAGCGGGGATAGATAAATCCTCATCATTTGAAATATCCTCATATTCATATTCCGTGATGGTAGCGTGAATATTTTGGATAGCATCATCAAGTTGCTCGGCAAGGGTTGTTTCCGTGTCCGGCTCACACGTCGGAGTGGGACCAAAAGGACCGCTTACCATTTGCATTTCGCCGAGAATCATATCGGGGTTATCCACAAAATACTGATTTACGGTTATGCCATTTTCAAGCGTTCCTAAGTGTACCCAATCCGGCATAATATCTGTCATCTTATCTCTTTTCTGTAAAAAGAGTATATCTGCCGTAACCTCTGTGCCTGCATTTGCCTTAAAAGCATTGTTCGGAAGTCGTATTGCTCCAACAAGGTCAGCTCTCTGTGCGATATACTTTCTTATGTTGGAGTTTTGCTTATCCATAGTGCCGCTTGAAGTAATAAAAGCAACAATACCGCCGGGGCGAACCTTATCCAAGGTCTTTGCGAAAAAGTAGTCGTGAATAAGGAAATTATGCTTGTTGTATTTCTTATCAAGCACCTTGTAATCACCGAAAGGCACATTTCCGATAGCTACATCAAAGAAGCTGTCGGGAAGTGTTGTATCCTCAAAGCCTTGTATTGCAACAGAGTTTTTCTGATAAAGCTGCTGTGCAATTCGTCCGGTTATGGAATCTATTTCGATACCGTAGATTTTACTCAGGCTCATACTGTCGGGGACAAGTCCCATAAAGTTACCGATACCGCACGAAGGCTCCAAGATATTACCTTGCTCAAAACCCATATTACCCAGTGCTTTATACATAGCCTTGATTATTACGGGTGATGTGTAGTGAGCATTAAGTGTTGAAGCTCTTGCTTGTGTGTATTCTTCGGGGGTAAGTGCTGCATAAAGCTCCTGAAATTCATTTGCCCAATTCGGTTTACTTTCATCAAAGGCATCTGCAAGACCGCCCCAACCGACATATTCCGAGAGTATAGCTTGTTCTTCGGGTGTTGCAAGTCGTCTTTCAGATTCACATTCTTTCAGAACCCGTATTGCTTCCATATTCTTGCGGAACTTTTCTTTCGGGCCGCCGTAGCCGAGTTCGTCATTATCAATGGCGAAGTTACGGCGCTCCGACATCGGTATTTCAGGATATACAACCGTATTTGCAACCTTTGACGGTTTAGGCATTTCAAAGGCAGGTGTTATAACCTCGTCGGCTTTTTCTATGCTTTCAAGGTGTGCCTTTACAAACTCAATACTTTCTCTGCGAAATATAGGAAAGCCTGTGCTGTTTTCAAAGATTATATCTTTAAGGCTTGCACTACCTGATACATCGTCAACGCTGTCAACAATGAATTTACGGTCATCAATGGTAAGTTCTCTGCCGACTAAATCATTTACCTCCGCAGGCTTTTGTTCTTCTTCTGCTTCTGTTGTTGCCAATACCTTTTCAGCGGACAATATCTTATATGCTTTTCTATCCTCATCGGTAAGAATAACATCAAATCCGCCGTAAGTCAGCTTATCAACATAAGATTCAAGAATGTGCTTTGGAAATCCGCACATAGCATATCCGTAACCGTCAATGGTCTTTGCTGTGAGCGTAAGTTCAAGTGCGCTCGATGCCTTTTCTGCATCTACGCCGTATATCTCATAGAAGTCACCGACAGGAAATAGTACGATGGTTTCGCCGTCATCGTCCTTATGAAGCTCGTTATAAAACTCCATTATCGGCTGTTCTTTTGGCTCGTAGAACGGTGTAAGCTGTTCATCGGTAAGATATACCAAGTCATCAAAGCTCATTCCCTCAAGCTCGTTTGTTATAAGCTCGGAAAGGCTGTCATACTTGATTTCTTCCACTAATGTTTTATCAACATATTTGAGTATGGAAAACTCAATCAGATTTACATTGACTTCGATATTATGTTCGCCGTCCTCAGTAGAGGTAAAAGCAAGGCTCACGGCTCGTAAGTTCTCATAATCGGCACTTTCCGAATCAAATTCTTCTTTGACATATTCGTTGATAACACGCATAGCTTCGTCAAGCTCACTTTGCTGTGCAGGTTTAGGTCTTTCGATACCGGGGAACAGATTATATGTTCCGTTCACATAGCTTTCAAGTGCGTTTGCAGCTTCTTCACGGTATTTATAATATCTGTCATCGCTCGGTGTTTCCATTAAAAGAGCTTTCAGTTCCGTCAGCATTTCTGCTGTTTTGTCTGCATCGTCAAGTGTTTTTCTCACGATGGGTACAGCATCAGAATAGTCAAACCCATTAGGAAACGGACTGTATCTTTCAATAGGAACATTGCTAAAAGCGGTGTAAACGCTTCTTGCAACCTGATTTTTCTCATATTCAGTCATATATGCAATATCTTCATTTGTTGCATACCTGCCGTTTCTTACAAGAAAATCAATCCTTTTTTCTACCTGCGACCACGACAACGTAACCTTTGAATACGGTTTTGAAAGGTCGCCACGGGATATTTCTAAACCTTTGGAGTCGTGACTTTGCCAACCGTCATCGACAGAGTAAAGAGAACCGCCGCCGATGCCGTATTCGCTTTTGAGGAAATCTGCTCGCTTTTTGTGGTCAGCTTCACGGAGGAAGTATGAGAGAATACGCATCTTGCCCTCGGATATTCCACTACCGTGTGCAAGAACGGTGTCAACCTCGTTTTGAGTTATAAATCGTGTACTCTCAAACGGTGCATATTCTGCCGCAGTAAAGATTTTACGGGGGATGTTCAGTTCTTCAAGTGCGGTTATTGCTTCCTCGACAGGTTTGATATAATACCTCGGAAACTCTTTCCCGGAAGCGTAGGTTTTATGGACTATATCAATGATTTCGTTTCTTCTGTCCACATTAGCTAATGCCGCAGTCATACGCTCCATATCTGCCGGGTGTCCGCCCGGTCCCTCAAACTCGTCAAGCTCACCGTTATTGAAATAGTCCCACAGCCAATATGCAATCTCGTATCTCTCGTTTTCGGATACCTTATCAAGCTCTGTCTGCGGCATATATCGTCCGAGATCTAAAAGCTCACCGATACGCTTTGCGGCATCTTCCCAAGAGAGTGTGTAGCTTACATTTGTGTTTTCATTGCCGTATTGAATTTTAACGCCGCCGTCATCAAACCACGCAGAAACATTACTGCCGTTTATTATGAAGCCTTTACCGCCTGTGCCGTATTCCTTTTTAAGAAAGGTAACATTTTCTTCAAGCGGTCTTTGCTTTTCGTACTGCGTACATATTCGCAGCTTACTGTTCTTACGGTTTCCACCGTCAGCGAGTACAACGTCAATAACTTCTTGGGGAATAGAAAAAGCAGGGCGAAACCTTAATCGCTCTGCTTCTCTTGCCATACTGTCGGCAACATCTTCATTTTCAATAAGGTCAAATAAACTTAGCTGTGAATCAAGTGTCTGACGACTACCTCTTCGGCGGAATGTTTGAGGTTGTTCATAAGACCAACCCACAGTTGCGGGTTCTCCGCTTTGAACTGTTCCGTCAGTCCCTCGGCTTTCGCCATCTGTGAAGTCATCTGCTCGACTTGTTCCTTCGCTGTCTTGTCTATCTCCGACAGATGCTCCAGGAGGGTTCCCTGTATCATCATTGCCGAGTATAGGCTGCGTCTGTTCTGTTTCAGGAACTGCCTGCGCATCTGTCCGTATTTGCCTATCGGCTCGGTCGTCATCTTCGGCACTTCCAAGTTCGGAATCTGTATTCCGTTCTCCGTTCTGTAACTGATTTCCGTCATAGGTCTCATTCCTTTCCGTATCATTATCTGTGTATTGTACCTCTTTGGTTTCATTATACTGTGCTTTTTCGGTTTCCGCAAAAATTTTTGCCTGATTTTTTTCTTTTTTGATTTCTGCACTTATCGTTGCGGAGATTTCCCGTAGTGCCTGCTCGGATATTGAGCTGACTGCATTACCAAGAACCGAGATTGTTTCGGGTGTGCTGAAATCTACAATATGACGAAACTCTCCGTCATCAAAAACCTCTGCCGGGGACAGTCCCAAACGCTCCATAACCATATATGCAACAGAGCTTTCAACAGTCCTTTGGAACTCCACATCAATATTGAGTTCGTCCAAGTCCTCCAAAAAGCTCCCGTACTTTGCATATTTCAGTTCGGA
>JAFQBE010000019.1 GCA_017416765.1 Clostridia bacterium
ACGATACGAAATGTTTTCAGATGAGGACGGAGAAATTGTTTCTACACCAACGCTTACTCACGAACAGTTTATGGAACTTGAGGAATTTCTAAAATCAAAGAACAACCCTGCATTGCTACCCATACAAATTGCTTACTACACCGGACTTCGCATTGGCGAGGTCTGCGGTCTGACTTGGCAAGACGTGAATCTTGAAAAGCAGTACCTTACAGTGCGTCGCAGTATGCGCTACAACAACGCAAGGCACAAAACTGAGATAGGGGCTACCAAACGCAGGAAAGTCCGCACGGTGGACTTCTGTGACACCCTGGCAGAGATTCTGAGAACTGCCAAGCTTGAACAGCACAAAAACCGATTCAAATACGGCGAATTATTCTGCCTTAACTACTACGTTGAGGTTAAGGAGAAAGACCGTGCATACTACGAGGTCTATACGCTACCGAGAAACGAAAAGATTCCCGATGGCTACAAGGAGATATCTTTTGTATGCTTAAGACCTGACGGAGCGTATGAATCGCCAAGCACCATCGGTATTATGTGCAAACGGGCAAGCAAAAAGGTAGAGGGACTCGAAGGGTTTCATTTCCACCAACTGCGCCACACGTTCACAAGCAATCTGCTCTCGAACGGAGCAGCTCCGAAGGATGTGCAGGAGCTTTTAGGTCACTCCGATGTCAGTACCACGATGAATGTCTACGCTCACTCTACAAGAGAGTCGAAGCGTACTTCCGCACGACTGCTTGATAAGGTAGTTAGCGGATAAATATAAAAAGTTTCCCTTATTTTCGCTCATAAGGGCAAAAACAAGGGAAAATACATAACAATTGAGTTTAAAGTTGCTGAAAAGCCCAGTAATATCAAGGGTTTTTAGAGTGTTAGTTTAATAAATTCCAATTTGTCGAACTGTAGAAACCAAATTATTAAGAATACCCCGACTCGTTAAATGTCCTCAAAATCATTTTTAAGTCCCTTTTCTTCTATGAAAAGGGACTTGTTTTATATATCTTATTGTTATTCTATTATTATAGATTTATATAGTATTAAAAACTTCATATAAATCTTTTTAAATTGCGAGTATTTGCTGGAATTCTTTGCTGTTTTTGAATTCCTGTGAAAGCTGGGGTCTGTTTTTAAGTCCGTCTTTGACATCCTCGGCAAAAGAGCCTTCCCAGAATCTGTATGCCTTGGATTTATCAAATACAACGCCTTCAACAGCTTTTGAGGTGTGCGTGGTAATGTCGGGCATTTCGTCATATCTTTTTGCAAGTCTTACTGCTTTTTCAAAATACTTGAGGGCTGATTCTTCATCTCCTTGCAAAAATTTCTTAACGCCGATTCTCTGTGAATGTATTACAACAAGATACCAGCTTTTTCCGTAGTCACCGTCGGGCATAACCTTTTCAACAAGGTTTATATATGCCTGCGCAATTTCTTCATCGGCATCGAGAAAGTTCTTATACCTTCTGTTCATTATTTCGCCGAAAAGCCTGAGCATTTCCGTAATTCCGTTTGCGCAAGCCTGTGCGCGCTTTTCATCATCGTGCGGATACATATACATCGCTTCATAATCCCTTGTATTCTGCATAATCGGCATTTCCGAAAGGATTCTTTCAGCTTCGGATATGTCAACCCCGCTGCCTTCAATCAGGCTTAGATCGCGTAAATATCGGCACATAAGCTTTTTGGTCCAGATTCTTATGCTGTCTACAGTGCAGTAGGTCTGAATAATATCATAAACCCTGTTGGCTTCGGGCTTTACGGAAAGGATATATTCGTCGTTATACTCTGCGTGAATAAGTGCGTTGAAATATTTTGCCATAAGGTCATAATTGCCGGGAAATTCAACTGTTGCTTCCTTTAGCATATCCCTTGCTTGAGCTATTTTTTGTTCATTCCATAGGCGGGAATAGCTTTCGGAATATTCCTTTATTTTTGCTTCTTTTGCAATCATGTCCGTGCCGAGAAGGCTGTCAACCGTAACTCCGAAAAATGCCGCAATAACGGGAAGCATAGTTATATCGGGATATGTTTCGCCCCTTTCCCACTTGCTTACAGCCTGGAAAGACATTCCGAGAAATTCTGCAAGCGATTCCTGGGTTAGCTTTTTTGATTTGCGAAGTTTTTTGAGGTTCTCTCCGAAATAAACTGTCATTTTGCATCACCTTTCAATATTTTGTGTTCAACCCGGCCGTGGTTACAATCCGATAATAACAGTTTATTTACGAATAAACAATAACTCATTTTTTGAAAGTGATTCTCTTGTTAAGAGAATTTTCTATCATACATACAACAAAACACTCAAGCAGAAGTTCTTTCTGCTTGAGTGTTGAGCTTAATAATATAATATTTCTAATTTTACCGGGGTATTCGGGAAGCTTTCTCCTGCAATTTTTACTTTATCTTCTCTATCAGTAAAGACGCATTCATTTAACCATTTTATGAAATCACGTACTTTATCGCCGTATCTGAACCCCTTGCAATGTTCCCAATAATCATCGTCTATTGAAATTCTGGCTTTTTCATCGCTGTCAGTAAAAATATTTTTGTTCAGCCATTTTATAAAATCATGTACATCATAAGAAACGCCATATTTTCTTCCGTTTTTATATATCCAACAGTCATGGTCTATATTTTTGTCATAAAGCCAACCATCAAAAAGTTTTTGTAACTTCAGTGCCGTACATCCTGTTGAATCGGGAAGGTAAAGCAAAAAAAAATTTACAGTATTGGTATATACAGCATACATTTTATTTTTCTCCGTATTAATTCTACTATTTATTGCATATTGCGTTTGATGCTTTACGGATAAACAGGGTAAGTATTGCAACGCTTGCTTTTATGATGTTCAGTTTTTCGATTTCGCGGTAAAGCTGCCACTGATATTTGAGCAGACCGAATTTCTTTTTGGAAAGCGAATCGCTGCGGCTGCGATAGCTTGCAAGCACTTCACGCAGACCGTAGATATATTTTTCCTTTTTCAGTACCTGCAGCCACATTGCAAAATCGTTGCGCTTGCGTATTGGCGGCACAAAAAATTTGCCGAGGGCTTGTGCATCGTAAATAACGGTGGAATTGCCGATAGGGTCGCCGTAATAAAGGCAGAGGTTATAATCCGCCCTTTTAAACGGCTTTTTTATTTTGCCGGTTGGCTTGCCTGTTTCATCAATCCATTCGTATGTGGTACAGGTGAAGCTGTAGCCGTTTTCCTGCATAAATTCGAGCTGCTTTTTCAGCTTTTCGGGATACCATAAATCGTCGCTGTCCAGAAAAGCCAAGTATCTGCCGTCAGCCTTTTCGATTGCGGTGTTGCGTGCAACGGCGGCACCGCTGTTTTTTTCAAGGCGGATGTATTTTATACGGGAATCGCTTTGCGCTAATGCTTCAACAACCTGCTGTGTGTTGTCGGTTGAAGCGTCG
The DNA here is from genome assembly GCA_017416765.1 of Clostridia bacterium. GTDB lineage: Bacteria > Bacillota > Clostridia > Oscillospirales > Acutalibacteraceae > UBA8612. The sequence goes on from JAFQBE010000019.1 coordinate 3,418, forward strand.
TCAACAATTAAAAGCTCCCAGTTTGTATAGGTTTGGGCAGTAACGCTTGCAATACTTTCGGTTATATATTTTGCACAGTTGTATGCCGGCATAATAATTGAAACCTTACCCACAGCGTATCACCCTTTCATTAAAAACATCTTGTTTATTATACACGAATAACCGACAAAAGTCTACACCGTTTACTCAAATTTATCAAATAAAAAACACACCCTGCGAGGGAGTTGCTCGCAGAGTGCATCTTTTAGTTAACTTAAAGCTTTAAGAAAGTTTTAATTATTTAGGCAGCCTTAGAGTATGAGAAAGTTTCATCGATAAATGTACCGCCGTTAACATCCTCGTATACAAGAGTCCAGGATTCGCTGAGACCGAGCTTGTCGAGAATGGGTGAATTCTGACCAACAGAAGCCTTAACAATGCCGTAAACCTTTACGTTTATGGTTGCTGTAAGGTTATCAGAATTCGGGAATACAAAGTTGATGTCCATAAGGAAATCATAGGGGATATCGAGTGTATACTCGTCTGTGCCGCCTGTCATGTAAACAGTTACGTGTACGCCGAGACCAACTTCGATACCTGCGTCAACAAGGATGATGCTTACAATGGAGATATCAACATAGAGGCCAAGAACAGCTTCTACGCGAGCCTGCATTGTGCATTCCCAAGTCTTGCCTTCAGTCTCATTTACGAGTCTGACTTCGTTGTTAACAATTCTGACACCCTTTGTTTCGGAGGAGTGGATAACAAGGTCTACTCTACCGTCAAAAGTAACAACAAGCTTTGCTGTGATGCCGATTGTGATAGCGGGGCAGTTGGGGATAGCAACATCAACAGAGAATACGTTGATTTCTGCGTCTGCGCCTTCACGCATCTCAAAGAGATTGTTCTGTACGCGAGCGAAGAAGTCAACATCATCAGAACCTTCGGGAAGCTCTGTCTCTGCAAGAGACCAAGCCTTGGAAGATGTTACTGTTGTGATGTCATCAAGATTGTAGTCAAGAAGAATGTAGGACTGCTTAACGTCGTTAACAGAGAGGTTACCCTCGAACTTTGTAGCAACATTGAAGTCACGAACTTCGTACTTCTTTGTGATGCCAACGCCGTTGATGTTACCGGAAAGAGCAACATCAAAGCCACCGTCTGCAATACCTGCTTCAACATGCATATCGCCAACATCGAAGCTTACTTCGATATCGTCAAGGATTGACTGGTTGTTGATGCCTGCAGCTTCGGGCTGTGCGAAGGGATTTACGCTGCCCTCGTAATCGAGTTCAACGATATCTTCTTCGTCAATAACCTTACCGTCTGCTGTCTGAAGGGTAAGACCGTCAGCGTTTTCAACAAGAGCAAGGCTCTGAAGGTCAACATCGTCCTGATCCTTTGTTGCAAGGTTACCGCCGTTATCGGTGTCCTGCATCTGGTCCTTGCTTGCCTGTTTTGCTGCTGCAAGCCAAGCATCTGCAAGCTGTTTGGAGATAACTGTCTCCTTGGGTTCTTTGGTGATTACGTTTACGCTGATTTCAAAGCCGCAAACCTTGATAGCAACATCAAGTGCGTTGTTTGAATCTGCATCGGTTACGATTTTGCCATCGTCGCCTTCAAGCCATGCAGCAGCTGCAAGTGACTTAGCAACAAGGATGTCTGTAACCTTTGCGTCAGCATCGTATTCGCCAACGATTACATTGCTGTCATAGCATGCTTCAAGAGCGAGTGCAAGCTCGTCAGTTGAATCAACTGTCTCTGCAAGGTTGTCGCCGTCTTCGAGATCGTAGGTAAGCTGGAACTCATTGTTGAGCTTTGCGTACCACTCAGCCTGAGTGTAAGCGTCTACGGGCTCAAGGGCAGGTGTCATGCCAAACAGGGAAAGGAAGAATGCCATGATAGCTGAGAAAATTTTCTGGAAAATTTCCATGGGTATGTGTTCTCCTTTCGTATATTCACCTATGGGAAGCGCAAACTCCCACTTCCCACAACTACCTGATAAGGGAAGCACAAACTCCTGCTCCCCATTATAGGCATTAATATTATAATAGTTGTTGGTAAAAATTTCAACTCTAAAAAAGAAAATTAATTATTTTGGTTATTTTGCTTATTATAATTATTTGTTTTTATATATGTTTTAACGATTTTCTATGTTTTGACTACAAACAATGTTCAAAAACGCTTATGCTTTTGTGCGCTTTGACAAGTTGTTTTTACATAATAGCGGAAAGTATACACAGCTCTTCAAAGCCGGGGTAATCTTCATCTGTTATGTTATTAACTTCAACCGAAAAGGCAGGTCTTGCAAATTCAGCGGAAAACCAATCGGTAAAGCCGTTATATGTGCTTATGTCTTTTTCTTTTTCTTCGGTTCTGAAGCCTGAACACAGGCGGAATATTTTAAGCATAAGTGCCTGCTTTTCATCATTAAGCTTGCTGCCGTAAACTGCATTATCACCACAGCCCACGGTTATTATATGCCGCACTTTTCGGCTTTGACACAGCTTAACAAAGGCTCTGGTTTCAGGCTCGCTGATACAGGCTTTACCGCCGTAGTATTTTGCTCCGGGGGAGGTGTATCCAAGGTTCATTTCAAGGCTTTTTATTGCTTTCCAATCGGCTGAAATGTTGTGGTTCAGGTCAATACCTGCCGCGTTAGCCTGCCAATCGCTGAATTCATATGAACACAGCCGTTGAACAAGTCCGGCATAGCAGCCGGCGGCAGATGCTCCGTATTCGTGCATTTCCATTCCGTCAGGGTTAAGGCAGGGCACAAAAAGGATTCCTCTGCATTTGAGTAAATCATTAAGCCGTATACCGCAAATGCGTTCATTGCAACTGTAGGCATGACATATTTTTTCAAAAACCTTCAGCAGGGCAAAGGTTGTCTGACTGTGCATAGCGTTAATACAGCCTGTATAAATTACAACATCTTTTTGATTCCCTATACCCAATGTAAAAATTGCTCTTCCTGCCCAGCTTCTTGCGCAGACTCCGCATGAAGCAAAGGTGTATTTCCGTTTAATATCGTAAACCTTTCTTCGCATATCAGCATAATTACCCGTTAAAAAATTTTTTTCCATGTTAATCACCGTTTTTTGTTATTATCTCTTAATAAATATGTAAGCTATATGAATTTTATTATACGACGGGCATACAATAGAATATATTTCATATTTTTTCAGGGGTGAACAAGTATGTGCGGAATTATAGGCTGCAACGGTGTGGAAGGCGCTGCTTCGGCAATTACACAGGGGCTTGAAAGGCTTGAATACAGGGGATACGACTCTGCGGGTATAGCAATTATTGATAATAAAAAAATAAGGTATGAAAAGAAAAAAGGGCGTATATCCGTGCTGATTAAAGCGCTGAAAACACAAAGCGATTTTGTCGGCAGCATAGGTATAGGGCATACTCGTTGGGCAACACACGGTAAACCGAGCGATGAAAACGCACACCCGCATATCAGCGGAAAATTTGCGGTAGTCCACAACGGTATTATTGAAAATTACCGCCAATTAAAAGAAAAATATCTGAAGCTTGTAAGCTTAAAAAGTGATACCGATACGGAAATAATTGTTCAATTACTTAACAGACTGTATAGCGGCAACTGCCTTGAAACATTATCGAATACGGCAAAGCTGCTTGAAGGTTCGTTTGCAATTGCTGTTCTTTGCGAGGATGAACCCGACACGCTGTACTGCGTGCGCAAATCAAGCCCGCTGCTGATAGGGGTGGGAAACGGTGTTTACGCGGCTTCGGATTTATCTGCAATCAATGATAGAATTCACACGCTCTACCGAATGAATGACGGTGAAATTGCCGTAATAAGTAAAACTGAAGCAGAGTTTTATACATTTGATAAAAAGAAAATTGTAAAAAATCCCGAAGAATTTGAAAAAGCAGAAAGCAATTGCGGCAAAGAAAATTATGAACACTATATGCTCAAGGAAATATATGAACAGCCTGCCGCAGTACAGAAAACGGTTGATGCATACCTTGAAAATAATAAATTCAGGCTTGATTTTGAACTTAACAAGCCAGAGCGGATTTATATTGTTGCCTGCGGTTCAGCATACCATGCAGGGCTTGCGGGCAAGCGAATTTTTGAAGAGCTGCTGAAAATTCCTGTTATTGTTCAGGTGGCATCGGAATTCCGATACAGTAATCCGCTTATTAATGAAAACACTCCGACAATAATAATCAGCCAGAGCGGTGAAACTGCAGACAGTCTTGCCGCATTGAGAGAGGCTAAAAGCAGGGGCGCAAAAACATTAAGCATAGTTAATGTGCGGCACAGCAGTATTGCTGCGGAAAGCGATTATGTATTGCTCACCCGTGCAGGGCAGGAAACTGCGGTAGCTACAACAAAAGCATATTCGGCGCAGCTTGCCGCGCTGTATATGCTCGGAATATATTTTGCGGAGAAATTCGGTACGGCAGATTCAAAAACAACCGAAAAGCTCAAATCACAGCTTGAAACTCTGCATACTGCAATACTTTCCGCACTTGACTGTGAAATGCAGATAAAGGAACTGGCACAGCAGCTGCAAAGTGCGGAACACATTTATTTTATCGGCAGGGGACTTGGCTATGCTGCAGCATGTGAAGGCTCATTGAAGCTGAAAGAAATCAGCTATATTCACTGCGAAGCCTATGCCGCAGGCGAAATGAAGCACGGCACAATATCGCTTATTGAAAAAGGTACAAATGTAATTGCAGCCGATACTGAGCCGAAATTAAGCCCGAAACTGCAAAGCAATATTGATGAAGTTGTCGCACGCGGAGCAAGGGTTACGGCAATAACATCACAGGGCAAAATAAAAGCCGATTCGGTCATAAAAACACCTGCGGTAAATGAGCTTTTCGCCGTCAGCACACAAATTGTGCCGCTGCAGCTATTAAGCTACCATATCGCACGCCTTCGTGGCTGTGATATAGATAAACCGCGTAATTTAGCCAAATCGGTTACGGTAGAATAATGTATATAATTATTATAAATTAAGTATCTTTTCAATCGCTTCAATATATCCGTCAAAGCCTTTACCTTTAATTGTGGCAATGCAGCCTTGGCGGATATAAGAAATCTTGCGGAAATCTTCTCTTTCGTCAGGGTCGGAAATATGCACTTCAACCGTAGGGATTCCTACGGTTTTTACCGCGTCAAGCAGGGCAACGCTTGTGTGGGTATATGCGCCGGGGTTGATAACAATACCGTCTGCATTGCCGTAAGCTTGTTGAATTCTGTCAACAAGGCAGCCTTCATGGTTGGATTGATAAAAATCAACCTGAATATTTTTCCCTTCACAGTATTCGGAAATCATGTCGCACAAATCAGCATAGGTTTTGCTGCCGTAAATGTGCGGCTCTCGGATACCGAGCATATTTAAATTAGGACCGTTAATTACAAGAATTTTCATTTTAAATCAAGCCCTTTCATCATTCTTTCAACCGTTATTACGGGGTCCGAAGCAACCTCAACAGTAAAATCACTTACAGCCTTATAATGCGGCAAACGCGCCTCATACATTTCGTTTAGCTTGCCCGATTTGCTCAATGGTCTGCCGTCGGTTGCAAGAGTATTTATATCGCGGTGTAAAAATACAACGGTTGCATTTTGGCGGAGCGCTGTTTTATTTTCGCTTTTTAATATTGCACCGCCGCCTGTTGCAATTATTTTACCGCTCATTTTACCGGCAGCTGCAACCGCCTGTGCTTCTGCATTGCGGAAATATTCTTCGCCCATTTCTTCAAAAATCTGCGGAATGGGCTTTTTTTCATTTCCTTCAATTAAAATATCCGTGTCAACAAAATCTCTGCCAAGCTTTTGGGCGAGCAGCTTTCCTGCGGTTGATTTGCCGCAGCCCGGCATACCGACAAGCACAATGTTTTTCATCTGCTTTTCAAGTGCGGATAAAACTTCAAGCGTTTTGCCGCTTTCATATTTGTTACCTGTAAAATTTTCAGCTGCTTTTACAGCTTGTGCGCAAAGCATTATCAGCCCGTTTGCTTGCGGAATACCGAGGTTTTCCGCATCAAGCAGAAACTGTGTTTTTGACGGATTGTAAATCAGGTCTGCAACACCTTTGCAGTTTTTGAAAAGCGATAAATCAATAAGCCTTTCGCCGTTATTGGGGTACATTCCCACAGGTGTGGTATTTATAATATAATCTGCATCGGCATGCTTTGAAATATTATTGTAATTATCGGTTGGGCTTGAGCGGGATATAACAGTAACTTCTTTTGCTTTTCTGTCGTGGCATACGCATACGACCGTTTTGCTTGCACCGCCGTTACCGAGTACAAGCACCTTTTGGTTTTCAATATTGAATCCGTTGCTGTCAAGCAAAAATGAAAAGCCGTAGTAATCGGTGTTGTCGCCGAAAAGTGTGCCGTCAGGCAGACGGGTAACCGTGTTGACCGAGCCGATTTTTTTTGCTGCATCGGAAAGGCTTGACATATACGGCACAACAGTTTCTTTGTACGGTATTGTTACATTTATTCCGTCAAATTCGCCCGATTTCATGAAGCTGTCAATTTCATGGGGCTCTTTTTCATAAAGCGGATATTCATAATCGCCTAAAAATTTATGAATCTGCGGCGAATAGCTGTGGCCGAGCTTGCGGCCGAGTAGTCCGAAACGCATGGTAAACTCTCTTTTCTTAAACTGTTTCCGAATAGCTTCCGAGGTATGTAAAATTATCAAGCTCATTTTCAAGCTCGCAAACAAGCTGCTTTAATTCGGGGGAATATACGGAAGTGTTTACATCAAAATAGAACATAAATTCAAAATCGCTGCCCGGAATAGGACGGCTTTCAAGCTTCGTAAGGTTAATGTTGTGCGCATAAAAGCGTGAAATAATTTTGTAAAGTGAACCGGGCTTATGCGGTAAGATAAGCATGAAGCTGGTGCGGTCTGCACCGGGGTATATTTCCGGCTTTTTGGATATGCATATAAAGCGTGTATAGTTGCTGCCCTTGTTCTGTACTGCGCGCTTCAATACGCTCAGACCGTACAGTGCGGCACATTCCGAAGAACCGAGTGCGGCAATATCGTTGCGGTCGCTTTCTGCAACGGCCTTCGCTGCAAGGGCTGTATTGGCATATGCCGTTACCTTTACGCCGTTTAATGAATTAATAAAGTCACTTGATTGGTTGAGAGCCTGCTCGTGTGAGATTATCTCTTTTATATCTTCAAGCTTTGTACCGGGCTTTACAAGCAGACAATGGTTAATCTGTACCCTTGTGCTGCGCACAATATAAAAGCTGTGCTTAATCATTAAATCGTATATGCTGTTCACCGAACCTGCTGTGCTGTTTTCAATCGGCAGCACACCGTAGCGGCAAAGCCCCGATTCAACGGCATTGAACACACCCTCAAAAGAGCTGTTATACATAATATTCGGCAAACTGAACAGCTTGTTGCAGGCAACCTGCGCATATGCGCCCTCTGTACCCTGACAGGCAACCGTTGCCTTTTCGGGGAAGGTAAGCTCCGTTTCGTTAATTGCTGTGTTTATTATGCTTTCGTATTTTGATTCAGGCAAAAGCAGCTTGCTCTGATAAGAGCGTGAAAGCTCCATAAGCAGTGAAAACCAGACCCTTGCGGCAGATTCGTGTTCTTCGCCGGTCAGCTCCGAAATGCGAAGCAGTAAATCGCGTTCGCGGTGCGGGTCATAAATTTTCATGCCGGTGTTTCTTTTATATTCTGCAACACAAGCAGCTTTTTCCATTCTTTCCTTAAAAAGGTTTACAAGCTGTGTGTCAATACTGTCTATTTCTTTTCTGAGTTCCTGAATATCCATAATACATTCCTTACTTGTTGTCTTTCATTCGGCTTATCATAAGGTCAGCTATTGCAAATGCTGCCGCAGCTTCAACTACGGGTACGGCGCGCTTTACAATGCAGGGGTCATGCCTGCCGACTATGTTAAGCTGGTAGTTTTCATTTTTATCAATTGATACTGTGTTCTGCGTTTTTGCTATTGAAGGGGTGGGCTTGAATGCAGCCTTAAAAACAAGGGGCATAGCGTTTGAAATACCGCCGAGTATACCGCCGCAGTTGTTTGTGCGCGTTTTTATTTCGCCGTTTTCGTCAATATAAAATTCGTCGTTGTTTTCGCTTCCGAAAAGGTTGGCGCTTTCAAAGCCCAAGCCGAATTCGATGCCCTTTACCGCAGGAATACCAAAAATAACCTGAGATAATTTGCTTTCAAGTCCGCCGAATATCGGTTCACCTATACCAACAGGCAAACCAACTGCGGCACATTCAACCGTACCGCCTACGGAATCGCAGTCCATTCGTGCAGCATTGATTTCCGCTTTCATTTTTTCTGCCGCTTCGTCATCAATGCAGGGAAAATCCTTTTGCTTTATTGCGTTCAGTTCATTTGATTTGACATTTACAGCATCAATTTTTTTGTCTTCAATACCGTGTACCGAAGAAATGTGCGCACCTATCGTTATGCCCTTTTTTTCAAGCCATTGCAGACATATGCCGCCCGCTATGCAAAGCGGCGCTGTAAGCCTGCCTGAAAAGTGTCCGCCGCCTGCAATATCGTGCGAATCGCCGTATTTCATTCTGGCTGTGTAGTCAGCGTGTCCGGGGCGCGGATGCTCAAAAAGCTCTGAATAATCCTTTGAACGCTGGTCTTTATTGTAAATAACCGCTGTTATCGGCGCTCCGTTGGTTTTACAGTCAGTTAAGCCTGATAAAAATTCAACCTTGTCTGCTTCCTTGCGCTGAGTGGAAAATTTATCGTTTCCGGGTGCGCGCCTTGCCATAAATTCGGCAAGATTTTCTTTATCAATTTCAAAGCCGCAGGGAAAACCGTCTATGGTTACACCTATGGCAGGGGAGTGTGACTGGCCGAAAATGGTTATTTTAATGTTTTCACCAATTGTGGATGCCATAATATGCCTCCGTTAAATTAAGTTTACTTTACCGCCGAGTTTTTTGTACTCTTCAAAAAAAGTCGGGTAGGATTTGTTTACTGCTTCACAGCCGTTTATTACCGTTTCGTTTTCGCAGGCACTTGCAGCAATTGCTGCCGCCATGACAATACGGTGGTCGTTAAATGAATCAACCGTACCGCCTATTAATTTCCCTGTGCCGTAAACTGTCAGACTGTCATCGTCCGCTACAGCGTTACCGCCCAAATCGTTAATCAGCTTTGCTGTGGAAACAAGCCGGTCACTTTCTTTGATTTTTAGCCTTGCCGCATTTGCAAATACAGTTTTGCCGCTTGTAAAACAGGCTGTTACTGCAAGTACAGGCACTAAATCCGGTATGTTTCCGACATCAAATGCATCTTTTTTACCGAAATCCTTTATAATTTCTGTTACAGCTTTATCACCCTGTGTTGAAGTATCTGTCAAGTTTAAACACTTTACATTGTTTCCTTGGATTGCATCGGCACAAATAAAGAACGCTCCGTTTGACCAATCACCTTCAACAGTATAAATTTCGGGTGAAATGTAACCGTTATTTTCAAAAACCGTAATTTTATTATCAACAAAATCTGTCTTAATTCCAAAGGTTGAAAGCACATCAAGAGTCATCTGAATATATGGTCTTGACTGTATCTCGCCAAGTATTGTAACCGTTGATTTTGCGTGGGTTTGGGGCAGTGCTAACAGCAGACCGCTGATGAACTGCGAGCTTACCGAGCCGTCTATTATGTAGTCACCTGCGGTAAGCTTACCGCATACCGTTAACGGCAACCTTTCGCTGCTGATGCTGCAGCCGTGGGCAGTCAGAGCATTGCACAGCTCCGATATGGGTCTTTGCGGTAATCTGCCCTCACCGTAAAGTGAGAAGCCTTTACAAACTGATGCAGCAACAGGCAGCATGAACCGCAGGGTTGAACCGCTTTCATGGCAGTTTAGCACAGCATTTTCATTGGGCTTTGTTATCGGTTTTACCAAAAAGCCGTTTTCGGTTCGTGTTATGTGAGCACCGAGCTGTCTTAAACACTCTGCTGTAGCATCAATGTCAACCGAGGTTGTGGTGCAGAGTATATCTGTGGGCTTATCCGCAAAGGCGGCGCAGATTAATGCGCGGTGTGCCATTGATTTTGATGCGGGTGCTGCAACAGTACCGCAAAGCAACGAAGGTTTGATAATTGCTTTCATGTTTTATCACTTCAATCCGAGCGTAATTATTTCTTTCAGTTTATTGTAATCGCATTTTTCAAGCTTGCTTTTACCCTTTGCCGTAGGCAGTACAAGGGTGATAGTGCCGTGCGCATTCTTTTTATCTTTTAGCGTTACATTGTATACTTCTTCTATGTCGTACGGACAAACATGGGGCAGGTTGTATTTTTCCAGCAGAGGCAGTAATACATCAAGAACTTCGCTTGGGCAAACTCCCTTTGCTGTACAAGCCTTTGTTATAACCGCCATTCCAATTGCAACTGCGCTTCCGTGCGGAGTTTTGTAACCGCTCAATGCTTCAACGGCGTGTGCAACGGTATGACCGAAATTCAGAAACATTCTTTCGCCTTTGTCGAATTCGTCTGCCTCAACAACTCTTGCCTTTATTTCAACACAGCGCGCAATAATTTCTTCGATATCTGCGTTGCCTTCTGTAAGAATGTCAAGCAATTCTTTGTTGCAGAACATTCCGTATTTTATAACCTCTGCCATGCCGTTTGAAAATTCTTCATCGGGCAGAGTGTCAAGCGTTTTAGTATCGCAAAGCACAAGCTTCGGCTGATAGAAAGCGCCTGCAAGGTTTTTGCCTGCATCAAGGTCTATTGCCGTTTTGCCGCCTACGGAGGAATCAACCGCCGCTAAAAGGGTAGTAGGAAGCTGAATAAAATTCGTGCCGCGCATATATACCGCCGCCGCAAAGCCGCAAAGGTCGCCGACCACACCGCCGCCGAGCGCAACAAAGGTGTCTGTACGGCTGAGTGCGTTTTCCGCGGCAAAGTTGAGTATTGCAATAAGATTTTCTGCCGATTTTGATTCTTCACCGTGTGGTATCACAAAGCTGAGAACCTCAAAGCCCGCGCTTTCAAACGAAAGCTTTACTTTTTCAATATAAAGTGCGGCTACATTATCATCGCTTATTATAAGTATTCTGCCGTCAAGCCCGAGTGCTTTTGCTTCTTCACCTGCATTGTTGATTATACCGTTGCCGATTTTAACGGTATAGGGCTTTCCTGTTTTAACTTCAATCTTTATCATCGCTGTCAACTGCTTCCTTCATCAGCCTGCCTTCACGCAGCAGACTTCGGATTTTTTCTTCATCGCGTACTTTGAGTGCATCGCTGTACTTCTGTAAATTTTCAACCATAAGGTCAATTTCGGTAACAAGGTTTTCAGAGTTTTCAAGGAAAAGCTCGGTCCACATATTTTCATTAAGCCATGCAACACGGGTTAAATCCTTGTAACTGCCTGCGGAAAAGCCCTTGTGTACCTTTGAACGCGGGCTTTTGACATATGCGTTTGATACAACATGAGCCAGCTGTGAGGTGTATGCTATATTTACATCGTGTACCTGCGCTGTGGAAACCGTAACCGTGCCGAAACCGGCTTTGAGAAGCACATCGCGCAAATCCGCAAGCAAGTGCATATCCTCGTTTTCTTTAGGTACAAGTATCATTGTTGCACCGTCGAAAAGTGTTTCCTTAGAATTTTTAAGTCCGGAAAACTGAGTGCCTGCCATTGGATGTCCGCCGACAAAATGAAAGCCGTTTTCTTCTGCCAGCCTGAAGCACGGTGGACAGACGGTAGCTTTGGTGCCGCAAAGGTCAACCACTACAGCGCCCTTTTTTACTTTAGCGGATATCTCATTTACATAGTTTACCACAGCCTGTGGGTAAAGTGCAACGAAAATATAATCACATTCTTTAATTGTTTCGTCGTTCAATGTTCCGTCGGTAATTCCTGCCATAACCGCGTAGTCAGAAACGGCTGCGTTTATATCGTAGCCGAATACGGTTTCGTTTGCGCGTTTAAAGGCTTTTGCAAGCGAACCGCCTATGAGTCCCAGACCGCAGATTCCTATTTTCATGGCACATTTTCTCCTTTTGTTTTTTTAGTCAAGTTCTGCAACTGCTTTGCGTATTGCGAATACGCGTCTGGCAACATCGCTGAACTGTTCGGGGGTGAGTGATTGCGGACCGTCGCACAAAGCGCGCTGCGGGTCATTGTGAACCTCAATCATAAGTCCGTCTGCACCTGCGGCAGCTGCTGCCATAGCCATGGGCTTAACAAGCCTTGCTATGCCGCTTGCATGGCTGGGGTCAATAACTACGGGCAGGTGAGTCAGCTCTTTGAGCATAGGCACAGCCGATAAATCAAGTGTGTTGCGTGTGTAGGTTTCAAAGGTGCGTATGCCTCTTTCACAAAGTATAATGTTTTCGTTGCCGCCTGCCATGATGTATTCCGCGCTCATCAGCAGCTCCTTTAAAGTGTTTGCAAGTCCGCGCTTTAAAAGTATGGGTTTGTTTGTTCTGCCAAGCTCTTTGAGCAGTTCAAAATTCTGCATGTTGCGTGCGCCTACCTGAATAACATCAACCTTTTCAAACAGCGGCAGGTGGTGCGCGCTCATGATTTCCGTAACAATAGGCATGCCTGTTTCGGCTTTTGCTTCAAGCAGTAAATCAATGCCTTCTGCGTGAAGTCCCTGAAAATCGTAGGGTGAGGTCCTCGGCTTGAATGCACCGCCGCGCAGCAGGGTAGCGCCGCCTTGTTTTACTTTTGTTGCAACCTCAAGAATTTGCGCTTCACTTTCAACCGAGCACGGACCTGCGATAATTGCAAATTCACCGCCGCCTATTTTTACACCCGAGCAGTCAACCACTGTATCATCGGGGTGGAATTTCCTGTTTGCACTCTTGAACGGGTCAGAAATGCGCTTAACGCTTTCAACCATGTCAAGTCCTTCGATAAGGTCTGTATCTATAGCGGTTGTGTTGCCTACAAGTCCGAGTATTGTTTGGTATTCACCCTTTGAAATGTGAACAAGAACCTTCTGTTCTTCAAGCCAGCTTATAAGGTTGTCAAGCTGTGCCTGCGTTGCGTTGCTTTTTAATACTACTACCATTTTCTAAACTACCTTTCAAAAAAATTAAGAGCCTTGCAGTGAATTTACTGCAAAGCTCTTTAAAATCGCTTTTATAAATTTGCCTTTAAATATCGGCGCAGCAAAAATCACTTCTACTATTTATTTGCGTTGAAATAAAAGTAAAAGTAAAAAAATTCGTATGCAGTTGCATTTGTTCTGCAAAGCATATTAATGCGCTCCCATATCAAAGATTGCCTGCATTATACACCCGCTTTTTTCAGTTGTCAATAGTTTTTGCAAAAATAATTTTATCGCTTTTAATCGCTAAAGTTTATACAAATTCCTATTGCAAAATGTATTTATTTTTGTTAATATAAATAATTGAATTTATATTATTTTAGCGGGAGTGACGGCTGTGCAGGAGAAGGTAATAGATTTACACACACATTCAATCTGTTCGGACGGTTCAATGACTCCGACACAGCTTGTAAAGCATGCGGCAGAAAACGGTATAGCCGCCATAGCGCTTACAGACCACGATACCGTATCGGGCGTTGAAGAAGCCGTAGCAGCGGGGAAAGAATACGGTGTGGAGGTTATACCTGCTATTGAGTTTTCCGTAAAATCCGCTACCGAAACACATATACTCGGCTACTATATTGATATAGATAACAAACAGATAAAAGAAATACTTAAAGAAATAATTGAAAAGCGTATTGAGCGCAATGCTGTCACTGCCTGTCTTCTGCAGGAACTGGGGTTTGATGTTACCCTTGAGGAAGCAGCAGCCCTTGCACCTGGCGGTATTATTGGCAGGGCACATTTTGCGCGGGTTATGATGAACAAGGGCTATGTTTCTTCTGTAAAAGAAGCGTTTGAAAAATATTTGTCTTCAGGTAAGCCTGCATATTTCGGCAACCAGAAGCTTGAAGCGAAAACCTCAATTGAAGCTATACATGCCGCAGGCGGTGTTGCCTTTCTTGCGCATCCGCACCTGATAAAGCTTCCCGATGATAAGCTTGAAAACTTTCTGGTTGAGCTTAAATCCTACGGGCTTGACGGATTGGAAGGGTACTACACCGATTACGATGAAGCAATGCAGAATAAGTTTCAGTCTATGGCAAAAAAACACGGGCTTGAAATCAGCGGCGGTACGGATTTTCATGCCGCAATGAAGCCGCATATTGCTATAGGCAAAGGTACGGGAAATATGGCAATACCGTACAGCGTGCTTGAAAATATAAAAAACATGGTAAAAAGAAGCAATAAATAATCTGAACAAAGAATGCTTTGACTTTTTCGGTATCGGGAAAAATGCGATGCCGTGATATATTTATTAAAAGAGGTAATTAACATGAAAGACTACATACTTCACCTTGAAAATTCAGCAGACAAATGGGAAAACTGTACTCCCGTCGGCAACGGCTTTATGGGATTGAGCGTTTTCGGCAGAACTGATACCGAGCTTTTTGTTCTTAACGAAGAAACCGTATGGGATGAAAAGTCCGAAATGAAGCCTGCGGGCGATTTTAAAGAAAAAATTGATTATATCCGTTCACTGTTTTTACAGGGCAAAAACTTTGAAGCCGCAAAATGGGCAGAGGATAACCTTGAAAACTATTTTAACTACATTGCCTCCTTTGAGGTTGCAGGCAGAATAAATGTTGAGTTTGATGATAAATCAAAGGCGAAAAGCTATAAGCGCGACCTTAACCTGAACAAAGGTATTGCAACCGTCAGCTACACAAAAAAAGATGTGCAGACGGTTGAAGAGTGCTTTGTTTCCTATAAAGAAAAGCTGATGGCGATTAAGTTCAGCTTTTCTGCTCCGTCTTCTTTTACTCTTTCCTATGACCGTGACCTTGTAACGGAAAATTCAGCAGTAGGCAATAAGCTCGTTGCCTGTTGCGATACGGCAAACAAAACCCATGCTTTCTGCGTTGCGGCAAAGATAGTTTCCGACGGTGATGTTATCGCACAAAACGATAAGCTCCGCGTTGAAAATGCAGGTGAAGCAATTATCTACATAAACATTGTAACAGATAACAGGGAAAAGAATTTCAGAGCAGCCTGCCTTGAAAAGCTGAATGAAGAGCTTGATTACGAAGCAATGAAGGCAGAGCATATTGCAGACTTTTCATCGGTAATGGAACGCTCCGATGTCTGCTTTGAAGGTGATGCAGAGCTTGAAAAGCTGCCTGTTGATAAAAGACTTGCAAGGCTTAAAAAAGATGATAAGGCGGCTGACTACGGCTTGATGTCACTTTACTGGCAGTTCGGCAAGTATCTGCTTGTCAGCTCAAGCCGTCCCGGTACTCTGCCTGCAAACCTGCAGGGCGTGTGGGGCGAAAGAATGCAGAACCCTTGGAATGCCGACTACCATACCAATATCAACCTGCAGATGAACTACTGGCAGGCTGAACAGGCTAATATAAGCGAATGTACAAAAGCGCTGTTCGATTATATGAACACTAATCTTCTTGAAGGTGGCAGAAAAGCGGCTATGGATTACTATGGCTGTAAGGGTACGGTTACACATCACCTGAGCGATATTTACGGCTTCAACGGACCTGCTGATGGTGTATGGGGTCTGTGGCCTGTAGGCGGTGCATGGCTTGCCTTCCATATGTGGGAGCATTTCCTTTACACGCGCGATATTCAGTTCCTTAAAAAAGAAGCCTATGAATATATAAAAGCCTGCGTTGATTTCTTCCTTGATTATATGGTTGAGGACGATAAAGGCAGATTGCTTACAGGTCCTTCCGCTTCTCCGGAAAACGATTATATCGGTGCTGACGGTAAGCCTGTAACAATGTGTATGGCACCTACGATGGATAATCAGATTGTCAGAGGCCTGTTTGATTTCTATCTTGAAGCCGAAAAGATTCTCGGTATGGAAACCGAAACGGCAACGCAGGTTGGAGTTGCGCTCAAAAAGATTCCCGAAATGCAGGTCGGTAAATACGGTCAGCTTATGGAATGGATTGAAGATTATGAGGAGGATGACCCCGGTCACCGCCATATTTCGCATGCCTTCGGTCTTTATCCCGCGGCGCAGATTACACGTGATACTCCCGAGCTGTATAAGGCTATCCGCGTAACGATTGACCGCAGACTTGCTAACGGCGGCGGTCATACGGGCTGGAGCCGTGCATGGCTTATCAACCTTTTTGCAAGATTGCGTGACGGTAACGGCGCTTATGAGAATGTAAGGCTGCTGTTTACCCGTTCAACTCTGCCCAATCTTTTTGATACTCATCCGCCCTTCCAGATTGACGGTAATTTCGGCGGTGCGGCAGGTATAGGCGAAATGCTTATGCAGAGCCATGAAAGTGTTATTTCTCTTCTTCCCGCTGTGACTGATTCACTTTCAGGTTCATTTACAGGTCTTAAAGCAAGAGGAAATGTTGAAGTTTCAGCAGCATTCAAGAACGGCAAGGTCAGTGAATATACTCTTGTTTCTGCTTGCGATACAACCGTTAAAGTAGAAGCCGCAGGCGGAAAGGTTGCAGAAATCAACGGCAGTATAATAAATACCGAAAACGGCATTGCCGAGCTTGAACTCAAAGCGGCAACACCGTTGACAGTAAAGGTTATGTATTAATGGAATATTGTCTGAGCGGCAAGCATCAGCACAACACCGGGCGAGCCTAAAACAGCGGCTGTGCCGAGCGTGTACCAGTTTACTGCTACGCTTACTCCCGTAACAAGCCCCAACAGCTTTACGGCGTACAGCGCCGCAACGCCCTGAAAAACGCTTGCAAGAATTCCTTTGAAAAGGCATTTTCGTTTGAGCATGAAAAACAGCATTATTGCCGTACATACGGCAATGAACGCAACTATAACAGTATGCGGCTGCACTATATCACCCACTTTCCTTTAAGGTTGTGTGTTTTTGCAAGCCCGAGCATATAGCGATAGCGTGCCTTTAATGCTTCTATTTCATAAATTGTTGCTTCCACAAGGTCGTTATCCTGCTGCAATTCAAAACGTTCGTATGCCATTTCAAGTGCATCTCTTAAACGGTATATTTCATTGAGCAGGGTTTCTTCTTCCGTAGGGGCAGTATCTTTCCTTTTATTTAGAAGCTCTGCAATAACAGCCATAATTTTAAATCCTCCGTTCTGTATTATTTGTATGTACGAAGGATTGGCAGATATTCTCAAATCTATTCATTGGAGGAAAAATTTAATGTATATGACAAAGCTT
Organism: Clostridia bacterium; assembly: GCA_017416765.1. Taxonomy (GTDB): domain Bacteria; phylum Bacillota; class Clostridia; order Oscillospirales; family Acutalibacteraceae; genus UBA8612. Next base: position 20,624 of record JAFQBE010000019.1, read on the forward strand.
ACACCCTTTGCGGTGCGCACCATATGGGGCGGAAGAAAGCTGATTGAAAGCTATAATGTAAAAACAGACCTTGAAAACTGCGCTGAAGCATGGATGCTTTCCTGCTTCAAGGATTTTGAATCAACAGTATCGGACGGCGAATATAAAGGACTTACCCTCAACGAAGCAATAGAAAAAGAGGGCAAAGCAATTCTCGGCAAAAACGCCGAAGGCTTTGATGATTTCCCCGTGCTTATTAAGTTTATTGATGCGGCAGACGATTTGTCTGTTCAGGTTCACCCCGATGATGAATATGCGCAGCAGTATAACGGCGGCTTCGGCAAAACCGAATGCTGGTATATTATGGATTGTGAGCCCGGCGCAAGAATTATTTACGGCTTTAAAAATAAAATTACAACTGAAGAATTTGCAAAGGCAATTGAAGAAAATAAAATTGAAGATGTTGTAAATTATGTTGAAGTAAAGAAGGGCGATTTCTTCTTTATTGAAGCCGGTACGCTTCATGCTATCTGCAAGGGCATATTGCTTGCAGAGGTTCAGCAGAATTCAAATGTTACCTTCAGAGCCTATGACTATAACCGCTTTGATGCAAAATGCAACGGTCCGAGACCGCTGCATATCAAAGAAACACTTGATGTAACAAAATGTGAGCCGCCCTGCCCGTCAATCCCCACCCTCAGCAAGGTTGAAAACCTTGGCGGTGCAACAAGAACCGAGCTTGTAAGCTTTGAACTTTTCAGCGTAAATAAGGTTGAAGTTGACGGTGTGTACACGAGTTTTGCAGACTCTGACTCCTTTGTTCACATTATGGTGCTTGACGGTGCAGGCAAAATTTCCTGCGGCGGTATCAGTTTCGATATAGCAAAGGGCGACGGCATATTTGTTCCGGCAAATGCAGGGGAATATACCGTTGAAGGTACAGTTGAGATTTTAGAAAGCAGAATTTAAATTGCAGTTTTGCGAGTTCCTCGCAAAACTGTAATAATGTAAAATGGAAAATTAAAAATGGAAAATTGTGGGAGGGCTTCGCCCTCACCCAATTATATAATCAGCTTAAAGTTAACATTATATAAATCGGAGCGAAGCGACCCTTAATTTTCCACTTTCCATTTTCAAATTTAAATTCAGTTTGACAAACTGTAATTTACGGAGTAACATATGGCAGTTCTTACAGCACAAAATCTGAATATGTCCTTTGGTGACCGTACGCTTTTTGACGGTGTATATTTTGATATAAAAGAGGGCGAAAGGGTTGGTCTTATCGGCGCAAACGGTACCGGTAAAACCACACTTTTTCGCTTGATTTTAGGGCAGGAAAAGCCCACTTCGGGTGATATACACCCGGGTAAAAATACGGTTGTCGGCTATATGGAGCAGCACGCTTGCAGGGGCTCTGTCAGAACGGTTTACGATGAAATGCTTACCGTTTTCGAACCGCTTATGCAGGCTGAAATCCGTCTTGACCAGCTTAACCGCCTTATAGATAAAGGCGGCGATATTGATGCGCTTATTGATGAACAGCTGCGTCTGCATGAAAAGTACGAGCGCGACGGCGGACTTACTTACAGAAGCCGTGCCAGATCAATGCTTATCGGCTTGGGCTTCCCTGTTGAAATGCACACACTGCTGTGTGATAAATTGAGCGGCGGTCAGCGTTCAAAGCTCAGCCTTGGTAAGCTCCTGCTTTCCGAACCGGATTTGCTGCTGCTTGACGAGCCTACAAACCACCTTGATATTGAGAGTGTGGAGTGGTTGGAAAGCTTTTTATCCGATTATAAAGGCGCGGCGCTGATTATTTCGCATGACCGTTATTTTCTGGACCGTGTAACAACGCGGACCATGGAAATTGAACACCGCAAAATGCGTATTTACAACGGCGGATACTCAAAATTTATTGAGCAGAAGGAAAAGGATAAAATTATCGAACAGCGCCATTACGATAACACAATGGCAGAGGTTCACAGAATAGAAAAAATAATTGAACAGCAAAAGCAGTGGAACAGAGAACGCAATATCCGTACAGCGGAGCATAAGCAGAAATCTATTGACCGTCTGCTTGACGGACTTGAAAAACCCGAAGCGGACGAAGCAACGCTTAAATTTGAATTCAAAACCCTTGTTGAAACAGGTAACGATGTGCTTATCACGCAGGGACTGACCAAGGGCTTTGGCGGTGAACCTCTTTTTTCGGGCGTTGATTTGCTGATTAAAAAAGGCGAGCGTGCGTTTTTACTTGGTGCTAACGGCTGTGGTAAAACCACTTTTCTGCGTGTGCTGATGGGGCAATATATTCCGCAGGCGGGTATACGCAAATTCGGCGAAAATGTGCGCGTCGGTTACTTTGACCAGAGTCTTGAAGGCTTGAACGATGATAAAACCGTGCTTGATGAGGTGTGGGACCAGTATCGCAGGCTTTCGCAGACCGAAGTGCGCAGTGCGCTTGCTGCCTTTTTATTCAGAGGTGATGCGGTGTTTGCAAGGGTAGGTGACCTGAGCGGCGGTGAAAAGGCAAGGGTTGCCCTGCTTAAATTAATGCTTGGCGGCTATAATCTGTTGCTGCTTGACGAGCCTACAAACCACCTTGATATTACTTCGCGCGAAGCACTTGAAAACGCATTGCTCGGTTATAACGGTACTATGCTCATTGTATCGCATGACCGTTACTTTATAAATAAGCTTTCCACACGCATATTGCGTCTGGGTTGTAAGGGCGTTGAGGATTTCGGTAACGATTATAATGATTACCTTGCCCGACTTGAAGCAATAAAAGCACAGCAGGCACTTCAACCAAAAGAAACTGAGAAAAAAGAAGATGCATACAAACAGCGCAAGCTCAAGGACAGCGAGCGCAGAAAGCTTGCTGCGGCATGCCGCAGAATTGAAGGCGATATAGCTAAAACCGAAGAGGATATAGCTTTATACGAGTCTTCCCTTGCAAGCCCCGAAACAGCGGCAGATTATGAAAAGGTAATTTCTTTTACCGCTTTACTTGATGAAGCTAATGAAAAGCTTATGTGCTTAATGGAAGAATGGGAAGCCTTGCAGGAACAACTTGAATGATTTTGAACCGGGAGGTTAAGAATATGAAAAACATTACCAATGCCGAATGGATTAAAAGTCCTAAACTTTCACAGGAATGTGAAATTTGTTATTCAAAGCAGTTCAGTGCTCAAAAGCCTGTAAAAAAAGCAAGCCTTGAAATTACATCGCTTGGTGTATATGTTGCGCGCATCAACGGCAGCCGCATCGGCGACCAGGTTATGACTCCGGGCTGGACAGCCTATCAAAAGCGTCTTTTTGTTGAAACATACGATGTTACAGAAAATATAAAAGAAAACAATACTATTTCCGTTGGTGTTGCACCCGGCTGGAAGGGCAGATATTTTACCGGCAACGAGCGTATGGCTTCGTATTTCCTCGGTATCCGCGAAACTGCACTTATCGCAGCTCTGACTATTGAATATGCTGACGGTACTGAAGATGTAATCTATACCGATAAAACATGGACAACCGAGCTTGGCAAGAATATTTATTCCGACCTTTATAACGGCTATGTATATGACCCTGCTTTTGTCGATGATGAGCCGATGAAAGCGGTCGTTTTTCCGCATAAAAAGGATGTACTTATTGACCGCGACGGCGAAAAAATCAAGGAACAGGAACGCCTTGCTGTAAAGGAAATTATCTTTACCCCCAAGGGCGAAACCGTTCTTGATTTCGGTCAGAACTTAACAGGCTATGTTGAGTTTAAAATTAAGGGCAAGAAGGGCGAAAAAGCTGTTATCAGCCACGCTGAAGTGCTTGATGCAGAGGGGAATTTCTATAGGGATAACCTGCGCAGCGCAAAGGCTCAGGCTGCTTTTGTCTGTGACGGTGAAGAACATATACACAAGGCTGAACACACCTTTTTCGGCTTCCGTTACATAAAGCTTGAAAATTGGAGCGATGAAGTAAAGGCCGAAAACTTTACAGCTATTGTTGTTCATTCCGATATGAAGCGCACAGGTCATTTCGAATGTTCAAGCGAAATGCTCAATAAATTATATTCAAATATCATCTGGGGTCAGAAGGGTAACTACCTTGATATTCCCACAGACTGTCCACAGCGCGATGAACGCCTTGGCTGGACCGGTGATGCGCAGGTGTTTATAAAAGCCGCTGCATATAACTACGATGTTGAAACATTCTTTGAAAAGTGGCTTGCCGACCTTCGTGCTGAGCAGCGTCCGTGGGGTACAATTCCGCATGTTATTCCCGACCTTTTTGATTGTGATGAAAATTCTTCTGCCGCATGGGCTGACGCAGCGACGGTTTGTCCGTGGCAGATTTATATGTCCTACGGCAATAAGGCAATAATTGAAAAATCCCTTGAATCTATGAAGAATTACATTGAATACATTGAAGAAAGCAGCCGCGACGGAATATGGTGTAAAAGCTGGCATTTTGGTGACTGGCTCAATCTTGATGCAAGTGATGTAGGCAAGTGCGATATAGGTACAAATAAAGACCTTATTGCAACAGCTTACTATATTTATTCAAGCAATATTCTTATCAAGGCTATGGAGCTTTGCGGTGAGGATGCAACAGAGCAGAAGGCGAAGCGTGAAGCATCAATTGCAGCATTCCGCAGAGTATTTATGGAAAACGGCAGAATCAAGCCTGAATATGCAACACAGACCGCGGCAACACTTGCTGTGCATTTCGGTATTTCTGACAATGTTGCCGAAACCGCAAAGCAGCTTAATGAGCTTGTAACCGAGTGCGGTCACCTTAAAACAGGCTTTGTCGGTACACCGTATCTGCTTCATGCCCTTACCGATAACGGCTATACCGAAACTGCCTACAGCCTTATTCTGCGCGAAGAATATCCGTCATGGCTGTTCTCTGTTAGAATGGGCGCAACAACCATATGGGAGCATTGGGACAGCCTGAGAGCGGACGGCACAATGTGGAGTACGGATATGAACTCGTTCAACCATTATGCCTACGGCGCAGTAGCTGATTGGATGTACGGTGATATGGCAGGTATCAATGTTGATGAAACCAACCCCGCATATAAACACATTGTTTTCCGTCCCGTTACCGACAGCCGTATTGATTGGGTAAAAGCAAGTGTTGAAACCCGTTGCGGTCTTGTTGCAAGCGAATGGAAAACCGAAAACGGCAAAACAACCTATATCTTTACCGTTCCGGAAGGCAGTACAGCTACAGTTATTCTGCCCGGTATAAATCAGGAAATCGCTGCAGGCGAGTATAATTTTACAGTATAATTTGTCGAACTATAAGCTTTCTTGTATTAAAAACTTGTTGACATACCCAATTAAGTATGATATATTCCACTTATAAATAAAATATGCAGATAGAGGCGCAGCTTTCATCAGTAACAGGCATTATAACGGGATAATCTAATGCCTTTGTGAAAGGGACAGCTGCCGAAGTGAAACGGTGTTTCCCCGTTTTATCCGTTTTGCTGGGTCGCAGGAAAATATTCTGCGGACTGTCACATTTTTTGTGGAGTGCTATCATGTGATTTTTCAGTTAATCAAATGACATGGAGCATCAAGCTTTATGTCATTTTTTATTAAATCAAATTTTTAGGAGTGACTAACAATGTCAAAGTCAAGAAAAATACTTCTTGCCGTTGTCGCTGTGGTAATAGTCGGTCTGCTTGTTTATGCAGGTATTTCCGGCGGTGCTATGGCAACTGCTCCCTGTGTTGATTGCGCAGGTGCAGGTCTTGTTGACGGCGCAGATTGTGAAACCTGTGCAGGTGCAGGCGAGGTTACGGCTTCCTGGTGGGCTCTTGTTCCCCCGGTTATAGCTATCGGTCTTGCTCTTGTAACCAAAGAGGTTTACAGTTCTCTGTTCATCGGTATCCTTTCAGGTGCACTTATCGGTGCAAACTTCAGCTTCACCGGCACTATGGATATTCTCACAAACGATGGTCTTATTTCAGCCGTTTCCGGTACAGCAGGCATCTTTGTATTCCTTGTTGTTCTCGGTGTGCTTGTTGCCCTTGTCAATAAGTCGGGCGGTTCTGCCGCTTTCGGCCGCTGGGCAGAAAAGAATATCAAATCCCGCACAGGTGCTATGCTTGCTACCTTTGCGCTTGGTGTTCTGATTTTTATTGATGACTATTTCAACTGCCTTACAGTCGGTTCGGTTATGCGCCCTGTAGCAGACAGCCACAAGGTTTCCCGTGCAAAGCTTTCCTACATTATTGATGCTACTGCAGCACCCATCTGTATGATAGCTCCCATTTCTTCATGGGCAGCCGCTGTTTCTTCCTATGCACCCGAGGGTGAAGGTCTTGCTCTGTTTATCAAGGCTATTCCCTTCAATTTCTATTCGCTTCTCACACTTGTATTCATTGTAGCAATTTCATTCATGAAATTTGATTACGGTCCGATGAAGCTTCACGAGTTCAACGCTCAAAAGCACGGTGACCTTTACACAAGCGGTGAAAAGGCAGAGGTTGCAGAAGAAGGATTTAACCCCAAGGGTAAGGTTCTTGACCTTGTTCTTCCCATTATCGTTCTTATCGTATGTTGCGTATTTGCCCTTCTTTATGTCGGCGGAATTTTTGACGGTGCAGGTTTTGTTGATTCTTTTGCAAATACCGATGCTACGGTCGGTCTTCCCTGGGGCAGCATTATTGCTCTTGTTTTCGCAATTGCTTATTTCGTACTTCGCAAGGTTGTTACAGTTAAGGAAGCTATGGAATGTATTCCCAAGGGCTTTATTGCCATGGTTCCCGCAATCCTTATCCTTACCTTTGCTACAGCCCTCAAGAATATGACAGGTATTCTTGGTGCACAGCCCTTTGTTAACGATGTAATGACAGGTGCGGCAGGCAATTTTGCTAACTTCCTTCCCGCTATCATCTTCCTTGTTGCTTGCTTCATTTCTTTCTCAACAGGTACATCATGGGGCACATTCGGTATTCTTATTCCCATCGTTACAATCATTTTTGAAACAGGCGACCCGCTTCAGATTGTTGCTATGTCTGCCTGCCTTGCAGGTTCAGTCTGCGGCGACCATTGCTCACCCATTTCCGATACAACAATCATGTCCTCCGCAGGCGGTCAGTGTAACCACCTTAACCACGTTTCAACCCAGCTTCCCTATGCTCTTACAGTTGCAGCGGTTTCCTTTGTAGGTTATATTCTTGCCGGCTTTATCCAGAACGCAGTTATCGTTCTTCCCATTATGATTGTTATCATGCTTGCAGTTCTTTTTGTAATCAAAATGGCTACAGCAAAGAAACCCGTAAAATAATAGGATATAATTTAATTAACGGCGGTACAGCACTCAAAGCTGTACCGCCGTTTTTATATGCGGTATTATATGCTTTTTTAGTTTCCATATTGCCGCTAAATTCGGTATTGCCATAAGTGCGTTGAATATGTCTGACAGCGCCCATACTGTATCAAGCTGTATGCACGCACCTGCAACAATGCAGATAAGATAAACACAGCGGTACAGCCATGTTCGTTTTTCGCCCAATATATATTCTGCTGCTTTTTCGCCGTAATAGCTCCAGCCTGTTACAGTTGCAAAGGCAAAAAGGCAAAGCGAAATGCAGATAAAAATACCGGAATAGTTTCCGAAAATATCTGCAAAGGTATTAACACACATTTCAACAGGGGATAGTGCAGTATTTGTTGCGTTGCCGCTTGTGAGTAACGCAAGCGCGGTTAAGCTGCACATCAGTACCGTGTCAATAAAAACTTCCGTTATTCCCCACAATCCCTGCCTTGCAGGCGAATCAACATCAGCGGCGGAATGAACAATAGGGGACGACCCAAGTCCTGCTTCGTTTGAAAATACACCTCTCGCAACGCCAAGCTTTATTGCCTTGCTTACTGTGTAACCCGATATGCCTGCGGCAGCACTCCTGAACCCGAATGCGCTTTCAAATATCAGCTTTATGCTGGGCAGAATATGATTGCAGTTTTTTATAATTACAGCAAACAACGCGAATATAACAATAGCCGACAGCGGCGGAATTATTTTTTCTGTAACCTTTGAAATGCGGTTCACACCGCCGATTATAACCATTCCAACTACCGCCGCAACTGCAACACCAACAGCCAAGGGCGCAGCCTTTGTCTGCTCGTTAAGCGTTACGGCTATAGTGTTAACCTGCGTCATGTTTCCCATGCCGAGCGAAGCACCTATACAAAAAATGCAGAATAAAACAGAAGCCTTTTTGCCCAAAGCCTTTTCTATGTAGTTTATTGAACCGCCTGTCCATTCGTTTTTTCCATTTTTTTCGCGGTAAATTATGCCGAGTGTGTTTTCGGCAAAAGCTGTCATTTCACCCAGTATGGCGGATATTATCATCCAAAGCACAGCCCCCGGTCCGCCAAGTGCCAGCGCAGAAGCAACGCCTATTATATTGCCTGTACCCATGCATGCCGCAAGTGCCGCAGATAGCGCGGCATAGGGCGAAATGCCATCCTTGCAGTCGCTGTTTTTCATATTGCCGAAGGTAGCACGGAAAATTTTTATCGGGTGGCGTATCTGCAAAAATCCCGACCTTGCCGTGAAATAAAGCCCCGTACCCATAAACCACGCAAGTATCAGCGGATTCCAGCAAAGCTCTTGCAACTTGAAAAATAATACGGACATAATTTGTTCCTCTAAATTTATAAAATATCTCTTTATATTTTCTGTAATGTGTTGTATTATTAATATGCGAAATTAATCAGCCGTATGAAATTGGAGTGGTAAAAATGGTAAGAGAAGCACAGTACGGGGATTTAAATGGAATTTTGAATCTGTATTTGCATTTGCACGAAAGCTCTGTGCCGGAAGAATCCGGAAATCTGAAAAATATGTGGGATGAAATTATGGCTAACGAGGCTTATCACCTGATAGTTTATGAAAAATACGGTAAAATTGTTTCTTCCTGCGTTTGTGTCATCGTTCCTAATTTAACAAGAAAAGTGCGTAAATACGCTTTGATAGAAAATGTTGTTACCCATAAGGGCTACAGAGGGAAAGGTTATGCAACGCAATGCCTTGCTTTTGCAAAGAAAATAGCTGTTGATAATAATTGTTATAAATTGATGCTGATTACAGGCTCACAGGAAGAAACAACATTGCAGTTTTATAAAAATGCAGGCTACAGCAGTGATGGTAAAACAGCATTTGTTCAATGGATGGAGTAGGAGGGATTTATAATGTGCCAATACTGTGTTGATAAAAATACAATAAAAGTTACAAAATATACGGTTGCGGGTAAACTGCCTGACCCGTTTTTGCTTGATGACGGCAGCCGTGTAAAAACAAAGGAAGATTGGGCAAAACGCCGCGAGGAAATGTATAAAACTGCCGTTGAACTTCAATACGGCACAATGCCGCCAAAGCCCGAATTTTTGGAAATCGAACCGCTTTATATGAGCGTAGTTGAATCCTACAGGATTCACACCGGTACACGCGCAAAGCCGGTGGTTTTTACAATGTATGTCAAGGGTGCAGACAGAGATAATAAGCGCCCCGTTGTTATTGACGGCGACATGTGCTTTGACTATCCGTTTGATAAAAAATACACTTCAATTCTTACCGATAACGGTATAACAATCTGCCTTTTCAACCGTTGTGAACTGGCGCATGATATTGATGAAAGAGGTATCGGCCACGGACAGCTTTACGAAACCTATCCCGAATATACCTTCGGTGCTTTGGGTGCATGGGCATGGGGCTATTCAAGGTGCGTTGATGCGCTTGAAAAGCTCGGAATTGTTGATATGAGCTGTATTGCTTTTACCGGTCATTCACGCGGCGGTAAAACTGCCGCACTTGCAGGTGTGCTTGATGAACGCGCCGCTATTGTAAACCCGAATGAAACATGTGCGGGTTCATGTGCCTGCTACCGTACCGCTATGTCTGCTATTGCAGAAGACGGTAATGAAAGACGAAGTGAAGAGCTTGCCGATTTGCTTGACCGTTTCCGTTTCTGGATGGGTCCCGAAATGTATAAATATGCAAACAACGAAGCTGAATTGCCTTTTGATGCGCATTTTATCAAGGCTATGGTTGCACCGCGCGTGCTGTTTGTTTCGGAAGCGGCAAGCGATATATGGGGCAATCCCATAGGTTCGTGGCATACAACAATGGCAGCAAAGGAAGTGTATAAATTCCTCGGTGCGGAAGAAAATCTGCTTTGGTATTACCGCAAGGGCGTACACTTCCACCATCACCGTGACCTTGAAATGCTTGTAAATGTAATCCGCCATGTAAAATACGGCGAAGAACTCAATTCCTGCTATTCAAAAACACCTTTTGAACAGCCTGAAATTATTTTCGATTGGAAAGCACCGGTTGAAGATTATTTTGAGTGAACCGACAAATACAGTTTGTCAAACTGAATTGAAAATTGAAAATGGAAAGTTGAAAATTAAGGGTCGCTTCGCTCCGAATTTATAAAATGTTGATTTAAAGCGATTATTATAATGGGTGAGGGCGAAGCCCTCCCACCATTTTACATTTTCAATTTTTCATTTTACATTGTTTGTCCCCGACAAACTGTAATTTGAACGGTCTTTGAAATATAAATATATAAATTCTATTTACTTTTTTAAAGATTTTTGTTATTATGATATGCAGAGTAATTTTTGTACTCGCATATACAGTTTTTTCAGGAAGTGAACTTTTAAATGAACAATTACTATCAGCCTGAAGCAGAGTGTGCTTCACGCGAACAAATCAAAGCCTGGCAGGATGAACGCCTTGTTGCCCAGGTTCAGCATGTATGGAACAATATTCCCTACTACAAAAAGCTTATGGAAGAAAGAGGCGTTAAGCCTGAACATATCAAGGGCACGCAGGATTTGCATCTGCTTCCCTTCCTTACAAAGGATGACCTTCGTGAATGCTATCCCTACGGTCTGCTGGCTGAACCGCTTGAGAATTGCGTTCGTATTCAGTCCACAAGCGGTACAACAGGTAAGCGTGTAGTTGCTTTCTATACACAGGACGATATAAACCTTTGGGAAGATTGCTGTGCCCGTGCACTGGTAGCTGCAGGCGCTTCAAAAAGCGATGTAGTTCAGGTTTCATACGGCTACGGTCTTTTTACAGGCGGTCCCGGTCTCAACGGCGGTTCTCATAAGGTTGGCTGTCTTACTCTTCCGATGTCTTCGGGTAATACTGACAGACAGATTCAGTTTATGACCGACCTTGGTGCAACAATTATCTGCTGTACTCCGTCATATGCCGCATACCTTGCTGAAACAATTGAAGAAATGGGCGTTAAGGATAAAATTAAGCTCAAGGCAGGTATATTCGGTGCGGAAGCATGGACTCAGGAAATGCGCGAGGATATTCAGAACCGTCTTGGCATCAAGGCTTATGATATTTACGGTCTGACTGAAATTTCCGGTCCCGGTGTTTCGTTTGAATGCTGTGAACAGGGCGGTATGCATATAAATGAGGATCACTTCATTCCCGAAATCATAAACCCCAAAACAGGCGAAGTCCTTCCCTATGGCGAAAAAGGTGAGCTTGTTTTCACATCCATTACAAAAAAAGCGTTCCCGCTTCTCCGTTACCGAACAAAGGATATCTGTGTTCTCAATCCCGAACCCTGTGCCTGTGGAAGAACACTTATCCGTATGAGTAAGCCCATGGGCAGAAGCGACGATATGCTTATTGTCAAGGGTGTCAATGTATTCCCGTCACAGATTGAAACTGTGCTTCTCAATAAGGGCTATCCTGCAAACTATCAGATTATTGTCAGCCGCGAAGGCTACAGCGACCAGCTTGAAGTGAATGTTGAAATGACTCCCGAAATGTTCTCCGATAACCTTGCAGAAATCTCAGCAAAGGAAAAGGAACTTGTAGAAGCACTTAAAGCCATGCTCGGCATTTACGCAAAGGTCCGCCTTGTTGCACCCAAAACAATTACCCGCAGCGAAGGTAAGGCTGTACGCGTAATTGACAAGCGTAACCTTTATTGATAAAAGGAGGAAACAGAAATGTCAGTTAAACAGATTTCCGCTTTTGTAGAAAACAAACCCGGTCAGCTTGCAAAGTTTACCGAGATTCTCAATAACCACGGCATTGATATGCGCGCACTTTCCCTTGCAGAAACGGAAGATTTCGGTATTGTCAGAATAATTACGGACGATTCATATAAAACCGCAACAGTTCTTAAAGATGAAGGCTATATCTTCTCAATAACTCAGGTGCTTGCTGTCGAAATTCCCGATACACCGGGCGGACTTTTCCAGGTTCTCAATGTTCTCAGGGAAAAGGATATCAATGTTGACTATATGTATGCATTTACTGCAAGGAAGCAGGATGTTGCTTATATGATTTTCCGTGTTGCAGATAACGATGCCGCTACAGAAGTGCTCAGGCAAAACGGTATCCATCTTCTTGAACCGGATGATATTGATTGATTTTTCAGCAATTGAACTTTAATGAAAGGGTAAACGGAAATGTCAGAGAGAATCGTAATTACCTCAGGTAAGGGCGGTGTCGGCAAATCTTCGATAACCGCAGGTCTTGCATGTGCGTTACAGCGCAGGGGTCACAGCGTTCTTGTTGTGGATTGCGATATCGGTTTGTCCAGCCTTGATATTATTCTCGGCGCAAAATCGGATATGCTTTTCAACTGGGGCGATATTATCTGTTCGCGTTGCAGCAGCGATGCGGCTCTTACCGAAACGGGCTACGGTTCTGTTCTGCTTTGCGCACCCAAGCGTTTTGAACCTGAATATACCGAGCAGGCTATGCAAAGCCTTGCGCAGGAGTATGAAGAACGGTTCGACTATATTATTTTCGATTCACCCGCAGGCTTGGGTACAGGCTTTAAGCTTGCAGCAGCCGCAGCAAATAAAGCAATTGTTGTTTCCACACCTGATGAAGTCTGTGTGCGCAGTGCAGCAGCCGCGGCAGATAGCCTTTCGGAATTCGGAATAGCTGAAAGCAGACTTATTATCAACCGCTTTGAGCGCAAGGCAACAACAAAGGGCAAGCTGCTAAATGTGGATGATGTAATTGATTCTACTCGCCTTAGGCTTATCGGTGTTGTACCGAATGACAGGAATGTTATGTTCAATATGTGCTGCGGTAAACCGCTCCCCGAGAAAAGCTCTGCGGCGCAGGCTTTTAAGCGCATAGCCGGAAGAATGGACGGAGAGCGCGTGTATTTGGTTATAACTTAAAAAAATTATAATATAATAAAAATTATATTTGACTAAAATGGCTTTTTTTGGTAAAATATGATAAATAGTAAGGAATAGTGTTTCTTATTTCAAAAAATTGCGGTAAACAGGAAAGGAAAAGGTATATGAACATTGCTTTAATCGCGCATGATGCAAAGAAAGAACTTATGACCCAGTTTTGCATTGCTTACTGCGGTATTCTCAGCAGACACGCACTTTGCGCAACCGGTACTACCGGCAAGCTCATAAGCGAAGCAACAGGTCTTAAAATCCAGAGCTTTCTAAGCGGTTCACAGGGCGGCGACCAGCAGATTGCGGCACGAATAGCCTGCAACGAAATTGACTTGCTTCTCCTTTTCCGTGACCCGCTTAATCCAAAACCGCACGAGCCCAATGAAGCAACGCTTTTAAGGCTGTGCGATGTACACAATATTCCCGTAGCTACCAATATCGCTACAGCTGAGGCGATTATCCACAGCCTTGAACGCGGCGACCTTGACTGGCGCGATATAGTTAACCCCAAGTCATAAAACAGTATCGGGGCGGACAACTTGCTTGTCCGCCCTGTAGCTATATTTTAAATACATTTTTCACCACTTGCGAAAGGATATTTTACAATGGCATTAGTGACCAAAGCTATCAAAGGCACGCAGGATTTACTGCCTGCCGACAGCTATAAAACCCGCTATGTTGAGCAGACTATGCTTGATATTGCTTCGAAATTCGGTTATAAGGAAATTCGTACCCCCGTGTTTGAACATACCGAGCTTTTCAGCCGAGGTGTAGGCGATACAACCGACGTTGTCCAGAAGGAAATGTACACCTTTGACGATAAGGGCGGTCGTTCAATTACCCTTCGACCCGAAGGTACTGCGGGTGCAATGCGCGCCTTCCTTGAACACGGTTTATTCAACGAACCTCTGCCGCAGAAGGTAAGCTACCTTACATCCTGCTACCGCTACGAAAAACCGCAGGCGGGCAGACTGCGCGAATTCCACCAGTTTGGTGTTGAATGTTTGGGTACAGCTGCACCGGCAGCAGATGCCGAGCTTATAGCACTCGGTCACAATATTTTTTCACATCTGGGTATTGAGGATTTACAGCTTGAAATAAATTCAATCGGCTGCCCCGAATGCCGCAAAAAGTATCACGAAGCGTTGCATACCTATTTTGAATCAAAGAAGGATGAGCTTTGCGAAACCTGCCTTGACAGACTTGGCAGAAACCCGATGAGAATTCTTGACTGTAAAAGCCCCGTTTGCAGCGGCATAGCCAAGGACGCTCCGAAGGTGCTTGATTACATCTGTGAAGATTGTGCGGCACACTTTGAAACAGTCAAAAGCCACCTTGATGCAATGAACATTCCCTATGTTGTCAATCCGACCATTGTCCGCGGTCTTGATTATTATACACGCACCGTTTTTGAATTCGTTTCCACACAAATCGGCGCACAGGGTACTGTATGCGGCGGCGGCAGATATGACGGCCTTGCTGAGCAGCTCGGCGGTAACAGCACACCGTCACTCGGCTTTGCTCTCGGTATTGAACGCCTGATGCTTCTCATGCAGGCGCAGAATACAGCACTTCCCGAAGAACAGCGTCCTGACCTTTACATCGCTTCAATGGGTGATGCGGCAAATGTTGTTGCGGCAAAGCTTGCAGCTTCCCTTCGCGAGGAAGGTATTTCTGTTCAGTACGATGTCGCAGGCCGTTCCGTCAAGGCGCAGATGAAATACGCAAACAAGCTGAATGTTCGTAATACAGTTGTAATCGGCGACAGCGAAATTGAAAGCGGCAAAGTAACCGTTAAAGATATGGATGGCGGCGAAAGCGTTGAAATGGAGCTTGACGGTTTTGAGGACAGCTACCAGAATTACCTTATACAGTCTGCCGTTGCTGAAATAGCAGGTGTTGAAGGTATAGATATGAGCGGCATCAACATTGCCGGTTTATTTTGATTAATGCTCAAAGGAGTTAGAATATTATGGATTTCATGACAGGACTTAAAAGAACCAACTATTGCGGCGAGCTTCGTTCAAGCGATATCGGTAAGGAAGTTGTTGTAGCCGGCTGGGTACAGCGTCAGCGTGACCTTGGTGCGCTTATCTTTATCGACCTTCGTGACCGTACAGGTATTGTACAGCTTGCTTTTGACGATAACACAGACAGAGAAATTTTTGATAAGGCATTCACCGCAAGAAGTGAATTTGTCCTTATGGCAAAGGGTAATGTTCGCGAGCGTTCCTCAAAGAATACCGAAATTCCCACAGGTGAAATCGAAATTGAGGTAACTGACCTTCGTGTTCTCAACAAGAGCGAAACACCTCCCTTTGATATCATTCCCAACTGCCAGACCTCGGAGCTTACAAGATTAAAGCACCGTTATCTTGACCTTCGCCGTCCTGACCTTCAGTCAAACATCATGCTGCGTCACAAGATTGCAAAGGTAACACGCGACTATTTCGATGAAAACGGCTTTATCGAAATTGAAACACCCATCCTTATCCGTTCCACACCCGAAGGCGCAAGAGACTATATTGTTCCCAGCCGTGTTCACAAGGGCAGCTTCTATGCTCTTCCGCAGTCACCCCAACTTTACAAGCAGCTTTCAATGGTTGCAGGCTTTGACAGATATATGCAGATTGCGCGTTGCTTCCGCGATGAGGACCTTCGTGCAGACAGACAGCCCGAATTCACACAGATTGACCTGGAAATGTCCTTTGTTGAAATGGACGATGTCCTTGCAATCGGTGAAGGCTATGTAAAACGCGTATTCAAGGAAGTTCTCGGCATTGAAATCAGCGAACCTATTCCGAGACTTACTTTTAAAGAATCCATGGAGCGTTACGGTTCAGATAAGCCTGATACACGCTACGAAATGGAACTTTATGACCTTACAGATTTGGTTAAGGATTGCGGCTTCAGCGTATTCTCGGGCGCAATTGCAGAGGGCGGCAGCGTCCGCGGTATTACCGCAAAGGGTGCAGTTACAACCCTTACCCGTAAGGAAATCGACAAGCTTACAGAGTTTGTCAAGGGCAGCGGCGCAAAGGGTCTTGCATGGATAAGACTCAATGAGGACGGTACTGTCGCTTCATCATTTGCAAAGTTTATGACAGAGGACGAAATGGCAGCTATCCTTGAAAAAGCAGATGCCAAGGCAGGCGATGTTGTCCTCATCATTGCAGATAAGAAAAATTCACTTGTTCTTTCAACTCTCGGTCTGCTTCGCGGCGAGGTTGCGAGAAAGCTTGATATTATCCCCAAGGATAAGTACAACTTCCTCTGGATTACCGAATTCCCGTTCTTTGATTGGGATGAAGAACTTGGTCAGTTTGTAGCAATGCACCATCCCTTCACATCTCCCATGGATGAATGTATTCCCTACCTTGAAACAGATAAGGCGAATGTACGCGCAAAGGCATATGACCTTGTTCTCAACGGTATTGAGCTTTCATCAGGCTCAATCCGTATCACCAACCCCGAACTTCAGGGCAAGATTTTCTCACTTCTCGGTCTTACAGATGAGCAGGCTCACGAAAAGTTCGGCTACCTGCTTGATGCATTCCGCTACGGCGCACCGCCCCACGGTGGTATGGGCATCGGTCTTGACAGACTTATTATGCAGATGCTTGGCTGCGACAGCCTTCGTGATGTTATTGCTTTCCCGAAAGTACAGAATGCTACAGAGCCCATGACAGAGTGCCCTGCACCTGTTGACGGCGTTCAGCTTACTGACCTGGGTATCAGCATAACTGCAGCTGAAGAAAAATAATCGAAAAGAGATAAAAAATGGGTATTTTTTCTAAAATAAATAAAGGTCTTCAAAAGACCAGACTTTCAATGGCAGGCGCTATTGACAACGTCCTTCACGGTGTCAACGAAATTACTGACGAAATGTTTGATGACCTTGAAGAAATTCTTGTCATGGGTGATGTCGGTGTTACTACCGCTACCGAAATTATTGACCGCCTTCGTGCCAAGGTTGCGAAGGAAAACCTGCGCAACGGCAAGCAGGTAAGAAATGCCATCAAGGAAATTGTTGCCGAGCTTATCGACGGCGGCGAACAGATGGAAATGATTACCATGCCGTCAATTGTTCTCGTTATCGGTGTTAACGGTGTCGGTAAAACTACAACTATCGGCAAAATGGCAGCTCTTTATAAGGCTCAGGGCAAAAAGGTAATACTCGGTGCGGCAGATACCTTCCGCGCTGCGGCTATTGATCAGCTCCAGATTTGGGCTGACAGAGCAGGTGTTGACATAGTTAAGCACAAAGAGGGTGCAGACCCTGCAGCTGTTGTTTTCGATACAATCAATGCCGGCAAGGCAAGAAATGCTGATATTATTATTATTGATACAGCAGGCAGACTTCATAATAAAAAGAATCTTATGGATGAGCTTGCGAAGATTTACAGAGTTATTGACCGTGAACTTCCCTGGTCTGACCGTGAAAGTCTGCTTGTACTTGATGCTACAACAGGTCAGAATGCGGTAAATCAGGCAAGAGAATTCAAAAATGTTGCCGAAATTACAGGCATAGTCCTCACAAAGCTGGACGGTACTGCACGCGGCGGTGTTGTGCTTGCAATAAAGCATGACCTTAATGTTCCGGTTAAGTTTGTCGGTGTCGGCGAGCAGATGGACGATTTACAGCCGTTTGACCCCAGAGCCTTTGCAGAGGGTCTGTTTGATGTAGCAGAGGACGAGGACAAATAATTATGAATTATATTATCGCTACTCATAATATGAAAAAGCGCAATGAGCTTGCCCGTATTCTTGAACCGCTTGGTGTCAGCGTGCTGACCGCCGAGCAGGCAGGTGTTGAGCTTACCGATGTTGAAGAAACAGGTACAACCTTTGCCGAAAACGCACAGCTTAAAAGCCGCAGCGGCTGCAAGGAAAGCGGTATGCCCTGTATTGCGGACGATTCGGGGCTGATGGTTGATGCTTTGGACGGTGAACCCGGTGTTTATTCTGCACGCTATGCGGGCGAACACGGCAATGACCCCAAAAACAATGCGCTTTTACTTGAAAAGCTCAAAGATGTTCCCGATGAAAAGCGTACCGCGCGTTTTGTCTGTACCGTTTCCTGCACATATCCCGACGGTAAGGAAATTTTAGTTACAGGTACTTGCGAAGGCAAAATAGGCTATGAACCCAAAGGTGACGGCGGCTTCGGCTATGACCCGCTGTTTATGGTAGGAGATAAGAGCTTTGCCGAACTTACATCGGAAGAAAAAGATAAAATCAGCCACCGCGGAAATGCACTCAAAGCGCTTGCTGAGGCTTTAACTAACAATAAGGATTGATATATTTTGACAAGTAAGGAAAGAGCTGCGCTGCGTGCGCAGGCAAACACACTTGAACCCCTTTTTCAGCTTGGTAAGGGCGGAATGTCCGATGCACTTATAAAGCAGACGGATGATGCCCTTCGTGCAAGGGAGCTTATAAAGCTCAAGGTTCTGCTTGAATCAACCCCCATTACCCCCCGTCAGGCGGCGGATGAACTTGCTGCGGCAACGGGCGCAGATGTTGTTCAGGTTATCGGTGGTGTAATTGTGCTTTACCGCTACAGCCCCGAGCTTCACGGCGAAAAGAAGCCCGAGCAGAAAAAGCGTCCCGCAACAAAGAAGGAAGCCAAGAAACAGGGCTACAAGGTTCACTTTGTGCGCAAGACAAAACGAGTATCAAAAGAAAAATGAGCAGAATTGGTATTTTCGGCGGCACATTCAATCCGCCGCACATAGGCCATACAAGGCTTGCCGAGCATTTTGTCAAAGAACTGAAGCTCGACAGGCTTCTTGTTATTCCCACCTTTCAGCCGCCGCATAAGGATGCAAATAACCTTGCAAGCGGTGAGGATAGGGTAAATATGTGTATGCTGGCTTTCCCTGATGCAGTTATAAGCACAATAGAAATGAACCGCGGCGGAAAAAGCTACACCTACGATACTCTTTGTGAATTAAAGGAACAGTATCCGGGTGACGAGCTGTTTTTCATAGTTGGGTCAGATATGCTTTTAAGCTTCAACCGCTGGTATAAAGCTGACGAAATTCTTGATATGATTACGCTTTGCGCGGCAGACAGAGAAGCTGACGGCAAAGAGCTTGAAATGCCGGATTTTCTTGCAGGCAAGCGTGTTATTATTACAAAACTGCCAGCTTTTGAATTAAGCTCAACCAAGATACGCGAATGTATAAAAAACGGCGAAAGCACCTATGGCATGCTTGATGACGCGGTAAGATTTTATATTGATGAAAAGGGGCTTTACAGATGATAGAAGAATACAAAGCGCTGTTAAAAAGCCGCCTTTCTGATTATCGTTATACCCATTCTGTCTGCGTTGCGCAGAGTGCTGTTGAATTGGCTGAAAAATACGGCGCAGATAAAGAAAAGGCACTTGTTGCAGGCTTGCTTCACGATATAACCAAGGAAGCCGACAGGCAAGAGCATTTTGCTCTTTTTGAAGAAAGCGGAATGAAATTGTCCGAGCTGGAATGCCGTAACCCAAAGCTTTGGCATGCCATGAGCGGTTCAGCTTATCTAAAAGTAAAGCTTGGTATAACTGATACAGAAGTACTTGATGCCGTTCGTTATCACACTACGGCAAGGGCTGATATGACCTTGCTTGATAAGGTGATTTATATAGCGGATTTTATTTCGGCGGACAGAGATTATGACGATGTTGAAATTGTAAGAGCTTTAGCAAAAAAAGACCTTGACGAAACAATGCTGTATACACAAAGCTACAGCATAAATGAGCTTTTACAAAAGCACAGTCCGATTCACCCTGACAGCGTAGCAGCATATAATAATTTGATTATGCAAGGCATAAAATACAACGGAGGCGAAATTTAAAATGGCTTTTAAAGAAATAAATATACGCGATATTAAGCAGTCAGCTGTTAAGTTAATCAGCGATGATTGGGCACTTGTTACAGCTACGGCAGACGGTGTTACAAATACAATGACCGTCAGCTGGGGCGGTATTGGCGAGCTTTGGGGCAAGGATGTTGTTTTTATTTTCATCCGTCCGCAGCGATACACATACGAATTACTTGAAAAAACAGATATGTTTTCAATGAGCTTTTTTGACGGCGGATACAAAAAGGAACTCGGCTACTGCGGTAAAAACAGCGGCAGAAACGGCGATAAATTTGAAGCAACAGGTCTGAAGGCAATTGAGCTTGAGGGTGTTGCAGCTGTTGAACAGGCAAAGTATAATGTTATCTGCAAAAAAATAGCCTTCCAGGATATGGACCCGAAAGGCTTTATAGATGAAAGTATTGAAAATAATTACAACGGTGATTATCACCGTATATATATCGGCGAAATAGTTAAAGTATTTGAAAATGAATAAAAAGCAAGCCTTGCAGTTTGAAATTGAGCTGCAAGGCTTTTTTATATCAGTTGTTTATTACATGAACATCAAGCTGGTTGTAGGGGATATGTATGCCAGCTTTGTCAAATTCAAGCTTAACGCGTTCATGAATATCGTAATATGCGTTCCAGTAGTTCGGGCTTTCGCACCAGAGGAGAGCGTCAACAGTAATACTGCTTTCGCCGTGACCGCCTACAGCAATTCTTGTGTTATCGTCCTTTATTGTGTAGGGACAATCTTCGTTTGCTTTTGTAATAATCTGTTTTGCAAGTGCCATATCGTCACCGTAGCCGATGGAAAATTTAAGGTCAAGCCTGCGCTTGTTCTGTGCGGTGTAGTTGATAAGATTATTTGTTGTAATGTGTGAATTGGGTACAATAACGCGTCTGTTATCGGGTGTTAAAAGCGTTGTGTTCATAAAGTGAATTTGCTCTACCGTACCCGAAACACTTTCAAGCTCAATAAAATCGCCTGATTTGAAGGGCTTGTTGAACATGATTTCAATACCGCTTGCAAACTGTGAAATAAGGCTCTGCAAGCCAAGACCTGCGGTAATACCTGCGGCACCGAGTGCGGCAACAAAGGAGTTGACATCAACACCGAGTACGGAAAGTGCAAAAACCACAAAAACGATGCGCATGGATACAACCAGCATTTTTTCAAGAAAATGGTGAACTGATTCGTCAACATTGTTTTTCTTCATTATTTTCAGAACCAGCTTGCCGGCGAATTTGCTGACAAAATAGCCGATTACAATTACAACAACTGCACCTACTATTTTAGGCAGAGAATCAAGGATTTTTGTGGGCAATGCTTCAAACCATTGTGTAACCGCAGAAACTTCTTCAAATGCTTCTTCTGCAAATTGTTCGGCTGACTGTGTTGTGATTTCAAGCGTTTTCATTTATGCTGCTCCTTTTTATATTTTTAGCCGCACCGTTTAACGATGCGGCTTTAAAGTTAATTATTTGAGTTCAAAGCCTTTAGCTTCAATAATTGTATCGTCGCTGTCAGTGTACTTGATTTCAACGCTGTCGCCTTTGTTTGCAATGATAACCGTATTGAAATCTGATGCATCAACTGCAAAATATTTGTTGCTGCCGGCTACCTTGAGGTAGTAACAGCTGTTGCCGCTGATAACTGCAACTCTGATGTCTTCAATTGCACCAAGCAGAACTTTTTCTTCAACAGGTTCTTGGTTACTGCCTGTGTTGGGGTCAACAATGTTTTCTACATCAATTTCTGTTTTAATGCCGTTGTCAGCAAGCAGCTTTGTGTAGCTTTCAAGGCAGGCCTGAATTGATGTACCTGTTGAAATAAGTGTTGTGAACTGGTTAACATTAACCAGTGCATACTGCTGAACAATGTTGCTCTTATCTTTAAGAGCCATGAAGTAGGTGGGCTCGTTACCGATGTTGAGAAGCAGCGGGAATGTAGCTGTGTAGCTGTACTGCTGAACCTTACCCTGTGCAGCTTCCTGTGCAGCGTTTTCTGTTGCACCGTTTACGCGGTAGAATTTAGCTTCCTTTGTACGCTGGTTGATAAGTGTGAAGCCTGTGATTGAGCTGTCACTTGTTGTGATTGATGTAACACCTGTGTACATATAAACGTCATCATTAAGGGCAATGTAGTTGTAGCCCGATGTTGTAACAACAACATCCTTCTGACCGAGTACGGAGTTCCAGAAACCGCCCTGGTACTTACCGTAGAAGTCATACTGGTCTACAAGCAGGTCAGGGTCATAAACTCTGTCAAGCCAGTTGAGTTCAGCGGAAGTTCTGATTTCTTCGATTGTGTAGTCAACACATTCACCTGTTGAGGGATTTACAAGTATAGCACCGATTACATCAGTACCGCCGAAAAGACCGATTGTATTGTCGAGAATCGGGCAGACCCAGTAGGAATTACCTTCTTCGTCAACTTCAAAAACTGATGTGCCGAGAAGTGCTGTGGGATAGTTGAAACGGATGTGACGCTTGAGAAGGTGGTTGAAGTGGTCAACGTCGGAGTAAATAATGCCGTCTTCAACCTTCTGGAAGTCAACCTTCTGTGTTGTCATATCAATAACAAGGTAGCCGGGAAGACCTGCCTTGCGGTTTGTAAACCACTTGATAATGTTCTGATATTTAAGGGTTGCAATTCTTACCGGACGGTTGTTAAGGTTAATCTGTGTGTCGGAAGAATTAACGGTAAACTGTGAAACAAGGTTTTCGTCAACAAGGTCACTCAAAGCCTTGCTTGCAAGTGTTGCTGCGGAATCCTTATCAAGCAGGGGAACGCTTGAAAAATCTGCTTCGTTGACATCTTCGCTGAAATCTGCTGTTTCAACGGGAAGAATTTCGCTGTAATCTTTTGCGCGGAAGAAAACGCTTGAAACAACAAAACCGACACCTACAACTACAATAAGCACAGCCCCAATAATAAGCGGTATGCGTGAATTCTTGCGTGCATAGGGTGTGTATTCGGGGGACATGAGTGCGCCCGAAGTGATGAAGGACATTACACAGTATGCGGCAATGATGATGCCAAAATAGATGTACATTTCAATTGCCTTGAAGTTGAAGGCAGGCAGGTAGAAATAGTAGCCTACAACTGCGGCAACGACTGCGCCGAGAATGTTTATTAATGTTTTGACACCGGCCTTGTTGGGCGGAATGATAACAGAACCGCTCTTTTTGGCACCGCTGCCGGAAAAATCGACCTTAATAGGATCCATTTTGATATCTCCTTTTATTATTTATATAATTTAAAACATATTATACTATAAATAAAACAATATTACAAGCATAATTTGCAGATAATGAATTATTTGATTTTGCATAATATTGTATACAGATTAAAGTGTTTAGAATATCGTAAATACTGAATATGCTGTTAGTTTGAACGAAGCAGGCTGACGAACACAAACCTTGCTCATTAATGCGAGCGAAGTTCCGTAGGCGATAGATTAAACTTTAAAACTCAGATATCTATACAATAGCCGTCACGGCAGCAGAACATAACGCTTACTTTTCGGGTCGTCGAGGACACCGCCCCACTGCGTAAAGTTTAATCTGCCTTATGCATAACTTTGACAGTATAAATAAGAAAAGCTTGTGTTCGTCAGCCTGCTTCGTTCAAATTTCCATACAATATTCCTGAAGGCATGATAAAAAGCATTTAGATGCGTAAAGTATAAACGCTTTACAGATATGTTGCTTCTGCCTCGAAATTATGTTTATGCAAGACAAATATACAATATAATGCGTCTGAAAGTCACAAAACAATGTCAGCGTAATAAAAATTTAATAAAGTATTTTACCTTTACACATTGAAAATATGATTTTTCTGTGATACAATGTAAAAGGTTTATTTTAAACATTAAAAATTAAACAGTTGGGAGAGATTATTTTGAAAAAAATCGCAAAATCAACTATCAGTATCCTGCTTGTGCTTGTGCTCAGCTTTTCCGTTGTCCTTCAGACAACTGCTGCAGCTTCAAAATGCGACTGCGGCGAAGAGCCTATAGTCTATGTTGCAGCACTCGGCAGTGCAACACTTTATAAAGATGCAGGTACAGCCGATGAGAAGGTTATTTTCCGTCCCGAAACAGATGCATACATAGAGCTTATTGCAAAGCTTATTGTTCCGCTTGTTTCACTTGTTTTTACAAAGGATTACGATGCTTTCATTGATGCGGTTATTCCTGCTGCAATGGGCATTTTCGGTTCACTTGCCAACGCACCGGACGGCACATCAACCCCCGATGTTACAACCAAAGAAGAATTGCCGACAGACCCGCAGCACGGTCTTGATTACAGCTACTACTACGGTTACGATTTCCGCGCTGACCCTGTAGCTTCCGCTGAAGGCCTTGACGCATTTATCGACAGAGTTATTGAAATCACAGGTCATGATAAGGTAAGACTCAAGGCTTCTTCAATGGGCGGCGTTGTTACAATGGCTTACCTTGAAAAGTACGGCACAGAAAAAATAAAGTCCATTATATTCCAGTGCTGCCCGATTAAGGGTACTGCCCTTGCAGGCGACCTTTACTGCGGAAACCTCGTAATTGAGGAAGAAGCAGTTTACCGCTACGGCATGTATGACCTGCCCCTGCTTGTTGACGGCGTTGGCGGCAAAATCCTCACAACACTTGTTGATATCCTCTATAAAACAGGTGTTCTCGGTATGCTGATTGATGTTATTGATGAAGTTCTTGTCAACTGCCGTGACCGAGTTTACGACGAAATGCTTATTCCTGTATTCAAGGCTAACTGCGGTCTGTGGTCCTTTGTACCCGATGAATACTATGAAAATGCAAAGAGATTCATGCTTGGTGCGCTTTACGATGAAGAAACTGCAAAGCTTGTAGAGCGTATTGACTACTACCATTACAATGTTCAGAACAGAGCAGACGAAATTCTCAATTCCGTTGTTGACAGCGGTATTCCCGTAATGATTCTTGCTGCATACAATGTACAGCGTACACCCATTATCAGCACATGGAAGAACGATTCAGACGAAACTGTTGATACAAAGTATGCTTCTGTCGGTGCAACTGTTGCTCTTCTTGGTGAAACACTTGGTGACAAGTATGTTCAGAAGGTTAACGACGGTCACAACCACATTTCACCCGATAACAAGATAGACGCATCAACCTGTGCGCTTCCCGAAAACACATGGTTTGTAAAGGATATGCTCCACTGCACAACACATGACGGTCACGGCGGGCTTTACAACTGGTTCTTTGAAAACGATGACAGCGCTGAAATGCTTACCGTTCATTCAAATCCTGCATATCCGCAGTTCCTTCAGAATAATATTTCTGAACAGACGCTCACTCCTCTCAAATAATAAAACATTCACACAAAACGGATTTTAAGTAACTAACTGTCAATCATAAAGAGAGCCGATGTTTTTCATCGGCTCTCTAAAGCGATATTTATTGGGGTAAAGGAAAAAGAAATGGTATTTTCAAGCTTGTTTTTTGTTTTTGCATTTCTGCCGCTGAATCTTTTGCTGTATTATGTGGTTAAAAATACGGCAGCGCGAAATGCGGTTATGCTTGTTTTTTCGCTCGTTTTCTATGCGTGGGGTGAGCCTAAATATGTTCTTCTGCTTGTGGCAATGTCTTTCATAGATTGGCTGATGTCACTTGTAGTGGAAAAATACAAGGCAGTATCAAAGGGTAAGGCAAAGGCGGCTCTTGTTGTGGCTTGTATTGCCGATTTAGGCTTGCTCGGCGTATTCAAATACGGCAATTTTTTTCAGGAGAACCTGCAGGCACTTACAGGTATGCCTGATGTTATAACAAATATTGCGCTTCCAATCGGTATATCCTTTTACACTTTCCAGCTTCTGACCTATGTTGTCGATGTCTACAGGGACGATGTAAAGGCAGAAAAGAATTTTTTCAATGTTCTGCTTTATGCTTCTCTTTTCCATCAGTGCGTTGCCGGTCCTATTGTGCGTTATAAGGATATTGCACAGCAAATCAAGTGCCGCACAATAAATACAAACGGCATCAGCCGCGGTATAATCCGCTTTTCGGCAGGCCTTGCAAAAAAAGCTCTGCTTGCCAACAGCTGCGGTGCTTTAGCCGATACAATGCTTTTAAGCGATGCTGCAGCTGCCGATTTATCAGCGCTTCAGCGTAATATTCAGCTGCTTTCCTCACGCCCTGCGTTGGCATTGTGGCTTGGCATGGCATTTTATATGTTGCAGATTTATCTTGATTTTTCTGCCTATTCTGATATGGCTATCGGTATGGGTCAGATGACAGGATTTTATTATAAAGAAAACTTTGATTATCCCTACTGTTCGTGTTCTGTTACTGAATTCTGGCGTCGCTGGCATATTTCTCTCGGCAGCTTTTTCAGGGATTATGTCTATATCCCCATGGGTGGTAACCGCAAAGGTATGCCCCGCACAATATTAAACCTGTTGATTACGTGGCTGCTTACCGGCTTCTGGCACGGTGCAAGCTGGAACTATGTGCTCTGGGGGCTTTACTACTTTGTATTCCTTGCGGTTGAAAAGCTGTTTTTCGGCAAGGTGCTTGCAAAAATTCCGAAACCCATATCAAATGTTTATACGCTCATTGTTGTATTCTTCGGTTGGGTACTGTTCAAGTTTGAGCGTCTGCCGCTTGTATGGACAGTGCTTAAAGGTATGTTCTGCATGAATCAGAACAGCTTTACTAATTACGAAGCGAATATTATGCTCAAGAGCAATATTTTCCTTCTTATTGTTGCGTGTATCGCCTGCGTTCCTGTGTCAAGACTTGTTAAAAAGGCTATTACTGCGCTTGCGGTAAAATTCGGCAATTCCGGTGCAATTGTCGGTTGGATTATTACAGCGGTATACCCTTGTGTTATGCTTGTGCTTTCAACTGCCGCGCTTGTCGGTAACAGCTACAATCCGTTCCTGTATTTTCAGTTTTAATGTGAGGGAGAGTATTATAATATGAAAAAGCCAAAAATCAGCGCTAAAATAGTAGCGATTTGCTTCTTTACCGTTATGGTGGCAGGTGCCGCGGTGGCGCTTGTAATGCCGCTTCGTCCGAGCTATTCCGAATCGGAAAAACGCGACCTTACAAAGTTTCCCGAATTCAGCGTTCAGGCTTTGCTTGATGGCAGCTATTTCGACGGAATCAGCACATGGTATGCCGATACATTCCCGTTCAGAGAAGCGTTTATAAGTTTCAACAGCAAATTGAAATCATTCTACGGTGTGGGCGACAGTATAAGCGGCTTTTCGGGTCAGGTCGGTGAAGAAATTCCGATAATTCCCGAAGGCGAAACAGCAAAACCTGTTGAAACTACAACTAAGACGCCTGAAAAAACAACTAAGCCGTCTGTAACAACAACTCAACCGCCCACAACAGTACCCAAAGAGGAAGAAAAGGATTATGTTGTTCAGGAGCTCGGCGATATTCTCATAGTTGATAATGTCGGCTATGAATATTACAACTTTGTCCGTTCCAAGGCGGATAATTATGCCGCGGCAGTCAGCAAGGTTGCCGATAAGCTCAAGGGCAAGGCAAGAGTTTTTGATATGGTTGTTCCTACCAGTATGGATATAATTCTTGCAGATTCTGTGCGTAAGGGTGTAAACAGCTCTAACCAGAACGATGCGATAAACTATATCTATTCCATGGTTTCAAAGAATGCCATTAAGGTGAAAACCTACGATACTCTGCGGGAACACAGAGATGAATATGTTTATTTCCGTACTGATCATCATTGGACAGCACTCGGTGCTTATTATGCCTATGTTGAGTATACAAAGGCGGCTGAAATCAAAACAGCACAGCTTACCGATTTTGAAGAAGTGAAGTTTGATAATTTCCTCGGCAGCTTCTACAGCGATTCAAGCAAAAACCCTGCCTTTGCAAAAAATCCAGATACGGTTTACGCATACAGACCCAAGGGTGAGGATGTAAGCTTTAAATATACCGACAGAAACGGTAAGGTCAATAACTGGGAAGTTGTTTATAACGTATCAACCTGGTCTGACAGCACCAAGTACAACACCTTTGTTGCGGGTGACCAGCCATATTCCGTAATCAAAAATCCCGCTATTACAGATGGCTCATCGTGCCTGCTTGTTAAAGAATCCTTCGGCAATGCCTTTGCACCGTTCCTTTCAGAAAATTACGCAACCGTTCATATTATTGATTACCGCTATTGGAAGGGTAGTGTATCAGCGTTTGTTGAGAAAAACGGCATTGATGATGTAATCTATCTTAACAATATTTCCGCAACAAGAAATTCAGGTTTGATTAGTAAGCTTGACGCAACTGTATAAACCGAAAGATGCCTGTTTGATTTAACGGGCATCTTTTTTGTTGAATTGGAAAATGTTTTGTGCTACAATCAAGCTATCAATCAATAGGGGAGATTTGTATGAATTTTGACCTCAGAGAAAAAGCAAAGGAAAATATAATTGTTGTTGCACACCGCGGTGCATCGGGTGGAAATATACCTTGCAATACGTTGGCGGCATACGAAATTGCGCTTATGCAGGGTGCTGATATGCTTGAAATTGATGTTGACTGCACGCGTGACGGCGAGCTTGTCCTTTTTCACCCCGGCATGGAAAAGCCGCACCTTGGCAGATTAAGGCTTATTCCCACCATGAAGTATGATTCGGTAAAAAAATTGCGCTACCGTAATGTTGATGAAACTCCGACTCAGTTCGGTGTGCCTAAGCTTGACGATTTTCTTGAACAGTTCAAGGGCAGATGCTACATAAATGTTGATAAATTCTGGGGTAATCCCGAGAAAATATATAAGGCAATAAAACGTCATAATATGGTTGACCAGATGCTTGTAAAAAGCTCAATGAGTCCTAAAGTAATAAAGGTGCTGGAAGATTTGGCGCCTGAACTTCCCTTTATGCCTATTGTTAAGGAAACACACCCGGCACACGAAGAATTGCTTAAACGCAATGTCAACTATGTCGGTGTTGAAATTCTTTTTGAAAAGGATAATTCTCCCCTTGTAAGTGCGGAGTTTATTGAAAAAATGCATAAAGATAATACTCTCGTCTGGGTAAATACAATTATTTATGATTATAAGAAACAGCTTGCAGGCGGTCACAGCGATGATACAGCATTGACCGTTTCTATGGACGAAGGCTGGGGCTGGGTTGCTGACAGAAAGGTTGATTTTATTCAGACGGACTGGCCCATGATGCTTGTAGACTATCTGAAGAAAGCAGGAAAATACTATAAATAGTAAAGAAATTATTAAATTTCCGTAATTTGGTTGTATATATGCTTTTTTGTGCTATATTAGATTTATAAGTATTAATTCTGAAAGGATGAACAGTATGAAAAAAACTAAACGGATTATTGCAGTTATTATTTCGGTATTGATGTTGGTTGGCGCAATTCCGCTTACAGCCTTTGCAGCAACCACGGTAACCGATGTTGACCTGAGCCTTGATGTTCAACCCGGCACAAGAATGGAAAATTACGAAGAATACATCACCGTTAACTCGCAGGGCGTAGAATTTTGTGATGATTTCGGTACTACTGTTGCTATTTCTGAAATTTATGAAGAAGAGTTTTACTGGCCGAGTACAGAATATTTCAACTACGGTTGTGATTATGAAATAAAGGTTCTTCTTTCAGCAAAGGATGGCTATACGCTTCCTGCAAAGGAAGGTCAGATGAATACCGTTACCGTAAATGGTGAAGAGGTTTATTTTGAAATTGTAACTGAAGAAAATCTTGACGGCGGAGAAACTACCGTAATTGTTGTTTACGCTACTGTAATAATGGATAAAACTATTTCAGATGTTGCACTTACCTTGGCTCCCGTTGCCGATTACAGTATTGAAGATTATTATCGCTATGTTTCTATTGACAGCCTTGGTGTCGATTTTGAAGAAACACTTGATTCAGGTGTTATCGTTACCGATTCGTTGGGCAACGACCCCTACTACTATTTTATTGCCGATGAAGAATACACTTTTGAAATCTGCCTTACTCCGGCATGGGGCTGTGAGTTTGCAAAGGATGAGGAAGGAAATATTTCACTCGGCGAAGTAACAGTAAACGGTGAAGCTGTTGATTATACAGCTCATATCCAGAAGGACAGAGGCTATATTGAGTATATTATAATAACCGTCAAAACAGTTGTTGAGGTTAAAACGGTTATTGATACTATAGAAATAACAATAGCTGAAGACCTGAAGGGCTGCGATGTGGCAGACTACGCAGAATACCTGACTATCGAAACCGAAGGCATAACTATTGATGAAGATGATCCGTACGCAATTTATGCTTATAATTCAAATTACGATGATGTTTATACCTTTGACGGCGGCGATATTTATATTCTCTGTATGAACTTTATCGCGGAAGAAGGCTACTTCTTTTCACCCGACGGCGTGGTAATAAAGATTAACGGCGAAGAATACTATATGACTACCTATGACAGCTATGAAAACGAAGACGGTGTAAATGTAGAATATATTTATGCCGAATATGTAACTGATTTTGTCGGCGGATTTTTTGATTTGGTAATTGCATGGTTTAATGATATATTCAGTAGAATTACTCAGTTCCTTTTCGGCTGGATTTAATAAAACAGATTTATAAATAAAACATTAAAGGCTGTTCCGTTTTTCGGAACAGCCTTTTAGCTTTTTGTAGTGATTATTCTGTTGTATAGTTATCGAAGTAACCCTGAATAAATACAATCGGTGTGCCCTTGTCACCTGAACCGGAAGTGAGGTCGCAGAGTGAACCGATAAGGTCTGTAAGCTGGCGGGGTGTTGTGCCTTCGCTTGCCATCTGACCTACAAGGTTGTCGTCTTTTTCCTGAATCTTATTCTTGATTGCTTCTTTAAGCTCATCGCCTGAAAGTGCGGAGAATTCGTTATCTGCAAGGTACTTGAGCTTGAGCTCGTTGGGTGTGCCTTCAAGTCCTGAAGTGTATGCAGGGGATACAACGGGGTCAGCAAGCTCCCAGATTTTGCCTACGGGATCTTTGAATGCGCCGTCGCCGTATACCATTACTTCAATTTTCTTGCCTGTTGCGTCAAACAGCTTTTTCTGAATGGCGTCAACTACGGGCTGGCAATCACGCGGGAAAAGCTTAACCTGGTCTTCTGTGGCTTTGTTTGAACCGAGCAGACCGTAGTCAGCGTTGTAGCCGCTGCCGTTTACAGGTGCATTGAGTATTTCGTCAAGACCGAGAATGATTTCGCCGCCGTTAGCCTTGAGTATTCTCTTTGTGCGTGCGCGTGTGTGAATATCGCAGCAGAGAACATTTTTTGTATAGTTAAGGATAGCCTTGGGATTGTTTGCGAAAATGATTTCAACATCTGCACCGCATTCACGGATAAGACCTTCGTAGTATTCTACATAGTCAACACCGGTGAATCTGTGCTTTTCGTAGCCGAAAAGTTCGCGGTATTTTTCAAGTGTCAGCACATCTGCATAGGGGTCAACACCCTGTTCATCCATTTTATCAAGGCTGATAAGGTGGTTGCCTACTTCATCAGAGGGGTAGGAGAGCATGAGAACAATTTTCTTTGAGCCCTTTGCAATGCCGCGAAGGCAGATTGCAAAACGGTTGCGGCTGAGAATGGGGAAGATAACGCCGACGGTTTCACCGCCGAACTTTGTCCTTACATCCTGCGCAATATCGTCAACTGTTGCGTAGTTACCCTGTGCGCGGGCAACAACGGCTTCTGTCATTGCAACGATATCTCTGTCGTTGAACTTAAAGCCTGCATCAGCGGATGCTTCAAGAACGGAGTTAGTGACGATTTCTACTATATCGTCACCCTGTCTGATAATGGGGGCTCTGACGCCACGGGATACTGTACCTATCATGCGGCTCATATTTGTAACATCTCCTTAGAAGATAAAAAATTAACAGAAAAACTGTAAAAAGGCAGAATTGCCGTATTGTCATAAAACAACTCATTAATTATATCACCATGTAAAGTGATTTTCAATATTTTTTTATCGGCTTTTTTATCATAATTTTATTTTTCTCAAAGCTCATTTTTGTTACATATACAAAAAACAAGGCATACCGTTATTAACAGTATGCCCCGGTTTGATGTTAGGTTTCAAGTGTGAATTCCTGAACAGAATCGTTATTGGTTATGAAATCAAGAACTGCCTTCATTGAGGTTTTTTTCTTTGAAAAGCGAACAGTCAGTTCAGCCTTTGTGATTCCGTTATCCTGCTTTTTGAAGCGTATACCCGTAACGGACATACCGGCTTTGGTAAGCTGCTGAGTAATCTGGTCAAGTGCCTGTGAATCCTCGTTAATTTTAATGGATATAATGTTGGTTTCCATGTTTTCCGAGAAGGGCATAAACTTGTGAAGCAAAAGCTGAATTATAATCATGCCTATTGTGCAGGCAACACCTACTGTATACATACCTGCGCCGAGTGCCATGCCGATACCTGCTGTTGCCCAGATGCCTGCCGCAGTTGTAAGCCCCTTGATTGAGCCGCCGCGTACAAATATAACACCTGCACCAAGGAAGGAAATACCTGTAACGATATTTGATGCTACTCGGCTTGCGTCGGCATCAAGTCCGTTAAGGCCGAGTTCGGCAATATCGAAAAAGCCGTATTTGGAAACTATCATCATCAGCGCCGCACCAAGTGCGAGAATAATATGTGTTCTTATGCCGGCTTCCTTTTGCCTGAAGCTGCGTTCAACGCCTATTACAAAACCGCATATACAGGCAATCAGCAAGCGCAGCAAAAGCTC
Organism: Clostridia bacterium; assembly: GCA_017416765.1. Classification (GTDB taxonomy): domain Bacteria; phylum Bacillota; class Clostridia; order Oscillospirales; family Acutalibacteraceae; genus UBA8612. Next base: position 53,419 of record JAFQBE010000019.1, read on the forward strand.
CCACTGACCGAGAGTAGCTTCAAAAAAATCCTGCAAATTCATTTTTATTCTCCTTTCTTGATTTGTTACTATAAATAAATATTATAATAGTATTATATATTTTTGTCAAGGAATATACTATACAGCGGTTGTTTAGAGCTCTGGAATATTTATGTTTTAAAAATACGAAAAATGACTTGTGAAAACAATGAATATTGTTGCCTTTTTGCAGGAAAAATTTCAAAATAAAATGAGAATTTGGCGGTCATTCTTGCAAATTGTATATATTTCTTGCAAAATTGTGAAAAGAATACGGCGAAATTCAACCAAATATGAAATTTCGTTAAAAGAATCTTGCATTTTTCTGCAAGTGGTATTATAATGTTTTACATCGCTAAAGCGGCGAATTAAAGAATTTATTTTTGGAGTTAATGTTTTATGAGTTATGTTGACAGAGTAATTGCAAAAGTTGCAGAAAAAAATGCAAACGAGCCTGAGTTTGTGCAGACTGTTACTGAGGTTCTTTCCTCTCTCAAGCCCGTTATTGATAATCATCCCGAATACGAAAAAGCATCTCTTCTTGAAAGAATGGTTGAACCTGAAAGACAGATTACATTCCGCGTCACCTGGGTTGACGATAACGGTAATGTAAATGTAAACACAGGCTACCGCGTACAGTTCAACGGCGCTATCGGTCCGTATAAGGGCGGTCTTCGTTTCCATCCTTCCGTATACAGCGGCATCATGAAGTTCCTCGGCTTTGAACAGACATTTAAGAACAGCCTTACAGGTCTTCCTATTGGCGGCGCAAAGGGTGGCTCCGATTTCGACCCCAGAGGTAAGAGCGATGCAGAAATCATGCGTTTCTGCCAGGCTTTCATGACAGAGCTTTACAGACACATCGGTCCTGATGTTGACGTACCCGCAGGCGATATCGGCGTAGGCGGCAGAGAAATCGGCTACCTTTACGGTCAGTACAAGCGCATCAAGGGCTGCTTTGAAAACGGTGTTCTTACAGGTAAGGGTCTTCCCTACGGCGGTTCACTTATCCGCCCTGAAGCTACAGGCTACGGTGCTACATACTACGCAGTAGAAATGCTCAAGCACTTCGGCGAAGATATAAAGGGCAAAACAGTTGCACTTTCCGGTTTCGGTAATGTTGCATGGGGTGCAGCTAAGAAGATTGCTGAACTCGGCGGTAAGGTTGTAACAATTTCCGGTCCTGACGGTTATGTATACGATGCTGACGGTGTTGTTACAGAAGAAAAAATCAACTACATGCTTGAAATGCGCGCTTCCGGTCGTGATAAGGTTCAGGATTATGCTGACAAGTTCGGTGTAGAATTCCACGCAGGCGAAAAGCCCTGGGGCGTTAAGGTTGATATCGCTATGCCTTGCGCAACACAGAACGAAATCAACATGGCAGAAGCTGAAAAGCTCGTCAAGAACGGCGTTCCCTACTATGTAGAGGTTGCAAATATGCCCACAACAAATGATGCCCTTGAATACCTTAAGGAAAACTGCAAGGCAGTTGCTCCCTCAAAGGCAGTTAATGCAGGCGGTGTTGCAACATCAGCACTTGAAATGAGTCAGAACTCAATGCGCTACAGCTGGACAGCTGAAGAGGTTGATGCAAAGCTCAAGCAGATTATGAAGAATATTCACGATAATTCCGCTGCAGCAGCCCAAGCTAACGGACTCGGCTATGATCTTGTTGCGGGCGCAAATATCGCAGGCTTCCAGAAGGTTGCCGATGCAATGATGGCACAGGGACTTATCTAAACGCATCAGCTCAGAGTGCAGAACGCAGAACTGAATATATAAAAGTAACAGAGCAGGTTTTACGCCTGCTCTGTGTTTTATGTTACAAATTTTTAGTTTATAAAAATACTAAGAAAACGATTGTTGCTTTTATGAATTAACAATCCCAAAAGAGAAGTTATTGAAATTGTTAGTAAAAACATTAAAGTTGGGATAACGTCAATATCAAAAATTTTTTGGAATAAAAGTTCGATACAAATCATAACAAGTGGATGCGAAAAATACATAAAGTTCGCCATTGACCTACAACTTTTTGAAAAAGAACTGTAATTCAGCATTGGATTTTTTAACAGAATCAGTATTATAACTATAATAAGCATATAAAGGCTTAATGTGATAATATAGTTGGTTTTCCAATTCAAAACGGTAATTAAAATAATTTCAGATACCCACAGTAAAAGAATAAAAAATGAAATCGTATAAAGATTTTTATTGTTATTTGTCAACATGAGTCTGCTTTCAATTTTTTGTAAAAAGAAACCCAATACAAAGAAAGGGAAAGCCATCAATAAAAATCTTCGTACAGTTGTGAAATATTCAGAAGAGAAAAAGTCGCCTAAAACGGGAATTTTAGTGCTGAGATTATAATAAGAACATCCGGCACAACCGATAATATATAAAATAACACTTATAGGAATAATTGCTTTTTTGCCTTTTATCTTGAAAATTAGTGTGGTTAAACAGACGGAAAAAATAAGTGCGGCAAAAAACCATAGGTGATAAAAACTTTCGCCCTTCATAAACAGAATAATACAGTTTGATATGAAGCCTTTAATATTAGTATGTCCCCATTTTATAAAATCATAGAGGAAATATATGCAACTCCAAATAAAATAAGTTAATATCAACCTTTTTATATATGGGAAGAAAACCTTTTCGTTGCTTTCTAACTTTTTTATGTAATAATAACCTGATATTGTAAAGAAAAATGGTACGCCTATGGTCGGTATAATGTTAGTAAAAATAATGCTTAGCTGTTGATTGATTTCAGCAAATGGGGTGCTATGAATTGCAACAACCAATATTGAACAAATCCATCTGAATATATCTATGGAGCAAACTCGTGTTTGTGTTTTTGTCATTGTCATATTTAAAATCCTATCAGATCTTCAGTTTTTAAATATCGACACAGCAATATATACATTGCTGTGTCGATATTATTATATTAATAATTTTATTTAAGTGAATCTACAAGTGCGAGATATTCTGTAACAAGGAATGAGCCGGTGTGCTTGCCTACTGAAAGAACTTCATCGGCAATACCTTCGCCTATGATGTGACCCATGAATGCGAAGTTGTTATCTGTAAGCACATAGCCTGTAGCGTCGTTTGTAAGGCTTACTGCGTATGTTGTAACACCTTCAACAGCAGTTGATAAGCTGTTATAAGGCCATTGAGTGCCGTCCCATGTGGGAGAGCCTGCGATTTCATCGTCCCAGAAAACTTCGGGGTAAAGCTCGCTCGGGAAAAGGGCAAAGCCGATTTCATTACCTAATTCAAGGTAACCCATTTCTGTAGCCATCATGTATTTTTTGAATATGAATCCGTCGGTATAAACTTTATTGTTTACAAGACCGATTTCACAGGCAAGTGTGAGAATGCTGTTTTCGGGTGTCATGAAGATTTCGCGGTGCTTTACATTTATGATGGGGTCAAGCTCTGTTGAGAATTCAGCCGCAAGGATAAGCTTGCCAAGCTCAGCACCGAGATATCTTGCATCAGCACCTTTTTCTTCGTATTCTGTCATGCCGGTTGTATCTACTTCAATATCTCGTGAAACCTGACCGACTGCGCCGGGTACCATCATGAAGTTACCGCCATTGGCTTCCTTTATGTATTTATCGAGGTAGTAAATGTAGTCAGAACCTACAAGTCCGTTGCTTGCGCTGAATGATGTTGCGTGGCAGGTTATGTCTGCAATATATGTCTTTTCGCTGCCTGATGCGGGTACAAAGCAGAGTGCCGCAGTATCGGGCAGGTCTTCTTTTGCTATAAGCTCACGCTTGTCTTTGAAATATCGGCTGCAGTCAATGGCTTCAAAATAAAGCTTGCCGCTTTCCATATCGCCAAGTGCAGCTTTGATACATTCAACAGATTCGCCGATAAAATACTGCTTGAAGTATTCTGCTGTTTCAAGCCCTGCAAGGGGAGCATCAATGCCGAGCAGATTTTTCCAGAAGCTGCCTGCAAGCTTGCGGAAGAATTCTGTGCTGACACCCTGTGTGTCGAGTACGGAATGTGCGTGTGTTGCAGAAATGTTGATGCTTGCAACCTTTATTCCCTTTTCTTCACAGTAGGCAAGTACAGCTTTGCGTATTGTGCGTGTGTCCGTTGAGGTAACGCCCATACCGTCAATTGCGCCCCAGATTACTGCACCTTCGCCGCTGTTATCGTCAATTGCAATTACGCGGATTCGCTGGTCATCGTATACACCTTCTGCGAGCTTGTTGAGCAGGTCACGGCCGAGGTTATATTTGCCGCTGTTGATATCTTCGGGCAGCAGGCTTGCACTTGCGTAGCCGAGCTTCCATTCGTTTTCTGCTTTTGTTTCGGTCTGATATGTATTTCGTCCGGGCATAAAGCCGATTTCGTCGCTGTCATATTCGCTGATATCTTTCCATTCTTTGGGGTCAATGTAAATTTTGCATATTGTGCTTACCAAACCTTCAACAATACCGTTGAGTGTTTCGTAAAGTCCGTACATGATTACATCGCCTGCGGCATTACCATCAGCGGCAAGGGCAACATTGCTGCCGCCAAAAAGCATTGCACAGCAGAGTACTGCGGAAATAATGCGTAAAAAATGTTTTTTCATAGTATTTGCATCTCCTTATTATTTACGGCTGAACCGTTATGGGTTTATCTTCGCTTTCGTGTTCAACGAGTATAAAGTTGTTGCGCTTTGCGTATGCCCAGCGCATATCGAAAATTTCAACCGCATTCATCGGGATATAAAGCTGATTTTTCCTTTCAGCATTACGGTAAACAGCTTTTTCAAGCTTAACTTCACCGCGGTCGGTTTCGGCAATGTCGCTGTCCTGCGTAAATCTTGCCCAATGTCCATAGCCCTCAAGGTAAACCTGATTTTCGGTTTTCTGAACAAAGCCGCCAAAGTATGAGAAAAGTACAGAAAGGCAGCCGAACCATACTCCGTCATGTTCTTCGCAGGTTGTCTGGTACTGACAAAGTCCGAGGTCTGCACCCTTGTACATCATTCTTGTACGGTTGAAGTATGGGGCAAGCGCATACGGTTCAATAACATCGCGCTCTTTATCAATAACGCATCTGTCGGCAATTCTGCCGTCTTCAAGCTCGGCTGTTATTGTCAGCTTTTTACCTTCAACCTCTGCGACGGCTACCATTGAGGTTCTGTCCTCCATCGGGTAGAATGCGCTGTGCCATACCTTGCTCAAACTGCGTGTACCGGGAGGATTTTGGTTTGAATTACCCATTATGTAGTTTATCATGCCCTTACTGGGCTGTTCAAAAAGCTCTTCATTCTTTCGCGGGAAGCTTCTGCCGAAGCTGTGTTCGTGGCCGGAGAAAAGTAGGTCAAGCATTTCCATGCCTTCGGTCATGACAGGGTAGCAGTCATAGTTCTGGCAGTCGCTGCCCGTGTAGCAAACGGGGAAATGGTATGTGCCTATATTCCAGTCAGCCTTGCTGTTTTTAAGGTCGTTTACCAGCCATGCGTTTACATCTTCCGGTCCGTTTACACCGAGTACGGTGAAATGTGCGTTGGCGTAATCAAATGTATAGTTCTCTGTTTTCCAGCCTTCGGGTCCGTTGTAAGGGTAGCTGCCCTTGAGCTGTTTGCAGAAAAACTCGGCAGGCTCGGAATAGTATCTGCCGGTACCGGTGCGGTAATCCTTAAATCCGCGGGTATCGTGGTTGCCTTCAGTAAACATAATCGGCACATATTCGGCTATGCCTTTCCAACCGAGGAATGCACCGTTCCATTGCTGCTCGTGCTGACCGCAGTCGGTATTGTCGCCCGCAGTAAGAATAAAGGCAGTGTCAGGGTGCTTTTTCAGAAAATCCTTTATAAGAGTGTTGAAATATGAATAGTCGGGTGTTTCAAACGGGTCACCCTTCTGCTGGTCGGATACAACTAAAAATTTGAATTTTTCGATGCTTTCAGGTTGGGTAGTAAAGAAGTATTCTTCGCTTCTGTAAGTATCATTGCCGCAGGTATAGTAATATTTTGTGCCGGGCTTCAAACCGTTCAGCTTTGCCCAGAATATGTTGCTGATATCTATATCGCTTTCAAAAACTTCTGTTTCAGCAATGTGCTTTTTGTATTCGTCGGTACCGTCTTCGCGGCAAAGCACATATCCGTCGGTAACAGCGGTGCTTGTGCGCCAGGTGACAGCCATGCAGGTTTTTGCATCGCCGTTAAGGCTTATCATTATGTGGTCGGGCTGTGGCGTTGAACCTCTTGCAGGCTTTTCATGTAGCATATTTATTCTCCTTTATATTGGTAAATTACAGTTTGTCGGGGACAAACAATGTAAAATAAAAAATTGAAAATGTAAAATGGTGGGAGGACTTCGCTCTCACCCATTATAATAATCGCTTTAAATCAACATTTTATAAATTCGGAGCGAAGCGACCTTTAATTTTCAACTTTCCATTTTCAATTTTCAATTCAGTTTGACAAACTGTAATTTGTTAATTTAAACCGAATAAATTATACCCTTTTATTTTTGTCTTTTCAATACCGCAGAAATCTTTTGTCAAATATCCCAAAAAACAGGGGCTATATTCAAGCAATTTGCCCCTTGCTTTTAGAAAAATAAAACATATAATATTATATTAATATATTAACCTATAAATTAATACGGAGTAATAAATATGGTTGAAACAATCGGGCAGATAATCGGCTTTGTTGCAATGGCGATAATTGTTTTTTCATATCAGCAGAAAACGCACAAAAACATTCTTGCTTTTCAGATGGTGTCGGGTCTGCTTTTTACCTTGCATTTTCTTCTTATTGGCGCATATACGGGCTGTATTTCCAATTTTATCGGCGCATTGCGTTCGCTTATTTATGCCAACCGCGGCAAAAATAAATTTACGGATTTTAAGCTCTGGCCCGTTGTTTTCAGCGTGGTGTTTACCGTTTCGGGTATTATGACATGGGATAATATTTTTTCCGTTTTTCCAATTATAGCCATGGTTGTATCCTCTGTTGTGCTGTGGATTGATTCGCCGAAAATAAACCGTGCGCTTTCAATGCCAACCTCTGCCTGCTGGCTGATTTATAATATTCCGAACCGCTCTTTTGCCGGCATTGCAACAGAAATTTTTGTGCTTACATCTATTGTTATCGGTATGCTTCGGCTTGACAGAAGGAAGAAGCAGTAAGAGCGGATATTGTGAAAAATAAACAATATTTTTTTATAATATTTTACACTTTAAAGTGTTGATTTTGAATACCTATTTTATATAATTAAGGTGTAGTTTATTGCCGCTTGATTTGCGGCAGAAAGGAATAAATCATGGATAAAAAACTTAAAGTCGGTATTATCGGTTGCGGCGGTATTGCAAACGGCAAGCATATGCCTGCAATTGCAAAAATTAAGGAAGCCGAAATGGTTGCATTCTGTGATATCGTTGTTGAACGCGCAGAAGCTGCAGCAAAAAAATTCGGTGTTGAAGGTGCAGCAGTTTATGAGGATTATAAAGAACTGCTCAAGGATGAGAGCATTGATGTTGTTCACGTATGCACTCCCAACCGTTCACACAGCTTTATTACTATAGATTCACTCGAAGCAGGTAAGCACGTAATGTGCGAAAAGCCCATGGCAAAAACCTATGCGGAAGCAAAGGCTATGTGTGATGCTGCCCAGCGTACCGGTAAAAAGCTCACTATCGGCTATCAGCAGCGCTGGAGAGATGATTCTATCTATCTTAAAGAGGCTTGCGACAACGGCGACCTCGGCGAAATTTATTACGCAAAGGCTATTGCACTTCGCAGACGCGCTGTTCCCACATGGGGTGTTTTCCTCAACGAATACGAGCAGGGCGGCGGTCCTCTTATTGATATCGGTACACACGCTCTCGACCTTACTCTTTATATGATGAATAACTACAAGCCCAAGATGGTTGTAGGCACAACCTTTAAAAAGCTCGGTCAGCAGAAGCGCGCGGCTAACTCCTGGGGCGATTGGGACCCCGATAAGTTCACTGTTGAAGATTCTGCATTTGGCTTCATCGTAATGGAAAACGGTGCAACAATCACGCTTGAATCCGCATGGGCGCTCAATATTGCTGACCCGAGAGAAGCTATCTGCACACTTTGCGGCGATAAGGCAGGTGCAGACTATTACGGTCCGGACGAAAGCCTTCAGTTCAACTATGTCAAATACGGTCGTCAGGTTATTGAAAGACCTTCCTTTGATGCAGGCGGCGTAGCCTTCTATGAGGGTGACAGACACCCCGACCCGAAGGATGTTGAATGCCGCGTATGGTATAACGCTATCCTCAACGATACAGAGGTTATGACAAAGCCTGAGCAGGCACTTGTAGTTACTCAGATTCTTGAAGCTATTTACGAATCTGCAAAAACAGGCGAGCCTGTATATCTCAATAACGACTAATTTTACATAAAAGGTGATTTGAATTATGAAAATAGCAGTTCAGCTTTACAGCGTGCGTGACTGTATAAACAGCGCAGAGGATTTTATGCACGTTCTTGAAGAGGTAAAAGCAATGGGCTACGAAGGCGTAGAATTTGCGGGTTACCACGGTGTTGATGCCGAAACTATAAAAGCAAAGCTTGACGAGCTCGGTCTTGTTGCTGTAGGTGCGCATATCGGTGTTGAAGATTATCTGCCTGAAAAAATTGAGCAGACCGTAGCATTCCATAAAACACTCGGCTGCCTTCACTGCGGCGTAGGCGGTGCAGCACACGATACGGTTGAAGAGTGCGAATATGCCGCAAAGGCTCTTGCAGCAGGTGCTGAAGCACTCGGCATACCCACATATTACCACAACCATACAGAGGAATTTACTCCCCTTGAAAACGGCAAAATCGGTATGCAGATTTTTGCTGAACACACAAAGCTGGAGGTAGACACATACTGGAGCTTCTGTGCAGGTATAGATAACTACAATTATATTATGGAGAATAAGGACGATATCTGCCTTCTTCATGTTAAGGACGGTGTGGACCGTAAGCCCCGTGCACTCGGCGAGGGCGAATGTGATGTAGCCGCTGTTGTAAAGGCTGCAAAGGATGCGGGCATTGAATGGCTTGTAGTTGAAAACGATGACCCTGTACCCAACGGACTTGACGATATCAAACGCAGTATCACATACCTTAAAACTCTTCTTTGATTAACAGGTGACGAAAAATGAAAATAGGTGTAATTACAAATCTTTTAGGTAACCTCCCCTTTGAAGAAGCATTGCAGTATTTCACATCAAAGGGTATTGAAATGGTTGAAATCGGCTGTGGCGGCTATCCCGGCACGCAGCACGCTGACCCTGATGTTCTTCTGAATGATGAAGCAAAGCTTGAAGAATTCAAGGCGCTTATTGCAAAGTACAATGTTGAAATCAGCGCATTGAGCTGTCACGCAAATCCCGTACACCCCAACAAGGAAATTGCAAAAGAGTTTGATTCAGCTATGCGCAAGGCAATCCTTCTTGCTGAAAAGCTCGGTGTACATCAGATTAATACTTTTTCCGGCTGTCCCGGTGACTGTGAAGAATCCAAGAATCCCAACTGGGTAACCTGCCCCTGGCCCAATGAATTCGGCGAAATTCTTGAATGGCAGTGGAATGAAGTTCTTATTCCCTACTGGAAAGAGTTTGTTGAGTTTGCAAAGGCACACGGTGTGGATAAAATTGCGCTTGAAATGCACCCCGGTTTCTGCGTTTATAACCCCGAAAGCCTGCTTAAATTAAGAGCAGCTGTCGGTCCTGAAATCGGTGCAAACTTTGACCCCAGCCACCTTATCTGGCAGGGTATTGAGCCTGTTGCGGCTATCCGTGCGCTCAAGGGTGCAATTTTCCATTTCCATGCAAAGGATACAAAGGTTGATAAGTACAACACAGCCGTAAACGGTGTGCTTGATGTTAAGCCCTATTCCGACGAAATCAATCGTTCCTGGGTGTTCCGTTCAGTCGGCTACGGCAACGATGAAACCTACTGGAAGGATATTATTTCCAACCTTCGCATGGTCGGCTACGATTATGCAATCAGCATTGAGCATGAGGATTCGCTCATGAGTCAGAATGAAGGCTTCACAAAGGCTATTGATATGCTCAAGCGTGCAGTCATGAAGGAAGAACCATGCACCATGTGGTGGGTTTGATTGAGGTAATAAGTAATAGTGAATAGGTAATGAGTATTACTTCAAGAAAGGCTTGGTTGTCATTATGATTAACAATAAAATCGGTCATGCAGTTATTGGCTATGGCGGTATGGGTCACTTCCATGGCAGACGCTGTCAGAGTATAGATAAACTCGAATTTTTAGGCTTTTATGATATTGACCTGGCTGTTCAGAAAAAAGGTGAAGAAGAGGGCGCACACAGCTATTTGAGCCGTGCAGAGCTTCTCAATGATGAAAGGATAGACCTTGTAACAGTTGCAACACCGAATGATGTTCACAAGGAAATAGTTATTGATGCACTTCGTGCAGGCAAAAATGTAATCTGCGAAAAGCCCGTTACAATGTCCAGCGAAGACCTTGAAGAAATGATAGCTGTTGCCAACGAAACAGGCAAAGTGTTCACCGTTCATCAGAACAGACGCTGGGATGGCGACTATTTAAAGGTTAAAAATCTTTACGAAAACAATACACTCGGCAAAATCCATTGCTTTGAACACCGTGTTCACGGTTCGCGCGGTATACCCAGCGGCTGGCGTTCCGAAAAGGAACACGGCGGCGGTATGCTGCTTGACTGGGGTGTACATCTGCTTGACCAGATGCTGACTCTGATGAAAGATAAAAAGATGCTTTCAGTCTATGCTGAATGTACTCATATCACAAACTTCGATTGTGATGATGGCTTTAAAGCTATTATTAAGTTTGAAGATAATGTAAGCTGGCAGATAGAGGTTATGACAAATAACTTTATCGAAATGCCGCTGTGGTATGTCTGCGGTGAAAACGGTACGGCAATAATCAGAGATTGGAAGGGTAACGGCGAAGTTGTAATGGTATCCGATTGGGAAAACCGTGACAGCGTTCCGATAAAAGCGGGCGTCGGCTTGACCAAAACGATGGCTCCCCGAACCGAAGAAAGCATTAAGCATTTTCCATTGCCCGAGGGTGAGGATGATTGGGATGCGTATTATATTGATATCTGTGATGCACTTGAAAATAACCGCACACCTAACGTCACGCACGACCAGCAGCGTAAGCTGATTAAACTCATCGAAGCCATATTTGAATCGGCAGAGAAAAACGAAACAATTAAGTTTTAAACGAAAAATGACCATCCGAAAGGATGGTCATAATTTTTTATTCTTCAATTATATAATCCTTGTATTCGTCAAGCAGGTACATTTCTGCTATCACATCAAGGAAAATTCCTTCGGGCTTATAGTCTTCAACTATTACCTTGCCCTCAGCCCTGAATTTTGCCGCAGCGGCTGCAGCAGAGTAGGGGAGCAGCAGCTTTGCCTGCCTGCGTGTGGGCGGAAGCTCTTTGGCTATTGCTTCAAGGAGCTTATCAAGCCCTTCGCCGCTTTTTGCACTTATCATAACCGTTCGACCGAAGGTGGGCAAATCGGCGATTGATTCAACAAGGTCGCACTTGTTCATAACGGATATTACAGGCTTGTTCATGCAACCAAGCTCTGTCAGCAAATCCTGCGTAACGCGCAGATGCTCGCCGCATTCTTCCGATGAAGCGTCGCAAACGTTGAGTATAACGGTTGCGCTTGCGGCCTCTTCAAGTGTTGATTTGAACGCTTCTACAAGGTGGTGAGGCAGCCTGCGGATAAGTCCGACCGTGTCAATCAGCATTACCCTGCGTCCGTCGGGTAAATCAAGCCCGCGGGAAGTTGGGTCAAGCGTTGCGAACAGTTTATCCTCTGCAAGCACACCTGCTTCGGTTAAAGTGTTCATCAGAGTTGATTTGCCGGCATTCGTGTAGCCGACTATTGCAACAGTCTGTACGCCGTCCTTTGCTCTGCGGCTGCGCAGGTTGTTCCTGCGCTTTTCAAGCTGTTCAAGCTGTTCTTCAAGGGCTGAAATTCTGCGACGTATATGTCTGCGGTCGCTTTCAAGCTTTGTTTCGCCGGGACCGCGCGTGCCTATACCGCCGCCAAGACGCGAAAGCTGCATACCCTTACCCGTAAGTCGGGGCATTGAATATTTAAGCTGTGCAAGCTCAACCTGCAGCTTACCTTCGCCGCTCATTGCACGCCCTGCAAAAATATCAAGTATCAGCGTAGTGCGGTCAACAACGCGCACATCGGTTTCGTCTTCAATATTTCTTGTCTGCGAAGGGGAAAGCTCTGTATCAAAAATCAGCAGGTCAATTTCGTTATCCTTGCAGAATTCTTTCAATTCTTCAAGCTTGCCTGCGCCTATATAGGTTGCGTTGTCGGGCTTGTCGCGCTTTTGTACCATGCGCGCAACAACCTCTGCCCCCGCGGTTTTAGCAAGCTCCTCAAGCTCGTCAAGCGCGCTTTCAGCATCGTATTCGCCAAAATCAACGCACACAAGTACGGCGCTTTCAGCCTTTTGTGAGTTCTCAATAAGTTCTTTCATTAAGTTTTATTCAATTCCTTTAAGTGCTTCAAGCTCGGCCTTGTCAATTCTGATTTTGCCGTCCTTGATAAGTGTTACATCATGTCTGTTTACTGTTATGGGTGCAGCATTGGGATTGCGGTCGAGCATTACCTTTAACATACCCGTGAGCAGGTTGACATCGGTTACAACACCCTTGCCTTCCTTGGTCTGTACAATTGCACCGTTTTTGGGCGTAACGCGCAACAGATGCTCGTATGCTTCCTGTTCATATTTCAGGCAGCACATAAGTCTGCCGCAGGTGCCGCTGATTTTAACGGGATTGAGTGATAAGCCCTGCTCTTTAGCCATTTTGATTGAAACAGGCTGAAAATCGCCCATGTAGCTGCTGCAGCAGAAGGGTCTGCCGCACATACCGAGTCCGCCGAGCATCTTGGCTTCATCACGCACACCAATCTGACGCAGTTCAATTCTGGTGCGGAAAACAGCAGCAAGGTCTTTTACAAGCTCGCGGAAGTCAACTCTGCCATCGGCTGTGAAGTAGAAAAGAATTTTACTGCCGTCAAGCGTGTAATCTACATCAACAAGCTTCATGTTAAGCCCGTGCTTTTCAATTTTCTGCTCGCAGATTGTAAGTGCTTCAGCTTCTTTTTTAATATTCTCCTCAAGCTTTCTTTTATCCGCTTCAGTAGCCTTGCGCAGAATTTTCTTGAGCGGCTTTACAATTTCGTTTTCTGAAACCTCTTTGGGTTCAATTGCGATTTCGCCGCATTCTACACCGCGCACGGTTTCAACTATGACCTTGTCACCCGTCTGAAAAGTTTCTTCATTGGGTTCAAAATAATATACCTTGCCTACGTCTTTAAAACGCACGCCTACAACTATTGCCATATCATATCACCTTTTCATAAAATTAGGTCGTTATTTATTATTTGTTTACAGCCTTTCTCATCATGCTGCAAAACCGAGTGATGAGAAGGGCTTTGTTTGCGTTTTGATTTTCTGCTTTTTCAAGAGCATCAACCGCTTGCATGAGCGCCATTAACTGCGGTACTGTGCAGCTGCGTGAAAGCAGAACCGCATTATCCTGCGAAGAGGAAAGCAATGTCGCTGCCTGGCTTTGTTTACGGGCAATTGCATCGCGGAATATCAGCCGCAGCTGTGCAAGGACAAGCACCAAAAGCTCGGCATCTTTTTCAAATATGCCCGTTTCGGTCATTAAGTCGAATTCATTCGGTGAAATTAATGCCTTTGCTATCGCGGCAGCCTTTTCGCAGGCTTGTGTGTGCTTTGCGTTGAGTGTGTCACCAAGCTGCTGACCAAGGCTGAACACAGCTGCGCGGGAAAGAATGGTAGTCAGCATAACGGAAGACACAGGTGCAGTTAAAATAAAGCGCACAAATTCCGGCGGTTCTTCAAGGATTTTAAGCAGAGCATTCTGCGCCTGCTCGTTGGCAAACTGCATGTTGTGCAGTATGAATACACGCCGCTGTGCTTCGTTGGGATAAACAAAAGCGTTAGCTCTTATATCGCGTATTGCGTCTACCTTCAGCGGTTCTGTGCTGCCTTCCTGTGCAAGTGCCTGAAAAATATCCGGATGTATGCCTTTTTCAGCCTTTATGCAATCATTGCAGCTGCAGCACGGAATACTTTCGCCCGAGCATACTTGTGCCTTTGCAAGCAGCCTTGCAAGGTTAAGGCGGTCATTTTCGCTGCCGCCTTCAAGTATTACCGCATGGGGCAGTTTACCTGCTGCGGCAGCCGATTCAATACGGCTTTTTAATTCATTGTTTATATTTATTCCGTCAAAATTCATATCTGATTACAACTTTACAAATTTATCGACATCGACCACAAAGACCGTTGCACCGCCGATTTTAACCTCAAACGGCAGGTTGGAAACACTACCCTCGCCCTTTGCTGCAGGGGAGGTTACAATCTGCTTGTGGCTGTGCGCCTGTTTGCCTATGAGTTCAATTACGGTGTCAACCTCTGCTTCTTCAACACCGATAAGCAGTGTGGTGTTACCTGCGCGCATAAAGCCACCCGTAGTGGAAAGTTTTGTTGCGCTGTAGCCGGATTTTGAAATTTCAGTCAGTACAGCCTGTGCATCATCGCTGTGAACTATTGCTATAACAAGCTTCATGCTCATAATTTATCCGTACTCCTTTTTTAAAGGTTTTTATCCCGTATTTCGCTGAGTGCCTTTGCCAGCTGGTCAGGGCAGGAGGTAGGCTTGAAGCCGCAGCGAATACCGGAAAGTTTGTTGATAACAGCGTCAATGTCCATACCCTTTACAAGGGAAGAAATACCCGTAAGGTTGCCCATGCAGCCGCCGTAGAATTTAACTTCTTTAACCGTTTTTCCGTCAAGCTCAATATCAATCATTTGCGAGCAGGTGCCGCGTGTTTTGTATGAAAAAGTCATAATAAAAGACTCCTTTGCATATTAACCCATTTTTATATATAAATAATATACTAAAGTGATGTTTATGTCAAGTTAATGAGTAATATAAAAAGCTCCATCAGCGTTAAAGCTAATGGAGCATAAAGCTTTAGTTTAAGTTTTTATTAATACATTCCGCCGCCCTGTGCTGCTGCCATAGCTGCTGCCTGTGCTGCATCTGCCTGGGGGTCGGGCTTGTCAGTAACAAGGGACTCAGTTGTGAGTACCATTGCTGCAACGGAGGATGCATTTTCAAGTGCTGAGCGTGTAACCTTTGTCGGGTCAAGGATACCTGCTTCAAACATATCAACATAGCCGTCGCTTGCAAAGTTGTAGCCGTAGCCTGTCTTACCGCTTGTGCGGATTTCGTTTACGATAACGCTGCCTTCAAGACCTGCGTTAGCTGCAATCTGACGAACGGGTGCTTCGAGAGCCTTGAGAACAATCTTGACACCTGTCTTGATGTCTGCATCATCTGTGTCAAGGAGTGCTTCAACAGCGGGGATAGCGTTGATAAGTGCAACACCGCCGCCTGCAACACAGCCTTCTTCAACAGCTGCCTTTGTAGCAGCAAGTGCGTCTTCAATGCGAAGCTTCTTTTCCTTCATTTCGGTTTCTGTAGCTGCACCTACGCGGATAACTGCTACACCGCCGGCAAGCTTTGCAAGTCTTTCCTGAAGCTTTTCACGGTCGAAATCGGAGGTTGTTGTGGAAATCTGTGTGCGAATCTGGTTAACTCTTGCTGCAATTTCAGCCTTGTCGCCTGCACCGTCAACAATGATTGTGTTTTCTTTGCTGATTTTAACCTGGCGTGCGCGGCCAAGCTGTGTAAGCTGTGTATCCTTAAGCTCAAGGCCAAGCTCTTCTGTAATAACTTCGCCGCCTGTAAGAGTAGCGATGTCGCGGAGCATTTCCTTGCGTCTGTCACCAAAGCCGGGAGCCTTTACTGCAACGCAGGTGAATGTGCCGCGCAGCTTGTTGACAAGAATTGTTGAAAGTGCTTCACCTTCAAGGTCTTCGGCAACTATAACAAGCTTTTTACCTGCGTTGAGAATCTGCTCAAGCAGGGGAAGAATTTCCTGAATGTTTGCAATCTTCTTATCTGTGATAAGGATGAAGGCATCGTCAATAACAGCTTCCATCTTGTCTGTGTCTGTAACCATGTAGGGGGAGATGTAGCCACGGTCGAACTGCATACCCTCAACAATATCGGAATCAGTGATTGCTGTTTTGCTTTCTTCAACTGTGATAACGCCGTCTGCAGAAACCTTATCCATAGCGTCAGCAATAATCTTGCCGATTTCAGCGTCGGCGGAAGAGATTGTAGCAATCATCTCGATGTCTGCGGAGCTTGTAACGGGCTTGGAGTTTTCCTTAACAGCTGCTGTAGCTGCTTCAACTGCCATTTTGATGCCCTTCTTAATTACCATCGGGTTTGCACCTGCGGTAACATTCTTGATGCCTTCGCGTACAAGTGCCTGTGCAAGGAGTGTAGCTGTAGTTGTACCGTCACCTGCAACATCGTTTGTCTTTGTTGCAACTTCCTTAACGAGCTGTGCACCCATGTTTTCAAAGGGGTCTTCAAGCTCTACTTCTTTTGCGATTGTAACACCGTCGTTTGTGATAAGGGGAGCGCCGTACTTTTTATCAAGAACAACATTTCTGCCCTTGGGTCCGAGTGTGATTTTAACTGTGTCTGCAAGCTTGTCAATACCTGCCTGAAGAGCCTTGCGTGCATCTTCACCGTAAATAATCTGCTTTGCCATTTTTCATTTTCTCCTTTAATTATTCAATAACTGCAAGAATATCGCTCTGGCGGACAATAGTGTATTCTTCCTTGTTGAGCTTAACCTCTGTGCCTGCATACTTGCCGACGATAACCTTTTCGCCGACCTTAACGTACATTTCAACTGTTTTGCCGTCGACCTCGCCGCCGGGACCGACTGCAACAACCTCAGCAAACTGGGGCTTTTCCTGTGCGGATGCGGCAAGGATAATGCCGCTCTTTGTTGTTTCTTCAACAGCAGATGCCTTAACGACAACTCTGTCTGCAAGGGGTCTGATTGTCATTTATAACTCCTCCTGAAAGTTTATTTGCAATGTTTTAGCACTCGATAGGTTCAAGTGCTAATGTATATTCTAACTCATTTTTTATAAAATTCAAGCCCTTTTATGAAAAATCTTCCAAACATGGTATTGTTTACAATTTGTTAATATTTGCGCCTGATTACCTTAATAATTGCCGCCGTAACTGCACCGGCAGCGGCAAAGGTCAGTGCCGCGCCTGCGGCACGGCGGGGCTTTTCAAGCTCATCGGCATCAATAAAATAGCTCAGCTGATTGAGCGGAGTTTTGCCGACTATTTCATAATATGTGTAGTGCTGATATGTAAATTCGTTCGGATTTGCTTCGTCAATTTCAAACAGGCTTACACCGCGGTTACTGTTGCCGTAGCAGCGGAAGGAAGCCGCAGGGGTCTGAATCATGCGCACGCCCTCATGTGTAATATCAAATTTATTCATGTGGTGGTGACCGTATATAACCGCAAGCGTGTCACCCTGCTGCTTTACAGCATCAAAATGTCCGTAGTTTGTCTTACAGCCGGGTGTAGCTTCAAACAGCTTGCCGCTGTTTATTTTATCAGCCTTCAGGCGAACATACTTTTCTTTTTCATAATCGTATACTGCACCCTCGTCTTTTTTGCCGCACTCTTCGATACAATCGTCAATTTCGGACATGGGAATGTGCTGGAACATGAATGAGGGCAGTTTGCCGAGCTTGTTGCTTGTTTCTTTATACCATTCAACAGCTGCTGTTGTAACACCTTCATAGCATCTGTCTTCGGCTTTATTCTGTCTGGAGGTGTCCATCATCCAGATGTTGAATTTCGGCATATCACCCGAATATACGAGAATGTTGTGCGTGCCGATATCGCCGTAGCCGTAGGTATCGCAAAGCCCTACAAAGCAGGAATACTCCCTGTAAAGCTCAATTATTTCTTCCTTGGTCATGCAGCACATATCATCGTGGTTGCCAAAGTGCATTGCAAAGGGAATTCTTCTGTCCTCAAGCGGCTGTAATATGTGTTTAAGCGATTTTTTCATTCTGTCCCTTGTATCAAACCAGCCTTCACCAGACTGACCGCTGCCAAAGCGCGCATCAAGCAGGTGGTTGCTTAAAACATTGTCGCCCGTAAAAACAACAAGGTCAGGCTTTAAATCATCATATGCGCGGTTGAGCATTTTTATAAGCGAGTGTCGCACATAGTGCATATCCTGCGGGTCGCTGACCTGTAAAATTTTAAATTTACCGTTTTTGAATTCAAGCTTTTTTTCGCTCATAGCCGTATCTCCGTTTAATAAAAATAATTCCTAAAAATTTTAACATTATATAACTGTTAATGTCAAGTGTACAGATGAATTGCAGTTTATTTAAGTGCAGAGTTCAGAACGCTGAACGCAGAACGGTGGGAGGGCTTCGCCCTCACCTGATTATATAATCGGCTTGAAATCAACATTATATAATTCCGGAGCGAAGCGACCCTTCGTTCTGCACTTTGCACTCTGCGTTCTGCATTCAATCAGACAAACTGTAATTTGCTGTTGAAAAAAAATTACTGCCGTGCTATACTACAATTACCACACAAATTGAATATAGTTAGTAATTTTATCCCTATGTACAGGTGAAGTGTACATTTTTGTTTTTTGGCAAAAATGTATGCTCCGCTTTTGTATGCTTTACCTTGATAGGGATAGTTTACAAATTCAATTTGTGTGGTAGCAATGGGAGTTATACATTTTTCGGTGTGTGTGACTTCGGTTGCACACACTTTTTTATTTTTCATGTCATTCTGAGGAGTGAAACGACGAAGAGTCTTTTATGGTTTAAGATTCTTCACTTCGTTCAGAATGACATAACCCCCAAAAATTTGTTTAAACGGAGGTAAAACAAAATGAAAAAACTGTTCAAAAAATCTCTTGCAGTTATCATGGCTGTGGCTATGATGATTTGCGCCATACCGTTTACCGCATCTGCGGCTATATACAGCGGCACCTGCGGCGACAATCTCACATGGGTTCTTGATACCGAAACCGGTGTGCTTGAAATCAGCGGTACAGGGGATATGGAAAATTATGCTGGCTTTTATGACACACCCTGGCGTCCGTACCTTTCGAATATTACAAGTGTAACAATCGACAGCGGTGTAACAACTATTGGTAATTATGCATTTGAATATTGTGAAAACCTCGTAAATGTAACATTTGGCGAAAACAGCCAACTTACAACTATTGGCGCAGAATCGTTTTCTTTGTGTACAAATCTAACCAATATAATACTTCCTAAAAGTTTAAAAAAAATTGGTGAATCAGCTTTTCTTTATACGGGTATTAAAAATATCACCATTACTGATAATATAACAAATATAGGTATATTAGCGTTTGGCTATTGTCCCTATCTTGAAAAAATAGCAGTTAGTTCACAGAATTGTTACTATTCAAATGATGAATACGGTGTTTTATTTAATTATAACAAAACCACTTTAGTGCAATATCCCGCCGGCAATAAACAAACTGACTATGTAATTCCTGATAGTATCACGCGTATTGATACTTGTGCTTTTTACGGTTGCCAATCACTTGTGAGTATAGATATCCCGAATAGTGTAACATCTATCGGATATAATGCTTTTACATTTTGTACTGGTATAAAAAACATAAAACTCCCTGAAAGAATAAATGCTATTGATATAAGGACTTTTGATAACTGCACCAATTTGGAAAGTATTATAATTCCAGCCAGTGTAACAAGTATAGAGAACCTAGCTTTTGTCGGGTGCACTTCTCTTACTAACATATCGTTCAAAAAGAATAGCCAACTTAAAACAATTGGTAGGGAAGTTTTTTTGAATTGCGATAACCTTAAAACCGTAATTCTTCCCAATGGATTAACGGAGATTGGTGGAGCGAGTTTTGATGATTGTTTTGCTCATATCCCTTCAAGTGTTACATCAATAGCTGATGGGAATGATTTTAGTTGTATCTGTTCCGATACAGAAGATTGCTATGCCAAAGCATATGCCGAAGAAAACGGCATTCAATTTGTACTCTGCGATGGTAACCACCATGTTTGCGAATATGATAACGGTATAATTACAACACCTGCAACCTGTACCGAACCGGGTGTAAAAACATTTACCTGTGAATGCGGCAACAGCTATACCGAAGAAATTCCTGCAGGTCACACCCCCGGCGAATGGGAAATAATGACTGAAGCAACGGTTGAACATGAGGGACACAAGGTGAAGAAATGTACCGTTTGCCAGCAGATTGTTGAAGGTGTAAATATTCCGAGACTTGTTGAAATCAGAGATAATGAAAGTAAGATCAGGGCTGAAATCCCTGGCGATATGTATAACGGAAACAGCGTTGAGCTTTCCGTTGAAG
Organism: Clostridia bacterium; assembly: GCA_017416765.1. Classification (GTDB taxonomy): domain Bacteria; phylum Bacillota; class Clostridia; order Oscillospirales; family Acutalibacteraceae; genus UBA8612. Next base: position 73,822 of record JAFQBE010000019.1, read on the forward strand.
AAGCCGAGAACGATGCCGCATTTGAATTTGTAAACAAGCTCAACGGCAGATATATGGCTTACGATATTAAAATACTCGTAAACGGCGAAGTAACACAGCCTACAGGCAAGGTTACGGTGCGTGTGCCGATTGAAGGCTTTGTATTCGGCAAATACGCGGTTTACCATATTGACCCTGAAACCCATGAACGCGAGGAATTACCCTGTAAGCGAGAAGGTAACTATATTGTTTTTGAAACGGACAGCTTCAGCTACTTTGTAATAGCCGATGCGACGGAATACGAAATTCAAATCAATCAGCCGTCTGTAACAACAATAAACTACGGCGATACGCTTATTCTTCACGCTGACCTTGGCGAAACAGCCTTGCCCGAAGGTTATTCAATTCTCTGGACGGCTGAGGGTACGGGTGTGAATATAAACCCGAGTGAAGACGGCTTGACCTGCGGAGTTACAAGCATGCAAAAGGGTGATGTAACCGTAAAGGCAACGGTAGTTGACGAAAACGGCGAAGCTATAACCGATGCAGACGGCAATGAAATAACTGCATCACAGCAATTAAAATCTAATGTAACATTCTGGCAGAAAATCGTTTCGTTCTTCAAAAATCTTTTCAGAATTTCAAGAATAATATTACAGGCAAAATAAAATATTTCGTGTAGGGCGGGGTCTTGACCCCGCCGCTATTCGTTTTTGCACATTTTTCGGCGGCAAGCTATCGCTCTACGGTGTATCAAATTATTATTTATTAAATATCCTCTATTCTTTATTCTTTAAATTGTGATACCGTATAATACTAACTGTGAAATTCGACAATCCTCAGTCAAAATCGCAAGCGATTTCGACAGCTCCTTTCCAAAGGAGCCTTTGGCAAACTGATTTAATGTGCGGTTGGGTAGAGCGTAGCCCTCTTTTGAAAGAGGGTGGCACGGCGAAAGCCGTGACGGGTGATTGGTTTTGAACGAGCAAACCTAAATTATTTCGCGGTAGGGACGATTCACGAATCACACGCCGTAAAAATCAAGATATATAAATCAGAGCGTAAGCGACCCTTCGTTCTGCACTCTGCATTCAAATCAATAAACTGTAATGTTGACAAACCGAATAAACGCTGATAAAATAGTTATAGTATAAATGAAAAGGAGATTTTAAAAATGGCTATTGATAAAACTATGACTGTCGGCGATGTACTTGACGCTAACCGCGAGCTTGCACCCTTTTTCCTCGAAATGGGTATGCACTGCCTTGGTTGCCCTTCCGCAAGAGGCGAAAGCATTGAGCAGGCTTGCCGTGTACACGGTGTAGATGTTGATGAGCTTGTTGCAAAGCTCAATGCAGCACTTGCCGAATAATGAAACTTTCACCACGTCTTAAAGCCGCAGCGGATATGGTCCGCTGCGGCAAAAAAATTGCCGATATAGGTACTGACCATGCGCATCTGCCGATTTTTCTTGTTGAAAACGGTACATGCGTATCTGCCGTTGCGTCCGATGTGCGCCCCGGTCCGATTGCAAATGCAAAGGCTAATGTTGAAGCAGCAGGGCTTGCGGATAAAATTCAGCTTCGCCTTGCAAGCGGACTTGATAAGGTAAGCCCCGACGAAGCAGACGATATTGTTATTGCAGGCATGGGCGGTATACTTATGGTGCAGCTGCTTGAAGCGGCTGAATGGTTAAAGGATGAGTCAAAGCACCTTGTTTTACAGCCGCAGAGTCACGCGGAAATTCTGCGTGAATACCTTATAAAAAACGGTTATTATATTGAAAAAGAAACAGTGTGCGAGGATGCAGGCAGGCTTTACTGCGTAATGAGCGTGTATTACTGCGGTGAGGTGCGAGAATATCCAGCGTATTATGAGTATTACGGTGAAATTCCGGCTTGCCAAACCTCTATTTCCAATACATACCTTTCAAACCTTGCTGCACGCTTTGTGCGCGATGCTTCAAGTATGCGCTGTGCAGACCCTGAAAGGGCAGAGCTTTTGAACACGGTAGCTGAACAGCTTGAAAAATTAATCTGATTTTTACGGCGGAGTTTTGCTCTGCCGTAAGTTATATATGGGGTAAGTTTTATGTTTAAACGCGTTTTTATTATTGTGCTTGACAGCTTTGGTATAGGCGAAATGCCTGACAGTGCCGCTTTCGGTGATTCGGGCAGCAACACCCTTGCCGCTATAGCGAAGTCATCGCTTTTCAAAGTGCCGAATCTGCAAAAAGCAGGGCTTTTTAATATTGACGGTGTTACTTGCGGTAAAAAATGCGATACTCCCACATTTACCGTCGGCAGAATGAAGGAGCTTTCAGGCGGCAAGGATACAACTATCGGACATTGGGAAATAGCCGGGCTTGTAAGTGAAAAAGCTATGCCGACTTTTCCGAATGGCTTTCCGGAAGCTTTTATAACAGATTTTGAAAAAGCTACAGGCAGAAAATGCATCTGCAATAAGCCATATTCGGGTACAAAGGTTATAGCCGATTACGGCGAAGAGCATATAAAATCAGGCGCGCTGATTGTTTATACATCGGCGGACAGTGTTTTTCAGATTGCTGCACATGAGAATATTGTACCGATTGAAACCCTTTATGAATACTGCGAAACGGCAAGGAAAATGCTGGTTGGCGATTTGGCTGTCGGCAGGGTTATTGCGCGTCCGTTTACAGGTGAATATCCCTTTACCCGTACCTCAAACCGTCACGATTTTTCGCTTGAACCAACAGGCAAAACCGTACTTGATAAGCTTAAAGAAAACAGCTTTGATGTTATTTCCATCGGCAAAATATACGATATTTTTGCCGGCAGGGGTATGACCGAAAACTACCGCACCGTCAGCAATGCGGATGGTATGCAAAAAACACTTGAAGCGGCAAAGCGAGAGTTTAACGGGCTTTGTTTTACAAACCTTGTGGATTTCGATATGCTTTATGGTCACCGTAACGATGTTGACGGCTACGCAAAGGCTTTGTCCGAATTCGATGCGTGGCTGCCGCAGCTTATGGCTGAGTTAGATGGAGACGATTTGCTTATTATTACCGCGGACCACGGCTGTGACCCATCAACACCGAGTACAGACCATTCGCGCGAATATGTGCCGCTGCTTGTATGGCATAAAAATATAAAGCCTGCAAATTTAGCTACGCTTGACGGTTTTTCTCATATCGGTGAAACAGTGGAAGAAATTTTCCTGAAAACAGAAAAAGAAAAAAGTTTTTTAAGCAAACTGTAAAAATGACTGCCGTGCGAATTTTCACGCGGCAGTCATTTGAATTTTAAGGTATAAGTGAAGTAAAGAAGTTAACAATCCAGTTATAAATTCCTACAAAGAAATCGATTATTCTCTGGAAAAAACTTCGTTCTGCGGGTTGTTCGTTGGGTTGAGTCTGCGTTTCGGGTGCTTGGGTTGTAGTGGCTGTTGTCGGCTCGCTTTGTGTTGTGTTTTCTTCAGCCTTGGTGGTTGTTTCTTCGGCTACAGGCGGTGTTGAAGTTGTTGTTTCTTCAACATAGTGTGTTTTTTCAAGTGCTGTGCTGTAAAGCACAAGCATACCGTCTTTAACCGAGAACCAATCAATGCTGTCATTTGCGGAGTTGTAGAAAACCTGACCGTAGCGCGGCACTATACCCTTGGTGTCAACCGCCTTATCGCCTGTTAGTTCACCTTTGCCGTTGATGTAGGCTATACGCATTGAGCTTAATTCGCTGTGGTTGTTTGTAAGCATATACGGTACGGCAATAGTGTCGGCAGAAATCTGTGCAGCTTTTGGGTTGCTTACAGTGTATATATTGTCATTCGTATAATTGGTTATATATTTTTCCTTTTGTGTTGCGAGCGTGTTTGTATCAAAAATCTGTGTGAATATATTGGCAGGGCTTTTTGTTATATCTTCGGTCGTATTCTGGTATGTACCGACCAGCAGGTAGCCGTAGTTTGTTTTTACCAGACCGCCTAATTGTCCGTAGGTTTCATTTGAGCCGTATTCACCTTTGAACTCAAAGGAATCGCCCATGACAAGTATTTCCCATTTGTTTTTACCGCTCATTTTAGTTATGTGGAAGCTTCTTTTGGGGTCGGCATCGCCGCGGTCAACATAAATAAAGTCTGTACCGTCTTTTATAATATACTGGTGGAATGAGTGTGTTACATAAGGTGTGTATAACGGATGTTCGGGTTTAAGCTGTGTGAATGTTTTCAAATCAACCGCAAAGCCGTAGGAGGCTTGATGGTACAGTTCAATTCCATCTACCGCAAGCATCTCTCTGCCGATGTAACCTGTGATATAGTTCCCGTTTTCGCAAAGTACATTGTTGCCGCAGTTGAGCTTGCGTATACCAAGAAATGTGTCGGGTGCGTATGAAGGCATGTCAACCGTGCGGAGTATTTTACCGTCAACGGAATAGTTGTTAAGCCTGAGTGACATTGCGGTTTTGTCGTTATCAAGGTTAGGTGCACAGAAAAGAGCGTAATATGTGCCGTCGCTGCCCTTTGTAAACGCGGCAAATTCACCGAAGCTTTCCGCAACCGTAATTTCATTTATTAGTTTTCCGCTCTTGTCCGTTTCGACAATTTTCAATGTTGAATCCTTCTGCTGGATACATACTGTGTATGAACCGTTTGCGTTCTGAAATGCACTTATTGTCGGTACATAGCCGTGGTCATATCCGTCAGCGGCGGTAATGTTATCGTTATCAACAGCGTTTACTGCGGTTACTTCGGTAACGGTGTTAGTAAGTGGCTTTTCTTCTGCTGCTGTGCTTGAAAATACAAAGGCAGACAGTATAATAATAAGCGCGGTTATAAGGCACAAGGGCTTTGGATTTTTAATGTTTTTCATCGGATTGCCTCCGTAAAAAATAAGTGTTAATTACATAATTAATGATATCATTTATTATCTTTCGGTGTCAATAAACGCTGTGCAATGTTACGCTCGTTTTACGTCGGGAAAATCACATAAGCAAAAAAACTGTAAATTCTGTTGAAAAATAAATTGAGTTGTGATATAGTATTTAAGATAAAATTAAGGAACGGTGAATTCAATGTCAGGACATAACAAATGGAGCACGATTAAGCGCAAAAAGGAAAAGACCGATGGCGCACGTGCAAAGGTATTTACAAAAATCGGCAGAGAGATTGCGGTTGCAGTACGCGATGGCGGTCCCGACCCTGCATCAAACTCAAAGCTGAAGGATATTATTGCAAAGGCTAAGGCCGCAAATGTGCCCAACGATAATATTGACCGTATTATCAAAAAGGCAAGCGGTGAAGCTGGCGGAGCAGATTACGAATCCATCATGTACGAGGGCTACGGTCCGTCAGGTGTTGCCGTTATCGTTGAAGCACTTACCGATAACCGCAACAGAACAGCAGGCGATGTCCGCCACTATTTTGATAAGTACGGCGGAAACATGGGTCAGAGCGGCTGCGTTTCCTTCATGTTTACTCGCTGCGGTGTAATTCTTGTTGAAGCAGAAGATGTTGACGAAGAAACACTTATGGAAGCTGCTCTTGAAGCAGGTGCAGAAGACTTTATCACAGAAGATGAAACTGTTTTCGAAATCCGCACAACTCCCAACGACCTCGGTGCGGTGCGCGATGCACTTGAAGCGGCGGGCTATTCATTTGCTGTTGCAGAAGTACAGTATGTTCCCTCAACCTATACCGCACTTACCAATGAAGATGATATCAAGAACATGAACAAAATGCTTGAAATGTTTGAAGATAACGACGATATTCAGGAAGTATGGCATAACTGGGAAAATCCCGATGATGCCGAATAATTAGAATAATGAAAGGCAGGGTAATTTTGTTGATTACCTTGCCTTTTTAACCGATTACAGCAAAGGATTATTTATTATGAATATTCTTGAAAAATTCAGAAGGTTTCGCACCGAAGCCGATGAACCCGTTTATGATTGCCGCGAAGGCTGTTATATGCTCCTTTACCGTAATGTAAACGCAGAAGAGTACTGTGCATGGATTAATGCGCTTGAAGCAGACGGTTATGAAATTCTTCAGCGTACCGATATGAACGGTAACCTTTATACCTGCCTTACGGGCAATGTGCTTGTAAATGCTTTATTTACTCCTTGCGACGGTATTCTGCGTGTGTCGGCAAGCGAAAACAAGCGTGTACCTAACTTCGAAAAGCAGATTTGTAAAGGCGATTGTCAGACAGCGTTTTATGCCTTTGAAAGTGACCAGACGCTTATTGACTGTGGTATGTGCTTGCTTGTTCAGTGTCCCGATTACAGCTTTTTTGTTGTGGACAGCGGACATTATCTGCAAATGAACGATAATGACCGTATTTATAAATTCATGCGTGAGCGTACACCGCAGGGTCAGAAGGTGGTTGTAAACGGTTGGCTGCTCAGCCACGCACATTCTGACCATGTTTCAAAGTTTATGGATTTCCTGCGTTATAACCGCGATGATGTTATAATCGAAGGCATCTATTCCAACCTTATTCCTGATTACAATGCCGCAAATGTTTATTGGGATACGGAAGAAACTCTGCTGGCAGCAAAGCTTTTCAAGGTGCTTGATAATACCGATATACCCACCTATAAAATCCATACCGGTCAGCGCTTTTATATCCGCAACCTCTGTTTTGATGTTATGGGTACGCATGAGGATATTTATCCGCAGCTTGTTCGCGATTATAACGATTCTTCCTGTATGGTTATGCTGACAGCGGAAAATTCACGCGTGTTTATTCCGGGTGATGCAAGCAATCTTGCAAGTATAGAACTTGTAAAACGCTATGGTGAAACGCTCAAATGCGATGTTGTTCAGATGTCGCACCACGGTCACAACGGACTTTATAAGGATGCGTATGAGCTGCTTGATGCCTGTGTTGCCGTGTTCCCGATTACGCGTATCAAGTTTGACGAAGAATACCCGAGAATTGAAGCAAACCGCCGTGCAATTGAGCTTGCAGAAAGATACTATATTACCTCTGACGGTACTGTTAAAATTCCCTTGCCGTTTTCGCTTGAATCAATAGAAAAGCTGCCCGATGAAACCTTTGAGGATTTCGGTAAAATAGAGCGTTTGTGGGGATACACTTATACCGATGAACGAAAGAAAGAATTATACGATATTTTCCTTTCAAACGGCGGTAGTCTGGATAATGCAACTCTGCCTGTACGCTATGAAGGAATATTCTCTATGTAAGGTAATGCACAATGAAAGAAATTGATATTTACGATTTTGATAAAACCGTTATTCCTTTTGACAGCGGTTCAAAGTTCTGGCTTTATTGCTTTTTGCATAATCCGTGGATTATAGTCTGCCTGCCTTTGCAGGCAGCGGCAGCAATCCCGTATCTGCTTAAAATCAAAAAACTTACCTATGCCAAAAACAGACTTTTCTGTTTTATCAGGCTGATTAACCTTGAAAAGAATGTTAAAGGCTTCTGGGATAAATACGAAAGTAAGGTTTTTGATTGGTTTATGCCTGAAAACCGTAAGCGGTATACCGTTGTCATAAGCGCAAGCCCCGATTTTCTGCTTGAAGAAATATGTTCGAGGCTTAGGGTCGATAAGCTTATCTGTACCCGCCATAACCGCCGTAACGGTACAATAATCGGAGTAAACTGCAAGGGTGAAGAAAAGGTAAAACGCTTTTATGAGGTGTTTGATGCTGCCCATGTAATAGCAGTCAGCTCTGACAGCCTGAAAAGCGATAAGCCCATTTTTTCCCTTGGAGACAGGTGCTTTCATGTTCAGAAAAACGGCGAACGCATAGAATTCGATTATAACGAAAAATATATATAATTATTTCAGTATTATATAAAAGTATTATTCAAAGCGTGGTTTAAAAACCATGCTTTTTTCTTTTTTAGCACTAAAGGTTACAAAAGATTACAAATAGTTACAATGTTGTAACCTTTATTGAATGTTGAAATGCCTTTTGGTATAATACGGTCGAAAGGAAGAAGTATACGGCACAAGGAGGCTGATAAGCTGTTTTAAAAACGCGGTTAATCGCAGAACGGTCACTCCGGTTGGTACGCTATTAAAATGCTAAAGGTTTGAACTATGCAAGACTTTCTTTACGGCACTGTATTCATTATATGCCTGTTTTTACTTGTGATTGTGTGCCAGGATGCCTTTTCGGGTGTTTTTGAGTTTGTGCTGTTTAACGGACACGAAAACGCCTATGCATTGCGGCAGACCTACAGAAAGCTCCCGTTTTTTAAAAGGTATTTTATGCTTACCGTTTTTGATGCAGAAGTTATTAAGGATTGCAAGCGTAAAAGCCTGCCGGAAAAGCTGTTCTTTGCCGATATAGCATACCTGCTTATAAGCAGTTTAATGCTGGTGTCAAAAAGCTGTTTTCTGGTTTTGAAAATTCACAAGTACGATTTGGTGTATATTATTTATTTCGTTTTACTTGTATCACTGTATATCGGCTATACGGTTTACAGTATCCGTTGGGATAAAACGCATAAAGGAACCGGTAACGCAGACAAAGAAAATTGAATTTTCAATTTGCCTATGAAAAAAGGAACAAAACAGAAGAAAGAACGGCGGACCAACCGGGGGTGACGGTTCTGCGATTGTTAAGAATGAAGAATTAAGGAGGAGTTTTATATGGATTCAATTTTTGATTTTCTCAACAATGCATTCAATTCTTTGGGTAATTACATTTCTGTCGATGCAGCTTTTCTGTTCAATCTCCTTGTTGCACCGCCTTATATCGCTATACAGCATTTTGTTATCGCACCAATTGCAGAATTCTTTGCAAATTTGTTTTAACATAACCTGAGTATACCTAAGGAGGAAAAACAATGAAAAACACTTTCAAAAAGTTTATAGCTGTTCTTTTATCGGTGCTAACCTGTCTATTATGCGGTGTTACGGCTTTTGCCGAAGGTGAAAATACACCTGCAGAAAAGCCGGAATCTGACTTTACCTGTTACGGTTATCAGTTAAGCGATTATTATTCAACGGATTTTATTGTTGTTACCTTTGACGGCAAGTATTCGCGGATTGGCGAAATTCCCGAGGTGTGTATTGTTTTTGACAGAAACGGCAAACAATTCTTAACAGAAGATTCAATCACATTGAAAGTTTTCGAGAATGAGGGAAAAAGATATCCGCAGTTGTTTATAAAAACAAGTTGCGTTGATATAAGCCGTATTGAAATCGGTGCAGGTGCTTTTGTTACAGAATCGGGTGAAACCAGCGGTAGGCTTGAAATACCAAGCAATAAAATAACCCAAGCTTATGATTTAGGTGTGTTGTGTAAGCTCGAGATGTTTGAAGTGGAGGAAAACATTGATTTAATAACCGGTAAATCCGTTCGCTATGCAACAGTCGGAAAGCCTGTCAGAATAGTAGCTGATTCTGAATTCGGCAAGGTGTGGTTTGACGAAATTACAGCTGCATACACTGTAAACGGAGAAACTACCGAAATAACTTCCAATGAATTTGTGCCGCAGGAGCCTGGCAGCTATGTTATTGATTTGAAGTTTGGCAATATTACCGTCGGAAAATGGGAGCTTGTTGTTCTGAGCGAAAGCGAGGCTTATTCAAAGAGCCTTCTTGACGCAACTGAATGGCTGCTTCTTACACCGTTGTATCTTGTGCTTGGTACAGGGTTGTTTGTCTTAATACCGGGCTTCGGAACATGGATCGGCTCAACAACATTGATGGCTGCTGTTTCTATGATACCTCGCTTTTTTATGGTCCTTTTTGACGGTCCTATATATAACGAATATATACTCAAATAAAATTAACAGCGACCGAATACACAAATTAAGGAAGAAAAACGATGAAAAACAATCTCAAAAAAATGCTCTCGGTAATTCTTTGTGTAGCACTTCTTTTTACAACCGCAAGCACAGCCTTTGCGGCGGAGGAAAGCCGAACGGTTGTCGATTCGGGCTATTGCGGTGCACAGGGCGAAAACCTCACATGGACACTCTATTCTGACGGTGAACTTGTCATCAGCGGTGAAGGTGAGATGGCTAAAGAAATAGTGCCATGGGAGGAATACTATTCGTCTATTAATGTTATTACCGTTGAGGAGGGTGTAACATCTTTAGCTAAGTGGGCGTTGTATGCTAATTTGAGTGGTAAGGAATACAGCAGAACCTATCTTGTGAATCTTCCTAAAAGTCTCAGGGTTGTTACCCCAATTGAAAAATATACAGATACTAATGGTCAAACAATTATTGTGTGTTACGCAGGTTCAGAAGAGGATTGGAGTAAGGTTGAATTATTAAATTACACTGATAGCGTGACAATCGGGCCGGATTTTTCCCGGGAATTTATGGGCAGTTGTGCTAAGATGTATTTTAACGGAGAAAAGCCCGAAGCTTTTTGTCACATCTATAATGCACAGGGAAATATAGATTCTCCCGGAGAGGAGATAGAAGTGTATGCACACTATTACACAGCCGGAAATAAAGCAGAAAAAATTATTATGTATTCTATCAACGACGGCAAAGAAGAGATAATTTCTGAATTTGCCGTTGGCAAAGATAACAAAACAACTGTGGTTATACCTGAGGCTAAAAAAGGCGAACTGTATGTTAGGGCAGACCTTGTCGCTGCTGACGGAAGTGTTATTGCCTCTTCTGAAAACTGTCACATAAAAAATGACGCAATTGATAACAGACCGCTTAATGAAAAAATAAAAGATACTATGGAAGAGCTTTGGGCAGGTACTATACTTCTTGGCGGTTTTACCTTCGTTTATGGTTTTCTTGCACCTATTATCGGTGTTGTGTTTTCGCCTTATTATCTTTTTTTGACTATCAGGGAATTGGTCAGAAATGCAAAGAAAAATTAAGAGGAGGATAAACGATGAAAAACAATCTCAAAAAATTGCTCTCGGTATTCTTGTGTGCTGTGCTTATTTTTACTACCGCAAGCGTAGCCTTGGCGGCAGATGGAACTCGAACGGTTGTTGATTCGGGCTATTGCGGTGCACAGGGCGAAAACCTCACCTGGACACTCTATGACGACGGCGAACTCGTTATCAGTGGTGAGGGTGAAATGGATTGGTATTTTCTTAGCTATTCTATCGAAACATCTAAGCTACCGCCGTGGTATTCATATTATGACAAAATTGATGTCATTACTGTTGAAGACGGTGTATCAACCATAGGGCATATGGCGTTTTATCCACTTAACAGTAATATGAAGGATGTTAGATACTTTCGAATTAATTTACCTAAGAGTTTAAAAAGTTTTAACAGCAAAATATATAATAAATCATCAGTGCGTTATGTTGCGATATGTTATGCAGGCTCGGAAGAAGATTGGAACCAAGTAGAATTTAAGAGGTACGATTATAGTATCAGATTTGAGGATGAAACATGGTTTGAAAAAGCCTATATCCATTCGACTTATGGATTTACCTTTGGTGATAGATATATAATGTGCTTTAACGGTGAAGAGCCACATGCATTTTGTGAATTGGCTGCGGAACAGGATAATTATAATAGTAGCGCAGGTAAAGAAGTACCGATATATGTAAAATATTATTCTGAAAAAGATGCTGTTAAAATTGTATTTTATTCAATTCTTCGAGGTAAAACAGAAAAAATTAATGAAGTGAAAATAAGTGATATTTCTTGGGGATTAGGCACAACTGTAATATTGCCTGAAGGAAAAAAAGGTGATATGTATGTTAAGGCAGAGGTAGTTGCTGATGATGGTACGATTTTGGTAACATCAGACGATTATTTACTTAAAAACACAAGTGTTGATCATAGAACACTTGGCGAAAAAATTAAAGATGGACTTGCTATGGCAAACTTTACAGTTTTCTTTACAACATTCTTCCTTATCATACCTATGATTCTTGCTCCCATTACCGAGCCTCTTGCTTTCATAATTGCGCTTGTACAAGGAAATTTCTGGGATTAATGATAGGTGTAATTTACTTTCTTGCACCCAATAAAAGAAAGATGAATATATAAAACGGTTGATTCGTGAATCGACCATACAATGTTGATATCTTGAAAACTATAAATCAAGAGGAGAAAAAATAATGAACAACACTTTTAAAAAATTTTTGGCTGTACTTCTGTCGGTGCTGACCTGCCTTTCGTGCGGTGTTACGGCGTTTGCCGAGGAAGAAACACCCGAGGAAATACCTGCAGAGAGCTTCACCTGTGATCATTTCAATGCTAGGGCGGTAGATATTGCAGTGGTTACTTTTGACAGTAAGTATAGCGCAATCGGTGAAACACCGTATGTAGTAGTTGATTTAATAGAAGTTACTTTATCAAAGGAAATAAAACGCACGGAGATAGATAAAGACCGAATTCAGATGAAAATTTATGAACATAACGGCAAACGTTATCCTCAACTGTTTATCGATGTCGGTCCTTGCTGGCGGATTTTGTCACTTGAAATCGGTGAAGGCGTTTTTGTAACAGCAGACGGAGAAAAAAGCGCAAAGTTATATATCAAGGAAAATCAAATGAATTTATCCGATTGGAACTTCACAATCAAAACTGAATATGAGGCATATGGTATTACCAGAAATATTTTAGATTTAGCTAATATGGATACATACTACTATGCAACCGTTGGTAAGCCAATTAAAATTAATGCTGTTATAGAAGGTAAATATGCTGAAGTCTGGAAGGAAAATGTTGAATTTACATATACCGTTAACGGAAAAACCGTTGAAATAACCGGTGATGAAGTTATACCTGAAGAAGCTGGAAAATATGTATTCAGCCTTAACCTTGATGATTGTTTGAAGATGCATAGAAACGTTACGGTTACTACGGAAGCTACCGCATATTTTGATAATTTAGGTATGTATGGAACATTATTTTTGCTTTCACCGCTTATGTTTGTTGGTGGTGTACTTGTTCTTTTGTACCCGGGCATAGGCTTGCTTGCCGCTCCGAGCTTTTTCAATGCGGCTATTATGAGTGTGCCGGATTTCTTCAAGGCACTGTTTAACGGCCCTGAATATACCGTAAAAACATAATTATAAAAACCTAATGAAATCCAATCGGTGGTTTTATTTACCGCTTGCGAAATATTGCTTTGCTTTTAAAAATACTGTATAATATACACAGGCTCAAAGATACATAAAAAGGAATGTGCTTTTTGCCGCAAAAAGAAGGAGGTATATTATGGACGGTATAATGCAGTTTATCGGCGAGCTCGGTGACAGCCTGTCGTTTGTATTCGGCTACGCTTTTGCACCTGTTTCAATTATTTTCGAGCAGGTGTTTGCACCAGTGATTCTGTTTATCCAGAACATGATGTAATTTAATAGCCATAAAAAGAGGGATGAAACTTTATGGTTTCATCCCTCTTAAAAATTATATATCCCTTTTATTGAGGCGCTGCGACTGATGCAATCAGTGCTTGAAGTGGCGCATGCCTACAAAGAGCATTGCAATGCCTGCTTCGTTACAAGCCTTGATAGAATCTTCGTCACGGATTGAGCCGCCCGGCTGAATAATAGCTGTAATGCCCGCTTCCTTTGCTGCCTTTACACAGTCGTCAAAGGGGAAGAATGCATCGCTGCCCATTACGCTGCCTGCTGCCTTGTCACCTGCGTACTTGATAGCAAGCTCAAGCGCAGTAATGCGGTTTGTCTGTCCGGGGCCGATACCTGTTGTAGCGTTGTCCTTTGCAAGTGCAATGCCGTTGGACTTGGTGTGCTTGACAACCTTCCATACGAACATAAGCTGCTTCATTTCTTCCTCTGTGGGCTTTCTGTCTGTTACGCAAACAATATCTTCCTCGTTAAGAAGCTCTGTGTCAAGCTCCTGAACAAGCAGACCGCCTGCAACCTTCTTCATGTCAACAAGACCCTTCTTGTTGGGTGCTGCAAGGTTGGGAAGCTCAAGAAGGCGGATATTCTTCTTAGCTGTGAGAATTTCAAGTGCCTTTGCGGAGAACGAGGGAGCGATGATAATTTCAAGGAAAATCTTTGCAAGCTCATTTGCTGTGTCCTCGTCAACCTCTCTGTTGAGGGCAACAATGCCGCCGAAGATGGAAACAGGGTCAGCGTTGTATGCGTTGAGGTATGCTTCGTGAATTGTGGAGCCAATACCTACGCCGCAGGGATTAGCGTGCTTGACACCAACTGCAACAGGCTCGTCAAAGCCGAATTCCTTAATTATGTCAAGTGCGCCGTTTGCATCGTTGATGTTGTTGTAGGAAAGCTCTTTACCGTGGAGCTGCTTTGCTGCGGAAAGAACATTGTCAGCTGCACCGATTTCGGTGTAGAAGGCTGCCTTCTGGTGCGGGTTTTCGCCGTAGCGCATATCCTGAACCTTTTCAAAGGTCATTGTGAAGCAGTTTGCAAACGGGTCTTCGCCGCGCTGCTTGCGAAGGTATGTGTTAATCATTGAATCGTAGTTTGCTGTATGCTCGAATACCTTGCCTGCAAGCATGAACTTTGTTTCCTTGCTCGGTGCGCCGTTAGCCTTGTATTCGTCAATAACTGTTTTGTAATCTGCAGGGTCAACAATAACTGCAACATCCTGCCAGTTTTTAGCTGCTGCGCGAATCATTGTCGGACCACCGATATCTATATTTTCAATAGCATCTTCAAGTGTAACATCGGGCTTGAGAATTGTCTGCTTGAAGGGGTAAAGGTTGATTGCAACAACGTCAATCGGTGTTACATTGAGCTTTTCAAGCTGCTCCATATGCTCGGGGTTGGAACGCATTGCAAGTATACCTGCGTGTACCATGGGGTGGAGAGTTTTAACTCTGCCGTCAAGGCATTCGGGGAAACCTGTAATGTCGGAAACCTGTGTACAGGGGATGCCTGCATCTGCTACAGCCTTTGCTGTGCCGCCTGTGGAAATAATTTCAAAGCCGAGCTCGTTGAGCTCTTTTGCAAATTCTACGATTCCTGTTTTGTCGGAAACGCTCAGAAGTGCTCTTTTTTTCATTGTAATTGCCTCCGTTTATTTTCTTTCGTCGCAGAGCTTTGCTACCGCTTGCGGAAGTATAATCCACTCTGCCTGTTCCATTACTTTTTTCTGTAATTCTTCGGCTGTAATGCCTTCGTCAATTTCAACCGCTTTTTGTGCTATGATTCTGCCGCCGTCGGGTATTTCGTTTACAAAATGCACAGTTGCACCTGTAACCTTAACGCCGTATTCAAGTGCAGCCTCGTGAACTTTAAGCCCATAAAAGCCCTTGCCGCAGAAGGAGGGGATAAGCGCGGGGTGAACATTGACAATTTTTTCGGGGTATTCTTTTATTACTTTTTCACCGAGTATTGTCATAAAGCCTGCAAGCACAATTAAATCAGCCTTTGCAGCTTTCAGTTCAGCAAGTAAAGCTGTTTCAAATTCCTCCGCTGTTTTGCCCTTGCGTTCAACAACCGCTGTTGCAACGCCTGCCTTTGCTGCTCTTTCAAGTGCATATACACCGGGCTTGCTTGAAATAACCTTTACAAATTCGCCGTTCGGAATTTTGCCGTCCTTTTTCGCATCAAGCAGCGCCTGCAGGTTTGTGCCGCCGCCCGATACAAGCACAACTATGTTCAGCATATGTCAATACCCTTATCGCCGTTGACTATTTCGCCGATTATGTGAGCCTTTTCGCCTATGGCGTTTACTGCCTTTACTGCGGCATCTGCTTTGTCAGCGGAAACAGCAACGCAAAGACCAACGCCCATGTTGAAGGTGTTGAACATATCTCTTTCGGGAATACCTGTTGCTGCAAGCAGGTTGAAGATGGGTCTTACGGGAACTGCTGCTCTTTCAACCTTTGCGCGAAGACCCTCTGTGCTGAACATTCTCGGAATGTTTTCATAGAAGCCGCCGCCTGTAATGTGGGAAATACCGTGAATGTCGCATACTTCCTTGATAGCAGCAACAGTCTTGACATAAATCTTTGTGGGTGTGATAAGCTCTTCGCCGAGTGTCTTGCCGAGTTCGTCAACATACATGTTGAGTCTTTCTGTGGAAACGTTGAAAGCCTTTCTGACAAGTGAGAAGCCGTTTGAGTGAACACCTGAGGATTCAACACCTATAAGTACGTCACCTGCCTGAAGCTTGGAGCCGTCGATAATGTCGCTCTTATCTGCAAGACCTACACAGAAGCCTGCAAGGTCATATTCATCGTTTGTATAAATGCCGGGCATTTCTGCCGTTTCACCGCCTACAAGTGCGCAGCCTGCCTGAACACAACCGTCTGCAACACCGCTGACAATAGCGGCAACCTTTTCCGGAATGTTTCTTGCAACTGAAATGTAGTCAAGGAAGAAAAGGGGTTTTGCACCTGAACAGGCAACGTCGTTTGCGCACATTGCAACACAGTCAATACCTACTGTGTTGTGAATGTCCATCATGAATGCGATTTTAAGCTTTGTGCCTACACCGTCCGTGCCTGAAACAAGGACGGGCTCTTTAATGCCTGTAAGGTTGGGCATAAACATACCGCCGAAGCCGCCGATTTCATCAGCTACACCGGGAATGCGTGTACGTGCAACGTGTTCTTTCATAAGTCTGACAGCTTCGTAACCCTTTGTTACGTCAACGCCGGCATCCTTATAGCTCTTTGAAAAACTGTTTTCCATTGTATGCTCTCCTTATTTCTTGATTTTATAGTCAAATTTATCAACATAGTTAGGTCCGGAAACATCAATCGGATATTTGCCGGTAAAGCAGGCGTCGCAGAAAGTTACATTTGAATTCTCTGCTACCTTGTGCAAACTCTCAAGGCTCAGAAAACCGAGTGAGTCAGCACCGATATATTCTCTTATGCCTTCAATGTCAAGCTTGCAGGCAATAAGCTTGTCCTTTGAACTGATATCCGTGCCGAAGTAGCAGGGATTTACAAAGGGCGGTGAAGAAATACGCATATGTATTTCTTTTGCGCCTGCGGCGCGTAAGCGTTTGATAAGCTTTGCACAGGTAGTGCCGCGGACTATTGAGTCGTCAACAAGCACTATTCTTTTACCTTCAATCTCATTGCCGAGCGGATTGAGCTTTATCTGAACCGAGCGTTCACGCTGGCTCTGTGTGGTCTGAATAAAGGTTCTGCCTATATATCGGTTTTTGATAAGACCGATACCGTAGGGAATTCCGGATTCGTTGGCGTAGCCTATGGCTGCATCAAGTCCCGAATCGGGCGCACCGATTACAACATCTGCTTCAACGGGATGTTCCTGCGCAAGGAACTTGCCTGCATTGAGCCTTGAACGGTGAACGCTTGCACCGTCAATAACTGAATCGGGTCGGGCTGTATATACATGCTCAAAAATACAAAGCGAGCTTTTTTTGCCGCAATGTGTTTTGTTGCTGTAAACATCGTTCATGTTTATTACTACGATTTCGCCCGGTTCAATATCGCGTATGAACTGACCGCCTATGCTTTGAATTGCGCAGGATTCTGAAGCTACAACATACGCTTCACCGAGCTTGCCCAGACAAAGCGGGCGGAAGCCGTTGGGGTCACGCACAGCAACAAGCTTTTTGGGGGACATGATTACAAAGGAATATGCACCCTCAATTTCCTTCATCGCTTCAACAATTGCTTTTTCTATGTTTTCCGTCTGAAGTCTGTGCCTTGCAATGCAGTGAACAATAAGCTCTGCATTGCTGTTTGTCTGGAAAACTGCGCCTTCGCTCTGAAGTCTTTCGCGAAGCTGTGCCGTGTTGACAAGGCAGCCGTTGTTTGCTATTGAAATTGAGCCGCGGGCATAGCTCATAACCATCGGCTGGTTGTTTATTTCATCTTCTTCGCCGTGGGTTGAATAACGTACATGACCTATGGCAACATCGCCTCTGCCGTTTTCTGTAAGAGCGTTAAGCTTTTCGCGGTTGAAAACATTTGGTACTGTACCTTCGCCCGTAATACAGTCAACCTGCTTGCTGTTTCTTACAGCTATACCGCAGCTTACCTGACCGCGGTGCTGTAATGCATAAAGAGCAAGGTAGGTTTCCTGAACTGCATCGTGTTCGCGGTTTCGGTTGAATATGCCGAAAACACCGCATTCTTCATAGATGGACATAGCGGGTTACCTCCGTAAAATTAAAGTGCGGCAACCTGTGCTGCGAGTGCTGCATCCTTTTCAAGGACCTTCTTTGCCATATCTTCTTTCATATCGTCAAGCTTTTGTGCAAGTTCAGGTTCGCTGAGGGCAAGCATCTGTACTGCAAGTATTGCAGCGTTTTCTGCGCCGTCAATAGCTACCGTGGCTACAGGAATACCTGCAGGCATCTGAACTGTTGCAAGAAGTGCATCAAGTCCGTCAAGTGTGGAGGACTTTATCGGAATACCGATGACGGGGAGTGATGTGTGTGCTGCAAGTACACCGCCAAGGTGAGCGGCTTTGCCGGCGGCGGAGATAATTACGCCGAAGCCGTTTTTAACAGCGTTCTTTGAAAACTCTGCTGCAGCGTCAGGTGTACGGTGGGCGGACATAACATGAGCCTCAACCTCAACACCGAATTCCTTGAGCTTTTTTATCGCTTTGCTTACTACGGGCAGGTCGCTGTCGCTGCCCATGACGATTGCAACTTTTTTCATAGTTAAAATACCGTCCTTTGAAAAATGATGAAAGGCTGTCGCACCTCAAGCGCAACAGCCCCTTGTTATTTTAATTTTTTGCATACTTCGGCAGGGCAGCAGGCAGCTGTATAACAGCGGATAAAAATCATGCTTGCGACACCCCCGATACAAAGTAATTCTTATTTTAAAGTATCGGACAGATTTTTTCAAGAGTAAAACACATATAATTTTAATTTTCTACATATATATGTATATATTTACCCTTAAACACATCATTTTGGTGAATATAACCATTACAAAGGAGCAAAGAATGAAGAAGAAAACGGTTTTATCTTTTATACTGTGCCTCATTATATTCTTGCTTTCTTCATGTACCCGTGTCGGAGAACGCGACGGTACGGATTTTATTGTGAATATGGCAAAATACGGCTTCGATTTAACTGCGGAAGAAACAGTAAGCACCGAATATTTAAAAGAAAGCTACTATGTAAACAGCTGTAAAATATCGGTTTACTTGAATGAAAATTCAAAGCTTTACCGCCTTGTGCTTACATACAGCAAAACTGCACCAAAGGATTTTTGCTTTACTGCAAAATGTTGTATTGCGAGCTTTTGCGGTCTGGAGGAAGCTATTACAGAAGATATTGTTTCAACGCTTGGATTTTCACCTTCGCCGCCGGACAGCACAAAGGGTGTTGCCCGGTGCGAAAGCGAGTATTATCTGTTTTCTTTTACCTGCGATAAAGCCGGCGGCTGCCTTATTATTGACAGCCTGCGGCTTAACCCCACATCAGCACCCACGGTTACAGTACGCACAACCGTGCCTAAAATAACCTCAGCGGAAGAATCCGTTTCTTCTTGAGCAGCCTCTTGGCGGTGCGGGCGGGGGAGTATAGCAGACTATTATTATGTCATCGCCCACAACCTCCACATCGCACCACGGAACGCGTATATCCGTGTCGCACGCATAGGGCGAAAACATTCTTCCGCCGCGGCACACAACAAGGTTAACGACGCAGCCTGTGCAGGCATCTATTTCCACATCACATACATGACCGAGCCGACAGCCGTCTTTTTTGTTTATTACTTCTTTAATCCGCAGATTTGCAATGCAATGGTTCACCGTATCACCCCTTTCAAAATTGAAGATTATACAATATATATGAAAAAATTTAAAAAAGATTTATATATCCCCTTTTATTTTGCGGTTTAATGTGCTAAACTTAATGGCAATAAAAAAGCAAAATAAAGGAGGAAAAATTTTGAATTTTTTACTCGATAAACTTAAAGTTTTTCTGCCCCAACTTGAAAAGCTTGTTTTTGCAGAAAGCTTTGAACTGACAGATTTCAAGTATCTTCCCTGCGGCTACAAGCCCTATGGAAGCATGCCGCCCGCCGTTACCGACGAATGGCAGGATTTCGGCAAGTATGACCGTTGGGGCGATGAGAAGGATTCTCACGCATGGTTCTATAAAAAGTTTACTCTGCCCGAAAGTATGAAGGGTAAGAAGGTTGAATTCTATTTTGAAACAGCACCTTACAATTCAAATGTTGAGCGCGACCCGCAGTTTACCGTTTATGCAAACGGCAAGCTTATGAACGGCTGTGATTCCAACCACCGCTATACTGAGCTCAAAGGCAGCGACGAATATGAAATTTATGTTTATGCCTATACGGGTATGAACACCTGCCGCCACAGCATTTTCAGCAGCCTTTATGTAGTGGACGAGCTTTATAAGGAGCTTTATTATGATTTGCAGGTTCCTTACGAAACGCTGCGTCTGCTTAAAGCGCACGAAAAGGAATATACGGATATTCTTGTTCATATGAACAACGCACTCAATATGATTGATATGCGTGTTCCCGGCTCAGCTGAGTGCAGATCAAGCTGTCAGCAGGCACTTGATTACCTGCGTACAGAGTTTTACGGCAAGGTCTGCGGTGACCAGGGTGTTAACTGTATTTGTATCGGCCATACACATATTGATGTTGCATGGTTGTGGACTCTTGACCAGACGAGGGAAAAGGTAGTCCGTTCCTTCTCAACGGTTATTTCAATGATGAAGCAGTACCCCGAATATAAGTTTATGTCGTCTCAGGCACAGCTTTATAAGTACCTTAAAGAAGAAGCTCCCGATGTTTATGAAGAAGTAAAGAAAATGGTTCAAGCCGGTCGCTGGGAAGTTGAAGGTGCAATGTGGGTTGAAGCTGACTGTAACCTCACAAGCGGCGAAAGCCTTGTCCGTCAGGTGCTTTTCGGTAAGCGTTTCTTCAACAAAGAATTCGGTGTTGATAGCAAGGTCCTTTGGCTGCCCGATGTTTTCGGCTACAGTGCCGCACTTCCGCAGATTCTTCGCAAAAGCGGTGTTGATAAATTTGTAACCTCCAAAATAAGCTGGAACGAAACAAATATGATGCCCTACGATACATTTATGTGGAAGGGTATCGACTCAACGGAAATTTTCACCCATTTCCTTACCGCACAGCGTATTGATAAGGAGCGTACTGTCAATAACAACACAACATATAACGCAATGCTTGAAGCTCCGCTCGTAAAGGGCTGTTGGAACCGCTATCAGCAAAAGCACCTCAATAACGAAGTGCTTATTACCTTCGGTCACGGTGACGGCGGCGGCGGACCGACCCAGGGTCACCTTGAAACGCATGAACGCCTCAAGCACGGTATTCCCTCAATTCCCAATACTAAAATTGAGTTTGCAGGCGATTTCCTTGAAAGAGCAAAGCAGCGCTGCGAAGCTAACCCCAAAACGCCGCATTGGGCAGGGGAACTTTACCTTGAATTCCACAGAGGTACATATACTTCAAACGCTATCAACAAGCGCTATAACAGAAAGTGCGAATTCCTTTACCAGAATGTTGAGCTGTTCAGCGAAATCAACCGCCTTCTCAACAAAAAGGCATATCCGCAGGAGAAAATCAACGAAGGCTGGGAGTGCATACTTCTCAACCAGTTCCACGATATTATTCCCGGTTCATCCATCTATCAGGTTTATGAAGAAAGCACAAGGCAGTATGCTGCTATAACCGAATCCGCAAAAGCTATGTTTGCCGGTGCAACTGCTGATATTGCAAAGAATATCAATACCGATGGCGGTGTGCTTGTATTCAACCCCAACTCCTTCATAAACAGCGGTGTGGTTGATGTTGACGGCGAAAAGATTTATGTTGAAAACATTCCCGCAAAGGGCTGGAAGGTTGTAAAGGGCAACGAAAGTAAGGGCAGCGTTGAGGCAAGCGATAAGAAGCTTGAAAACGAATACTTTGTCCTTGAATTTGCCGAGGATTATACAATCAGCCGTATTTTTGATAAGCGCTGCGGCAGAGAAGTTCTTAAAAACGGCGAGCGAGCAAATGTAATTGAGGCATATGAGGATTTCCCCAGAGAGTATGATGCATGGGAAATTTCCGTATACTATAAAGAAAAGCGTTGGGAAATCAACGATGTAAGCGCGGTTGAATTGCTTGATGAGGGCGTAAGAAAGGGTATAAAAATTACCCGTAAGTTCCTTGATTCAGTTGTTGAGCAGAAAATCTGGCTTTATAACGATATTGATAAGGTTGATTTTGAAACAACAGCCGAATGGTATCAGGAGCATATCCTTGTCAAAGCTGCTTTCCCTGTTGAAATCAATTCAGACAAGGCTACCTACGAAATTCAGTTCGGCAGCGTTGAGCGTCCTACCCATACAAACACAAGCTGGGATGCTGCAAAGTTTGAGGTTTGCGCCCACAAGTTTGCTGACTTTTCCGAGCATGATTACGGCGTAACTATGCTCAATGATTGTAAGTACGGTCACGATATACATGACGGCGTTATGAGGCTTACTCTCCTCAAATGCGCAACTCATCCCAGCCCCAAGGCCGATAAGGGTCACCACGAATTTATCTATTCAATCCGTCCGCACGCAGGCTCATTCCGCGAAGCAGGCACGGTCAGAATGGCATATGACCTGAATAACCCGATGACCGCCGTTAAGCTTGGCGCACAGGAGGGTACACTTCCCGAAAGCTACAGCTTTGTAAGCGTATCGGATGAAAATGTTGTTATTGATACAGTCAAAAAGGCTGAGGATAGCGACACAACAGTTATCCGTATGTACGAAAGCTGGAATAAACGCACAAATGGCACAAAGGTTTCCTTTGGCTTTGATGTGAAGAAAGCTATGCTCTGCGACCTTATGGAAAACGAAATTGAAGAGCTTGAGGTGGTTGATAATACAGTCAGCCTTCCCGTTAAGCCCTTTGAAATAGTTACAATTAAAGTTCAGTAATCATAATTAACTGAAGCTGCTGTCCATTCGGGCAGCAGCTTTTTAATATAATTATCGACATATCAAAAACTTTTAAAGAATAATTATAATTCAGAGCGAAGCGACCCTTCGTTCTGCGTTTTGAACTCTGCACTCTGCATTAAAAAACGCTGTCATCTTTTCAGGTGACAGCGTTCATTTTATTTATATCTTATTTGTAGAGCGGTCCGTAAACTTCGCAAGCCTTTACGTCTGCTGCTTCAAGATTCTTTGTGCCGAATGCATTCCAGCAAGCGGGACGGAAAATCTTTTCGTCGGGAACGTTGTGAAGTGTTACGGGGATACGGAGCATTGAGCAGAGTGTAATGATATCTGCGCCGATGTGACCGTAGGAAATTGCGCCGTGGTTTGCGCCCCAGTTGTTCATAAGGTCATATGCTGACTTGAACGGGCCTTCGCCTGTGCAGCGGGGTGCGAACCATGTGCAGGGCCATGTGTAGTCTGTTCTCTTCCAGATTGTGTCGGAAACTTCGTCGGGCAGTGCAACAGTCCAGCCTTCTGCAATCTGTACAACAGGTCCGAGACCCTTAACAAGGTTAAGGCGAATCATAGTTGCGGGCATTTCGCTCTTTGTAAGGAAGCGTGAGGAGTAGCCTGCGCCGCGGAAATAGCCGTTGTCAGCGGGACACCATTCTGTTGCCTTGTTGCAAGCGTCGATATCAGCCTGAGTCATTTCGTACCAGGGCTTGATAACTGCGTTGCCGTTTTCATCCTTAACCTCGCCGCAAGCGTCAAGGCAGCAAGCACCGGAGTTAATAAGGTGAATAAAGCCGTCTGCATCCTTTGCGTGACCTTCAAGGTCATAATCTGTTACGCGCTTAACAGCATCTGTTGACCAGTATGTACGAACGTCAGCAAACATCTGTGCTCTGTTTGTAAGTAACTTCATGAACAGCATGGAAATGCCGTTGAGAACGTCGTTTTCTGTTGCAAGAATGTACGGTTCACGTGCGCCGTTCCAGTCAAATGATGTGTTGCAGAGTGCTTCTGCAAAGTCAGCGTTGGGATAGAAGTCTGTCCACTGTCTCTGACCCTGGAAGCCTGCTGCAATAGCGTTGTGACCAACCATTTCTTCTTCACAGCCTGCGGGAAGGTTGTCGTTGCCGTTCATAAGGTCCTTGATGATAACCATCATCTTTACAACGAATTCCCAATCCTTTTCCTTCTGTTCGTCGCTCTTGCGTACGAATTCGGGGTTCTTGTCGAAGCCTTCCTTGCAGTTTTCCTTTGTCCACTTGAGTGCCTTCTGGAATTCAGCCTCATCATAGATACCCTCAGTCATTCGTCTGATGATTTCTACCTCGTCAACTGATTCAACGCGAAGTCCAAGGTATTCTTCAAGGAAGTTCGGGTCGATTGATGAACCTGCAATACCCATGCAGATTGAGCCAATCTGAAGGTATGATTTGCCCTTCATTGTTGCAACTGCAACAGCTGCGCGTGCAAAGCGGAGAAGCTTTTCTTCAACGTCAGCAGGAATGTTTTCTGATTCGTCAGCTTCCTGAACATCGTGACCGTAGATGCCGAATGCGGGCAGACCCTTCTGTGCGTGTGCAGCAAGAACTGATGCAAGGTAAACAGCACCGGGACGCTCTGTTGCGTTAAAGCCCCATACGCCCTTGATTGTCATCGGGTCCATGTCCATTGTTTCTGAGCCATAGCACCAGCAGGGTGTAACGGAAAGAGTGATCATAACGCCCTCTTTCTTGAATTTTTCTGCACAAGCAGCAGCCTCTGCAACTCGACCGATTGTTGTGTCGGCAATAACAACCTTAACGGGTTCGCCGTTTGAGTATTTGAGGTTTTCTTCGAAGAGTTTTTTTGCAGCCTTTGCCATGCCCATTGTCTGGTCTTCAAGACCTTCTCTGACCTTGAGCGGTCCGCGTCTGCCGTCGATAACGGGGCGAATACCTATTACGGGATAATCGCCGATTAATCTGCTTTTTGCCATGATAATCATAGTCCTTTCTTATGTAAGTTTTATTATTTTACTATTTTGAGGAAATCAGCGTATGCTTCTTCCCATTTTGCTGTGTCAACAGGTGTGTAGTTAGTTACCTTTTCGCTGCGTGCAACAATTTCACGCGCTTCTTTGATTGATTTGATATCACCGCTTGCCATGAGCTGTACTGCAATATTACCAAGCACTGTTGCCTCAATCGGACCTGCGGTAACAGGGCGGTTGCAGGCATTAGCCGTAAGCTGGCAGAGAAGCGTATCCTTCGTGCCGCCGCCGATTACATTGATAACCTCGTAATCGCGCTTTGTGCATTCGCACAGCTTTTCAAAGGTGAGCTTGTATTTCATTGCAAGGCTCTCGTAAATGCAGCGCATGATTTCGCCGACTGTTTCAGGTACATACTGGTTTGTCTTGCGGCAGAATTCGCGTATTCTTTCGGGAATGTTGCCGTGCGGTACAAACTCGGGCGCATCGGGGTCAATAAAGCAGGCAAAGGGCTTTGCTGCAAGGGCTTCACGCTCAAGGTCAGCATAGCTGTACTGCTTGCCGTCGCGTGCAAACTGCCTTCTGCTCTCCTGAATCAGCCACAGACCGATAATGTTTTTGAGGAAGCCTGTGGATTTGCCGTAGCCGCCTTCGTTTGTGACATTTATTTCAAGTGTCTGCTCGTTTACAATCGGCTCGTCAAGCTCTGTACCGAAAAGTGACCATGTGCCGGAGCTGATAAATGCAAACTGTTTGTCAGGGCAGGGAACAGCGGTAATAGCGCTCTGCGTATCGTGACCGCAGACAGAAATAACCTTGATTTTAGGCAGTCCGCATTCTTCGCAGACATAGTCCGAAAGCTCGCCGAGTTCGGTGCCGCTTTCAACTATATCGCACATGATATTTTGCGGTATGCCTAAGCTTTCAAATATTTCGCCGCACCAGTCTTTTGTGTTTATGTCAACAAGCTGTGATGTGGTGGCAATTGAATACTCCGTTGTTTTTTTGCCCGTGAGCATATAGCCGAAAAGGTCGGGCATAAACAGCAGCTTATCAGCCTTTTCAAGCAGATAGGGTCTTTTCTTTGCAAGTGAAAGAAGCTGGAATACGGTATTTAGTTCCATGAACTGAATACCCGTCATTACGTAAAGCTTATCTTTAGGTATATATTTGTAAGCCTCTTCAATCATGCCTGCCGTGCGAAGGTCGCGGTAGTGAATTGGGTTTTCAAGCAGGTCGCCGTGTTCATCAATAAGTCCGAAGTCAACGCCCCATGTATCAATACCGATTGATGAAATTTCGCCGCAGCCCTTTGATTTTATAAGACCCTGTTTTATTTCGTGGAAAAGGCGAAGCACATCCCAGTAGGTTGTGCCGTTAACACTTACGGGGTCATTTGAGAAACGGTGAATTTCTTCAAGTGTAATTTTTTCGCCGTCAAAGCTGCCGATAATTGCGCGGCCGCTTGATGCGCCAAAGTCAATAGCAAGAACTTTTTTCATCAGATTACAACACCTTTTTTGAGGATGATGTTGGCATAAATTGCTGTTTCACCTGTAGCTACAACAGCATAAGCCTTTTTTGCTCTGTCATAGAATGCGAAGCGTTCTACAAGCTCAAAGCTCTTTTCGCCTTCGTTTTCTGTAACAATGTTTTTATAGTCTGCCCAGATGGGGGGCTGGTCCTCGGGGTTGCCGTTGTCCATCAGTGCAACAGGGCTTTCAACATAAGTGTCAAGCGGCATAAGCTTGAGTATAGCGTCAAGAACTTCGGGTACACCGTGACCGTCAAGTCTGACCAGGCGCTGAGCCATTGATGCAGCAGGAAAGTTGCCGTCGCCGATTACGAGTTCATCGCCGTGACCCATTTCCATAAGGATTTTGAGAAGTTCGGGTGAAAGAATTGGTGAAATGTTTTTAAGCATATCTTATAAAACCTCCAAAAGTATATAGCTTTTATTAAACAGAATATAATGCGTACATATCCGCATACATTCCGCCTTTTTCAATAAGTTCTTTGTGGCTGCCCTGTTCGGCTATACCGTCTTCTGTCAGCACAAGTATGTGTGCAGCATTGCGTATTGTGGTAAGTCTGTGTGCAATGGTAATTGTTGTTCTGCCCTTTGCAAGGCGTTCAAGTGACTGCTGAACAAGTCTTTCGCTTTCATTGTCAAGTGCGCTTGTAGCTTCGTCAAGAATAAGTATTTCGGGGTCTTTAAGGAAAACACGCGCAATTGAAATTCGCTGCTTCTGACCTCCTGAAAGCTTGACTCCGCGTTCACCTACATATGTGTCATAGCCGTCAGGCAGCTGCATAATAAATTCGTGCGCACCCGCATCCTTTGCGGCTTTGATTATTTCTTCTTCGCTTGCATCGGGCTTGCCGTAAGTGATGTTTTCTTTTACAGTACCCGAGAACATATAAACATCCTGCTGAACAACACCTATATGCGAACGCAGGGATTTAACAGTAAAGTTTCTTATGTCTTCGCCGTCAATTTTTACTGCACCGCTGCAGACCTCATAAAAGCGGGGAATAAGGTTGCAAAGCGTTGTTTTACCGCCGCCGGACGGTCCGACTACGGCTACGCTTTCACCGGCCTTTGCCGTAAAGCTGATGTTTTTGAGCACATTGCTTTCTGTGCCCATGTACTTAAAGCTTACATTGTCAAAGCAGATTTCGCCCTTTGTGCTTTCAAGAACCTTTGCATCGGGCTTTTCTTTAATTTCGCTGAGCTCCGATATAACTTCGTCAAAGCGTTCAATACCGGTCATACCCTTGGAGAACTGCTCGCTGAATTCTATGATTCTGCGTATTGTTCCCATAAGTGTTGAAACCATGAGCAGGTATGCAGTTAAATCAGCAGGGGAAATCTGTCCCGCTTTCATAAACAGCGCACCGCCCGTTAAAATAAGGATATACATCATACCGTCAAACATACGCACGGTTGTGTGGAAGTTTGCCATATATTTGTATGAAAGGCGTTTGAGTTTAAGAAAACGCTGTGCGCCGCTGTCAAACTTCTGCTTTTCAATCGGTTCGTTAGCGTAGGACTGTACGACGCGTATGCCAAGCAGACTGTCTTCCGTTATTGCATTTATTTCGCCAATCTGATGGCGTGAATCCTTGAAGGTTTCGCGCATTTTCTGTCTGTTGCGCTTGGTCATTACAAGCGCAAGCGGGAACATGGCAAAAATAATCAGCGTGAACCATATATTCATATCGGCAAAAATTATAAAACAGCCGATGATTTTTATTGTTGCAATAAATGCTTCTTCGGGCAGATGGTGTGCAAATTCGGTTACATCAAACAGGTCGCTTGTAAGCCTTGACATTAACTGACCTACTTTTGTGTTATCATAAAATGAAAATGATAAGCCCTGTAGGTGTGCAAACAGGTCATTGCGCATTTCGGTTTCAATTTTTGAACCCATTACATGACCGCCGCCTGTCATATAGTATTGAGCGGCAGCGTCAACAATGCGCAGGAATATGTAGAACACGGCAACCGATATTATTTTTTGTATTGTAAGCGTTGCAATGTCCTCAATAGCCGCATCGGTTATTTCGCGCACTATAAGCGGCAAAGCCAGTTCACAAACAGTTGTAAGCGCTGCACAGAAAAGGTCAAGTGCCAGCTCTTTTTTGTGGTTTAGCAGATAGGGCATGAAGCGTCTGAACAGCCGCATATTCTTTTTTCTGTTTTCAATTCGTTCTTTAAGTTTCATATTGCATACATCTCTACTATAGTATATTTTCATTGTATTATATTTCTCATAAAGTATATTATAGATTAAAATTACAACTTTGCAAATAGTTTTTTATAAATTATTGATATTTTTTTATATATAAGTTAAAATGTATTTGAAAATAAGCAATCGGAAAGGAACGGAAAGCTATGGATATACTTATTTCCCCGTCAATTCTTGCAAGCGATTTTTCTGATTTGGGCAATGAAGCCGTGCGTATGGAAAAAGCAGGCGCGGACTGGCTTCATATTGATGTTATGGACGGCCATTTTGTGCCTAATATTACACTCGGTCCCCCTATAGTAAAAGCTCTGCGAAAAAGAACCAACCTTTATTTTGATGTTCATTTAATGATAAGCCACCCGCATAAATATGTTGAAGAGTTTGCAAAAGCGGGTGCGGATATAATTACATTTCATACTGAATGTGACAGCAATATTGATGAAACAATTGACCTGATTCATTCCTTTGGCTGTAAGGCAGGACTTGCAATAAAGCCCGGTACACCTGCAAAAGATGTGTTCAGGTACCTTGAAAAAATCGAAATGGTGCTTGTTATGACTGTTGAACCGGGCTTTGGCGGTCAATCGTTTATGGCTGATACCTGCCCTAAGCTGACAGAAATATATAACGAGTGTAAAGCTAAAAACCTTTCCATACACCTTCAGGTAGATGGCGGTATAAGCGAAAAAACGGTTGCCGTTGCTGCGGCTGCAGGTGCAAATTGCTTTGTTGCAGGCAGTGCAGTATTCGGTTCACCCGACCCTGAAGAGGCAATTAAGGTTATCCGCACCATAGCAGAAGATAGTTTCTTGTTGGATTTTTAACTGCAAGAGGATGAATATACGGCTGTATATTCATCCTCTGTTATTTTTTGTCGAAAACTGCGCGAAAAAGGTGAAGAAAGGCACTAACTTGTCACTAACTGATTAAAATAATTCCGATTAAGAATAATAACGCTGACTTTTTCACATTTTCCACGGCTTTTTCCACATTGGCAAGATGAAAACTTTACATGCATTTTTGCTTAATTCTTCTTTTAAGAGCACATTTGCGGCATAAAATACAGCTTTTATGCATTCCTTACTGAATAAATGCAATGAGTGTCTGTTTTTTATCCGTACAAAATATACAGCTATGGAAAAACTGTTCAAATTGCCGCGGTTTTTTCCTTGTTTTTGTGGAGTTTGCAACAATCTCACAAATGTCAATAGTGTAAAAAAATAAATTTTTAAGAGCCGAAATGTAAAGCAATCAGCTTCACACTTCGGCTCTTTACTTTTCGATATTTAGTACGAATAAACTTCAAACCACAAAATCAAGTGGTGTAAAGTACTTTGCTTTTCGGTTTTTAACAGCAAAAACATTAAAAATCAGCCTTATCTATAGGCATTGTGGCATATGCATTGAGGTCAAGCCCTGCTTTTCTGCCCGAAATATACTCAAAATATCCTTGTGCACCGACCATTGCGGCATTGTCACCGCAGAGTTTGAGTTCAGGATAATAAAGCTCAAATGAATGCTCTTTGCAGAGCTTTTCAAATTCAGTTCTTAAAACTGAATTTGCGGAAACACCGCCAGCAAGTACGATTTTTTTCGCTCCGGTTTTTTCTGCGGCTTTCAGCGTGTTTTCTGTCAGGCAGCGTACAACAGCGGAAATATAAGAGGCACCGAAATCGGCAATGTTTATTTCTTCACCCTTTTGTTTTGCATTGTGTATTGCGTTTACTGCGGCAGTTTTAAGCCCCGAAAAGCTGAACGCAAGGTCAACTCCGTCAACCTTCGGGCGGGGAAATTTGTAGGCTGTCGGGTTTCCGTCTTTAGCGGCTTTGTCAAGATTGAGTCCGCCGGGGTAGGGTAATCCCAATGCGCGTGCGGCTTTATCCATGCATTCGCCTGCGGCATCGTCAAGCGTTCTGCCTATTATTTCAAATTCGGTGTAGCTTTTTACATTTACTATATGGCTGTGACCGCCCGATACAACAAGCGATAAAAACGGCGGTTCAAGTTCTTTATGCGTAATATAGTTTGCGGCTATGTGCGAACGCAAGTGATGTACCGGTACAAGAGACTTACCGGAGGACATGGAAAGTCCTTTTGCAAAATTGACGCCTATAAGCAGTGCGCCTATAAGTCCCGGTGCATATGTAACCGCTATTGCTTCAATATCGCTCATTGTGCATTCAGCCTGCTCAAGCGCCTGCGCAACAACGTTGCTGATAGCTTCTGCGTGCATTCGTGATGCTATTTCAGGCACGACGCCGCCGTATACTATGTGAGCATCAACCTGCGAAGCAATAACGCTTGAAAGCACATTTCTGCCGTCTTCAACAACGGCTGCTGCTGTTTCATCGCAGGATGATTCAATTGCAAGTATTTTCATCTTTGTTTTCCTCTGTAAAAAATTTAGTCATAATCAGGGCATCTTCTTTTGGTCTGTCATAAAATCCTTTTCTGATACCCTGTGCTTTATATCCGTTTGTATTATAAAGTGCAATTGCAGCTTCATTGCTGACCCTTACTTCAAGCGTGATTGATACGCTGTTTCTTTGCTTCGCATCGTTTTCTGCACTTTTCAGTAAAGCATCTGCTATGCCAAGCCTTCTGAAATCGGGATGTACTGCAATATTTGTAATATCACCTTCGCCGCATATTTCAATAATACCGATATAGCCGAGTACTTTTTCCCCGATAACTGCAGTAAGAAAATGTGCGTTTTCGTTTGTAAGCTCATCTTCAAGTGAAGTTTCGCTCCAAGGCAAGGAAAAGCATAGGCGCTCAATTTCAGCAATCTGTGCGATATGCTCCTTTTTCATCGGTTCAATTGAAATGAGCTTTGAAATAACTGCTTTAAGCACACCGTCAAGCGCGGTGTTTATTTCTTCTGCGCACTTATCGTATATTTCTTGATTGCCGCCGTATGGGTCGCTGATGCCGCTGCCGATTAAAAATACTCTTTCTTTTCCGACATAAGGGAGTAAAGCTGCCATGTGTGAAGCACTCATGCAGAAAAATATTGAGTCATCAAGCTCATATGGGCTTAAACTTCTTGCTCTGTGGGCAGATATATCAACGCCGTATTTTTTAGCGGCTTCAACTGAATTTGCAGAAACTTCGTCGCCTGAAAATGCTGCAAGCCCTGCACTTGTGACTTCAACACCCTCAATTCCTTTTTCAGAAAGCATTTTTTTGAATAAGCCTTCTGCAAGGGGACTGCGGCAGGTATTGCCTGTGCAAACAAAAACTACTTTCATTTTTGTGTGTCCTTATTATCTTAAACTGTCGTTATAAACTGC
Source organism: Clostridia bacterium (assembly GCA_017416765.1). Taxonomy (GTDB): domain Bacteria; phylum Bacillota; class Clostridia; order Oscillospirales; family Acutalibacteraceae; genus UBA8612. The sequence continues at coordinate 105,601 of JAFQBE010000019.1, forward strand.
TCTTTCGCCTCCGGTAAATTTCGGTCTGGTGCGTGCGGCGATGATTATAGCTTCACCTATTTTTCTTGTTTCAAGGCGAACAGGTACGGCAACCTCTTTAAGGTGCATACCTATAAGCACACCGCCTATATCAATACCTGCGTGTGCCTTTACATCTTCAACGGCAACGGGGCTTTCAAGTGCCGAATAAAGCGCCGTTGCAAATGAGCCGCCTGCTTTGGGCTGCGGTAGTGCGTTAACCTGAGAAAGATTATATTTTTCCATAGCCTCTTCTTCAAGTATAACCGCCCTGTTTATGTGTTCACAGCATTGTGCGGCAAGGTAAACTCCGTGTGCCTTTGCAGCCGGAAGTATACCGTCAAGTATTGCTTTGCCGATTTCCGGACCGGAGTGTGAGCCAAGGTCGAAGCCCTGCACTTCACTTGTGGAACAGCCTATAAGCAGTATCTGTCCCTTTTTTATACCCGAACGGGTGATTAATTCTTCTGCGGCATCATGTGCCTGTTTTGTAATAAGTTCAAGTTCCATTTTTATTTATCCTTTCGCATCGTACCAGGTTTTGCCGGCACTTACATCGGCAAGCATTTTAACCTTGAGCGATACAGCGTTTTCCATTTCTTCTTTAAGCAGGGTGCAAACCCTGTCTTTTTCGTTTTCGGGTGCTTCTATAATCAGTTCGTCATGCACCTGCATAATAAGCTTTGCCTTTAATTTTTCGGCTTTCAGGCGGTTGAATACACGCACCATGGCTATTTTGATTATGTCTGCCGCTGTGCCTTGAATAGGCATGTTTCGTGCAACTCTTTCACCGAAGGCACGAAGCATACCGTTTGAATTGTTGAGCTCGGGCAGATATCTGCGGCGGTTGAAAAGTGTTTTTACATATCCGCATTCCTTTGCTTTTTCAACAACCGTTTTCATGTATTCGTCAACTGCCGAATAGTGGTGCAGGTAGCCCTTGATATATGCATCTGCTTCAGCGCGTGTTACACCGATATTCTGCGCAAGCGAAAACGCACCGATGCCGTAAACAATACCGAAGTTAACCGCCTTTGCACGGCTTCGCATGAGCGGGGTTACCATGTTGAGCGGCATATTGAAAACCTGCGAAGCGGTAATTGTGTGTATATCGTCGCCGCTGTTGAAAGCCTCAATCATGGTATGGTCGTCTGCTACATGGGCAAGCACACGCAGCTCAATCTGCGAATAGTCGGCGTCAACAAGCACGCAGCCTTCTTTTGCTTTGAAGAATTTGCGCATTTCTCTGCCGAGTTCACTTCTGACAGGAATATTCTGTAAATTAGGTTCGGTTGATGAAATTCTGCCTGTTCTTGTTTCTGTCTGGTTTAGCGTTGAATGTATTCTTCCGTCTGCGGCTATTGCCTTTATAAGCCCTTCGCAGTAGGTTGATTTCAGCTTTGCCCATGTGCGGTACTGTAAAATTTTTGCCACAACAGGGTAGTCGGGTGCGAGCTTTTCAAGCTGCTCTGCATTTGTGGAATAGCCGCTCTTTGTCTTTTTCTTTGCGGGTAAACCGAGTTTTTCAAAAAGCGCCTCGCCAAGCTGCTTGGGGGAATTGAGGTTGAACTGATAGCCGACCTCTTCATAAATCTCATCTGTTATTTTTTCTATATCTTCTTCTAATTTTTTGCCAAACTCCGCAATGCCGTTTCTGTCAACCTCAAAGCCCGTAAGTTCCATGCTTGCCAGCACCTGGGCAAGCGGAATTTCTGTTTCAAGCAGTAACTCAGTCTGTCCGTTTTCTTTCAGCTTTTCAAAAAGAATTTTTTCAAGCTCGGGCAGCAGCCATGCGTTGACAGCAGAGGAATCATCTTCTTCGGGTAAAGCCACACCGTATTCCATAGCAAGGCGTTTTACACCGTATTCGTTAGCTGACGGATTCAATATATAACCTGCAAGCTGGGTATCAAAGCATACATTTTTAAGCTCAAGTCCCGAATCAATTGCAAAAGCGTAAGCCGCCTTAGAGTCGTCGGTAATTTTTTCTATTGCTTCGTCTTCAAATATTTCTTCAACAAAGCTTATAAAGCAGAGGTTAAGCGCGGTGATGTGTTCAACAGCCTTGCCGTTTCGCACATAAATTCCGGTTACTTCATTATCCTGTATTTCAAGCGTGAAATAAGCTTTTTTGCTTTGTTTTATTGCTGAAACTAAAGCTGAAACATTGTCGCACTCAACGCAGGAATATTTTTCTTTAGGTGCTTCTGTTACAACAGCAGGTGCAGCCTTCGGATCAAGGTGCAGGCGGTCAATCATGCTGAACATTTCAAGCTCGGTAAGAATTTTAACACATTCAAATGCATTCGGCTCTTTGACGGTGTATGTGCCGTAATCCGTATCAATCGGTGCTTCGCGGCTGATTGTGCCTAAGGTGCGGCTTAAATATGCCATATCCTTGCCTTCAATCAGCTTTTTGCGTACAGATTCTTTTATTTCAATTGTTTCAATGTTTTCGTAAATATAATCAATGCTTTTAAAGTTTTTTATCAGTTCGCCTGCGGTCTTTTCGCCGACACCTGCAACGCCGGGTATGTTGTCAGAGCTGTCGCCCTGCAAAGCTTTTATCTCAATCATTTGCGGCGGTGTAACGCCGTAGGTTTCCATTATTTTTTCTTCGTCATATCTTATAGTTTGGGGCTTACCCATTTTGGTGGCTGTAAGCAGTACAATTACATTCTTTTCAACAAGCTGTAGGCTGTCGCGGTCACCCGTTGCAATAAAACATTCGTTATCCTTGCAGTTTGCCGCAAGTGTACCTAAAATATCGTCTGCCTCCCAGCCTTCACATTCAAGCAGGGTGTAACCGAGGGCTTTTAAAAGCTCTTTTAGTGTCGGCATCTGCTGTGCAAGTTCGGGCGGCATGCCTTTGCGCTGTGCCTTGTAGCCGTCGTACATTTTGTGGCGGAAGGTTGGCGCTTTAACATCAAAGGCTATAGCAACTCCATCGGGTTTTACTTCGTCAGTAAGGCGTAGAAGTATAGCCATAAAGCCGTATATTCCGTTTGTAAATTTGCCGTCTTTTGTAGTCAGCAGCTTTATTCCGTAAAAGGCACGGTTTAATATGCTGTTGCCGTCAATAACCATAAGTTTCATGGCTTTTGTTCCTCCGTTTGACTGAAAGATTCAAATGTGATAATATATAAAAGTTCAAAAATTATTTTCAAGGTGATATTTTGTTAATTGGTAGAATTTATTGGAAGGGCAGTGCCGCGCTTGCACCTATGGCGGGTGTTGCGGACAGAGCCTTCCGTGAAATATGCTGTGAATTCGGCGCGGGCTACACCGTAACTGAAATGGTCAGCGCAAAGGGGCTTTGCATGTGCGACCGTAAGTCGAGAGAGCTTTTAAAAATAAGCGATGTTGAGCGGCCTTGTGCAGCTCAGCTTTTCGGCGATGACCCCGAATTTATGGCAAAGGCGGCGGTAAAAGCACTTGAATTTAAGCCCGATGCCATTGATATAAATATGGGCTGCCCTGCTCCTAAAATTGCGGGCAACGGCGGCGGAAGTGCGCTGATGAAACAGCCTGAACTTGCTGAAAAAATAGTAAAAGCGGTTGTTGATGCGGTTGATTTACCCGTGACGGTAAAAATGCGTATCGGTTGGGATGCGGAAAATATAAACTGTGTTGATTTAGCCAAACGCTGTGAAAACGCAGGTGCAACTGCATTAACCGTACACGGCAGAACAAAGGTGCAGATGTATGCACCGCCCGTTTATCCCGAGCATATTAAAGCGGTTGCCGACGCTGTAAAAATTGATGTTATCGCAAACGGCGATGTTACTGACGGTTTGTCAGCACATAAGCTGATGCAGGAAACAGGCTGTAAAGCCGTTATGGTCGGCAGAGGTGCACTCGGCAGACCGTGGGCTTTTGAGCAGATTAACGCTTACATTGAACGAGGTGAAATTATACCCGAACCTCCCATAGAAAAGCGTATGGAAGTGATGCTAAAGCACATTAAACTGCTTTGCGAATATAAGGGAGAAAAGGTCGGTATGCTTGAAGCGAGAAAACACGCAGCATGGTATATGAAGGGTATACGCGGTGCAGCAGCATTGCGCCGGGAAATCTGCGAATTAACCGTAATCGACGATATAAAACGAATAGCTGAAAAGGTAATCACAACGGCTGAATAATCAGCCGTTGTTTTTTATTGCATTAAAATCAATTTCAAACTTTTCACCTTTATGATACAACACACCGTTTGTCAAATGAATACAAAGTATGCAAGTGTTCGGGTCGGATTCGTTCGTGTGTCCGTTATAATACCATTCTGCAAAAACTTTTCGTAGTTTGCTCATTAGAATTTCGTTTTTGGGGTCGCGTACATATCCGAGGTTTTCGGCAATACCTTGTGCGGTAAACCATTGGTCCGAGCAAATCGAAACAACAGGATTTTTGCTGATTTGTTTCATCTTTGCGGTTGAATTATGTGTAACCGTATAAAAACAACCGCTTTCGTAATAGCTGTTTACAATGCGTACAGTCGGTGTGTTGTCACAGCAGGTAGCTAGTGCAATTAAAGTATCTTTTCCAAATTTTTCATCAAGCAGTTGTAAATCTTTGTTACACATAATCTTCCTCGTTATTTCTAACAATCCTCCGTCATTGCTGCGCAATGCCACCTCCTTTGAAAAGGAGGTTAAGCACTAAGTAACAGCGATGTATATTGTTTTGTCAATAGGCTCCTTTTGAAAGGAGCTGTCACCGCAGGTGACTGAGGATTGTTTTTTAAAGATTTTTCTCCGATGTATCTTCTGCTTTCAGCATTTTTTCTTCCCTTTTCTGTGCAAGTGTTTTAAGGTCTGCGTTTGATGCTTTGCCTTTTTTGTTTTTCTTTTCTTTCTTGGGTTCTTCGGGGAAGAAATCTACACCCTCAATAGGTTTTGGGTTTTTCTTGTATTTTAAAGTAAGAGTAATAAGCATTACAAGGAATATTGCCGCAACGACAATTGAAAGCACCTGTGAAACACGAAGTGAGGTTGAACCGATGTACAGGCTGTCCGTACGGAAGCCTTCAATAATTGCTCTTCCTGTGCCGTAGAGCAAACCGTATGTGAGGAAAAGCTGACCGCTGAAGCGGCGGCACTTTTTGTAAATAAAAAGAAGAACAAGGAACGAGCCGAGGCACCACAGCGATTCGTAAAGGAAGGTCGGGTGAACAGGGGAGTACGGGTCAACCGTAACACCGAGTTCGGCAAGCTCATCTTTGTGGTCAACAAGGTAAATGGTTGTCTTTTCGCTTATCATACCCCAGGGCATATCGGTGTTTGAACCGAAGGCTTCCTGGTTTGCAAAGTTGCCCCATCTGCCAATACCCTGACCTATGAGCAGGCTCATACCTGCGCAGTCAAGCAGGTTATAGAAATTGAGCTTGTTGAATTTGCAGGTTATATATGCGGCGAGCAATGCGCCTATAATGCCGCCGTAGATTGCAAGACCGCCGTTCCAAATTTTGAATATTTCATCAAGGTGGTCTGCGTAGTATTCCCAGCGGAAAATAACATAGTAAAGTCTTGCGCCGAATATGCCGCCGAAGGTGCCTGCAATAAGAATGTCAATCATCTTATCAAGGTTCATCTTCCACTTGTAAGCCATTCTTCCGCCCCAGAGTACTGCAAGCAAAAAGCCGAAGGCTATAATTGCGCCGTACCAGCGTATTGTAATATCCGTACCGAACAGGTTGAACTGCGCCAGAACGGAATCTACTTCAAATCCTTTTTCTAAAAAGGAAAAATATACAGTTGTTGAATCCATTTGTTTTTACTTCCTTTGCTTTTATTATTCAATCGGCTTTATGATTGAAAGTGCCGAATAATCCTCACGCATTGTGTTTTTGAGAATATTCTCAACATCTATAACTGTAAGCTCACGGAAAACGTCAATATCATCAAATACACCGATTTTGTCAAAATGTGCGCCGACCAGGTCATTTGCAATTTCGTCAATATCGTTGAAGCTCATAACCGTTCTGCCGTAAAGCTTTCTGCGTGTGCGCTCAAAATCGTCAGCGTTTATACCGTTTTCACGCATCTGCTTTATAGCGGCTTTAATCTGCCTTGCAGCTTCTTCGGGGTTCTTGCTTTCGCCGCTGAATATGGTTGCGCTGTAGCCGAAGCCTGCAAACTGCTCAAAGCCGAAGCTTGTGTTGATTAAGCCTTGCTCAAGCAGACTGTTGTAAAGCTCGGAAGTTGTGCCTGCAAGCAGCTCGAGCAACACATCGGTTGCAATTTTATCTTTAAGCGTTTTCTTTGGCAGACCGTAGCATTCTTTAAAACCGAGCGAGAATATCGGTGCAGCAACAGAGAGCTTTTCTTCAATATAGTTCTGAACTGTTTCTTCAGGCTCTTCATGCGGCTTACGCTCAAACTTGAATTCTTCGCTGGGCTTGAGAAGTTCGTCGCAGATTTTAACGATTTCGTCAACATCAACATTACCTGCAACTGCAAGCACCATGTTGTTGAGGTTATAGAAATTGTTGTAGCAGTCATAAAGTGTTTGTGCTGTGATTTCGGATATTGATTCTACCGTGCCTGCAATGTCAATTCTTACAGGGTGGCTGTGGTAAAGCGCGCGCAGAAGATTGAACAGCACCTCCCAATCGGCAACATCCTTGTACATTGTAATTTCCTGACCGATGATGCCTTGCTCCTTTGCAACGGTTTGTTCGGTGAAATAAGGTGACTGAACAAAGTCAAGCAGAATACGAAGAGAAGCGTTAAAATCGCCCGTGCAAGAGAAAAGGTAGCAGGTGGTGTCAAAAGAAGTGTAAGCGTTTGCGTTTGCACCCGTTTCTGCATAGCGTGCAAATGCGTCAAGGTCCTCGCTTTCAAACAGCTTGTGCTCAAGGAAGTGTGCCGTGCCTTCGGGAATATCGGCAACCGTACCGTCCTTGGTTAAAATTTTTGTGTCAATTGAGCCGTAGTTTGTGCCGAAAACAGCATATGCGCCGGAATAACCTTCTTTCGGCATAACATAAATGTTAAGACCTGTTGGGTGAACAATGTGGTAGCATTTTTCATCAAGCAGTTCATTTGTAATTACATTCATTTTAATATCAGCCATTTTGTTCTCCCTACCTTATTCTTCTTCGTCTGCAGCAGCTGTGCCTGCAAGCATATAAACGGTATCAAGTGTTACATTCTGTGCAGCAGCAATAACCTGCTCTCGTGTAACCTTGCTTATCTGCTCGGCATAGCTTTCAGGGGTTATTACATCTCTGTCAAGCATCTGTCCCGAATACCAGCGGTCAATTCCTTCAGGTGTATCGTTTACGAGTGAAAGGTTGGTAAGTGCCTTGATTGATGATTCAAGGTCCTTATCGCTGAAATTGCCCTGCTTCATATCCTCAAATTCTTTGAGGATAGCGTCGGTAGCCTTCTGTTCGTTTTCGTTTTCGATACCGCTTTGTATCATAATCAGACCCTTGCTGCGGTTGAAGCCTGCGGAGCAGTAATAGCAAAGGCTCATTTTTTCGCGGACATTGTTGAACAGCTTTGAGTAAACACCGCCGCCGAAAATATCGCACATAACTTTTATTGCAAGGTAATTGTCTTCATCGTCAACCATGCCTGCGCGCATACCCATTACGAGCTTGCCCTGCTTTACGGGCAGTTCTTCGCGGATTTTTCTTATTTCATTTGCTGCGGTAATAAATTCTGTGTGAAGCGGTGCAAGCTTAGAGCGGTCAACCGTGCTGAATTTTTCCGTGAATTTCTTTTCAATCGGGGCTGCGTTCATACTTCCGGTGACACCTATATAAACTGTTGCTGTTTCAAGCATATTTTTCCATGCTTTTGTAACGGCTTCACAGTCAATTTTCTTTATATCCTCAATTTCGCCTGTACGGCTGAGTGCGTAAACCTCATTTTCGCACATAATCTGTGTGCAGCGCTTGAGTGCATAGTAACGCTTATCGTTAAGCTCGCTTTCAATCTGCTCAATCATAAGGCGCTTTTCACGCTCAACATCTTCTTCTGTAAATCTGCCGTCAACAAAGTTGGGGTCGAATATAAGGTCAAGCAGCAGGTCTGCCGCCGCTTCGGAAATCTTTTCGTCGGAAAGTGAAAATCTGTCCTCAAGTGCTGTTACGCGAAGGGTCAGAATCTGGCTTTCGCCGTCCTTTGCAACACCTGCGGAAACCATTGCACCGTAGAGCGAAGCCAGGTGCTTGTTCATTTCCGTAAGGGTGGGGTGTTTTTTGCAGGTGCGCTTCATAAGCCCCGGCAACAGAGCATTTACAGCGGCGTTTTCATTGAGCGGAAGGGCAAAGCTTGCCGTAATGATAGCGGGCTTGAAGTTGGATTTGGTATCAACGCTGCAAAAACGCAGGCCGTTTACAGGCGTGGTAAGATTAAACGAATAATTCATTATTTCGCACTTATCCTTTCGGTCTGGATTTTAAAAACAATAGCCTATTTTAATTTAATTACAGTTATTATAACACATATTTTAATAAAAAAAATATATTATTATAAAAATTTTATTAATTTAAATTTTCTGCGATTATATTGTAAAAAAAAGATATTCATAGTATACTTATACCGTATATAAATTTAAAGGAGATTTAATGCTTTGAATTTCAGTTACCATGAAAAATCCGGCACGCATACGGGCTTTTGCCTTGTAAAATCGTGCGAGAAAAAAATAAATAAAAACGGCGGTGCATATCTTGATATGGTCCTTAGCGACCGCAGCGGTGAAATAAACGCAAAGCTGTGGAATTTTGATGAAAACATTCACGGCTTTTTTCAGCCGAATACGCTTGTAAAGGTACAGGGTACAATAAACAAGTTTAATGATGTGGACCAGTTCCGTGTGGACAGAATCCGCCCCGTGGTTGAAAGTGACGGTGTTAAGATTGAAGATTATGTTTCATCTGCCGTATATTCAGGTGAGGTAATGTTTGACGAGCTTATCCGAATTGCCGACAGCTTTACTGATAAGGAAATTGCCCTGCTTGTCAAAACAATACTTAACGAAAATAAAGAAAAGCTGCTTTACTATCCCGCAGCTTTCAAGCTTCACCACGCAATGCGCAGCGGCCTTTTACAGCACACTCTTTCAATTGTCCGCCTTGCACAGAGTATTTGCAGTATATATCCCTTTGTCGATTCGGATTTGCTGCTTGGCGGTGCGATGCTGCACGATATTGCAAAGCTTGAAGAAATCGTTTCAAACGAAACCGGTATAGCATCGGGCTACAGCGTTGAAGGTACTCTTTTAGGTCATCTTGTCAAGGGTGCAATGCTTGTTGATAAAAAAGCCGAAGAACTCGGAATTAACCATGAAAAGGCGGTTCTCCTTGAGCATATGCTCATTTCACACCATGGGGACCCCGAATTTGGTGCGGCCGTTCGTCCGTTGTTTATTGAGGCGGATATACTTTCAGCACTTGACAGGCTTGATGCACGCATTGTGGAAATCAACGGTGCGGTAAACGGTATTGAACAGGGCACATTTTCTGCCCGTCAGTGGGCGCTTGATAACCGCTCATTCTATAATCACGGCAGGGCAGATGTAACAAAAGAAACAGATTTAGGTCTTTGATAAAGGAAGTGTAAAAATGGATTGGACAGAAATTATTATAACCGTAAACGCGAAGGATATTGATAAAGCGGCGGCTATTGCGCAGGTGCTTGTTCCCGGCGTTTATATTGAGGATTACCGTACACTTGAGCAGGAAGCCTTTGAAATAGCAGGCATTGACCTGATTGATGAAGATTTGCTTGCCAAGGACCGCACAAAGGGCCTTATTCATATTTATATCTCACCAGAGGATAATCCGGCAGAAGCTACGGCTTTCCTTACCGAGCGTTTAACGGCTGAAAAAATAGCTTATGAGATGACTACAAATATCTGCCGCAATGAAGATTGGGAAAACAACTGGAAGGCATATTTCAAGCCTATGGAAATAGGCGAGCGCCTGCTTATCCGTCCGCTGTGGATTGATGATTATGATGCTAACGGCAGAGCTGTTCTTTCAATCGAACCCGGTCTTGCCTTCGGTTCAGGTACGCACGAAACAACCCGCCTTTGCCTTGAAGCGCTTGAACCCTATATTACCCCCGAAACCGATATGCTTGATGTCGGCTGTGGCAGCGGTATTTTAAGCGTTGCTTCGCTTCTCCTCGGCGCAAAAATGGCAGTCGGTGTTGATATTGATGCCCTTGCGGTAAAAACAGCACGCGAAAACGGCGAAGTAAACGGCTTTAAAGAGCCGAAATATACCGTACACAAGGGCAACCTTACCGATAAGGTTACGGGCAAATTTCAGGTTATTGCCGCAAATATCGTTGCGGATATCATAATTCTGTTTTCTTCCCAGGTTGGCGAATTCCTTGCTGACGGCGGCGTATTTATTGCTTCCGGTATTATCAAACCCCGTGAGCCCGAAGTGCTTGAAGCGTTTGAGAAAAACGGCTTTGAAGTAATAGCCAGACACAATAAAAATGATTGGCTTTGCTTCGAGTGTAAGAAAAAAAGCTGAATTCGCTTGCGCGAGCAAAATTGACCTTTGGTCAGCTAAAAAGAAAACGGAGATAACTTCTTTTTGAAGAAATCTCCGTTTTTTATTTTTTACTCTTATTTTTCAAAATGATATTCTGCAATAACATTTTTAATTATATCGCAGGTCAGGGTGAAAACATTTTCGCCCATTGTTTTAATCAGCTTGCTGTCCTGCTCGCAGAGCATTGCAAAGCTTTCGCCAACTGCTTTGGCTATATCGCGGCGCTTCTTAACTGCAAGGTAATAGAAACTTATTGCCGCGCCGTTGGAAATAGCTTTGTAATAATCGGGAGCCTGAGCTTTTATTTTATCGTACATGGCTTCTGTAGCGCTTGCGGAAAGCATCGGGCAAAGCTCACCGAGCAGAGTGTATTCCGCGCAGAAAAGCATCAGCGTTCTCAACTGCATTTTTACAGGCTCGTCTGCTGCGCTGTTGCGGACAAATTTATTCAGTTCTTCGCCTAAATTATCGCTGTCGGGCGAAATGTCTGCAAGCCTTGCGCCAAGCTCTTTTGCTTTTGGCGAATTTCCGTTTACTATGTGGCGGCGCATTTCTTCCGCTATTGCAAACAGGTCGCTTCCGTCTGCTTCGTCGCTTTTGGCTTTGAAAATTTTGATATCGCTGTCGTCGTGCATTAAAATACCTCTTTTCGGGTTATGCCTTTTCCGCTTTCTTCTGTAAACGCTTCATTTTTGCCTTGTAGCCGAGGAACGCTGTCAGATGCTGCTGCGGAATTTCTATACCGCCTACACCTATGGCTTCGGGGGAATACATGCCGTGGAAATCGCTGCCGCCTGTTAAAAGCAAGCCTTTTTCCTTTGCAAGCTTTGAAAGTGCAGCAACATCTTCTGCACTGTGGCAGGGATGCCATACCTCAAGTCCGTTAAGACCTTTTTCAATAAGGTCGTCAACAAGGTGTGTGCAATTTGAATGTGCCGGGTGAGAAAGCACGGCTATACCGCCCGCTGCACGAACCTGCTCAACAACTTCGCGCGGGTCAGGAAATTCGGGGCGGACAATTATGTTGGTATCGCTTTCAGGTGAAAACAGTTCTTTATATATTTCGCCGTAGGCTTGAGTTGTTATATTGCACTGCATAAGTGCGTGCATAATATGCTGCTTGAACACATTTGTTGAACCCTGTGCGCATTTAAGCACAAGGTCGCCCGTAATGGGATAGCGCTGGGCAGCTTTAAGTATCATGTACTGACTTGCCTTCTTGCGTGAAAGCGAGTTGCGGCGGCAAAGACCTTCAAGTCTGTCGGGACTGTCAGGGTAGTAGCAGAGGATATGAACTTCTGTTTGTGTTTCCTTGTCGTAGGCAGAAAGCTCTACACCGGGTATAACATTTACCCCATGGCGTTCGCCTATAATTTTTCCTCTGACCGTACCTGCAAGGCAGTCATGGTCGGTAATGGCAATGTGTTCTATGCCTTTCTTTTTGGCAAGAATAACAAGGTCGTCAATACCGATTGAGCCGTCCGAAAGTTTGGTGTGGCAGTGTAAATCCGCAGTCATAAAATAACCCCCCTGAGGTGTAATAAGTATAATAGGGTGATAGACACTTAATCAATACTATTTTATAACAAGTTTTAAAAATTTTCAAGTATATTTTTATTTGCAAAATACATAAATTTTACACACTGTATACATTGAATATACAGCATTTATGCAAAAAACACCGATATATACGGCTGAATTCGTATATATCGGTGAAATTCTTGTATATTATTTATTTCCGCCTTCGGTAACATTTTTCATTTTCAATACGCTTGTTACGGTGCCCAGCAGTATTTTAAAATCGAACATAAGACTCTGCTTTTCAACATATTCCTTGTCAAGCGCAACCTTTTCTTCAACCGTTACATCATCTCTGCCGTTTATTTGTGCCCAGCCCGTAAGCCCGGGGCGTACCGTGTATACGCCGGCATCCCTGCGCAGCGTGTGTATTCTGTCTTCATTTGTAATCAGCGGACGCGGACCGACAAAGCTCATGTCGCCTTTGAGTATATTAATAAGCTGTGGAAGCTCATCAATACTTGTCTTACGCAGTATTCTTCCGAAGGCTGTAATGCGCTCGTGCGATTCGGTCAGTTCATTTGTTGCGGCAACGCGTGTGCCGTTTTTCATTGTGCGGAATTTGTATATTGTAAATTCTTTCATATCCTTGCCGATACGCTTTTGTGTGTAAATAACGGGTGCACCGTCAACCGCAAGAATAATCAGGGCAATTACCAAAAATAACGGAGCGAGTATAATACAGCCAATTAATGCCGCTGCAAAATCCAGTACCCTTTTCACTTTCGGTATTACCTCCTTTTATAATTATTAATACATTAATTAATCATACTCTTTTTCCATTTGCCGCTTTGTACATATATTGCGCCTATTATGATACCGCCAAGGGAAGCAAAGCCCATTGAAAGCGCAATGCCGTCAAAGCCGAGCCCCATAACATTTACGAGGAAATATGCCAAAGGTACTCGGATTAATATGCCGTTGCAGAAAGCGTTGATAAGCGCAATGTAGGTACTGCCTGCGGCAATTGCAAGACCGTTGAGGCAGAACATGATGCACGCGAAAAGATAGTCGAACGAAATCAACCGTATGTAGCGTGCGCCTGTTTCTATAACCTCGGGTTCGCTGTCAAACAGTCTGATAAGAAATTCCGGGAAAATGTTTACAACAGCAAATACAACAACGGAAATTGCAAAAGCCATAACCATGCCTATTTTCATTGTTTTCTTTGCTCTGTCAAATTCGCCTGCGCCGATATTCTGACCCGCCATAGATGAAATAGCGCTGCTTATTGCAAGACCGGGAAGAATGGCAAAAGAATTAATTTTGCCGCCTATACCCTGGCATGCTGATGCAACTTCCGCATTGGGCAGTGAGTTTACAAGCGCTGTAAGCGTAAGGAATGAAAGGGAAACAACAAGGCTCTGAATTGATGAGGGCAAGCCTATTCGCATAAGCGGACCAAGCTTTTCCTTGCTGATTTTAAAATCGTTTAATTTGTATTCTTCAAAAAACTTTTTCTTTGCAAGGTAGATAAGTGAAATGACAACGCTCAAAGCCTGTGCGGAAATTGTAGCCCATGCAGCACCTGCGGAAGCCATGCCGAATTTGCCTACAAGTAAAAGGTCAAGCACAACATTTGCAATTGCGGCTATAAGCACGAAATACAGCGGGCGCTTTGAATCACCCATACCGCGCAGCACACCGCTTATTGCGTTGTACAAAAACATGAATACCATGCCGCCCATACAAATGTTGTAGTAATTTTTGGCTTCTGTGTATGCTGAGGCGGGTGTGTTCAGCAGCTGAAGCAGCGGATCGCAAAGCAACAGCATAACAACGGTCAGCACAACTGCGAGAATTATGTAAAGGGTTGTCATTGTACCTATGGTCTTGCGCTGCTCTTTAAAAAGCTTTTGTCCGCCATACTGTGCTATAAGCACCGTACCGCCGACGGAAAGACCAAGTGCCGCACCGGTAACAAGTATGTTAATCTGGCTGCCTATGGAAACACCGGTTATTCCTGTTTTGCCGCAGAACTGACCGACTATTATCATGTCTGCAACGCTGTAAAGTGCCTGCAGAAGGTTTGAAAGCAGGAATGGAGTTGCGAATTTAATCAGCTGGCGGCTGACGCTGCCCTGCGTTAAATCCTTGTGAAAGGTATCAGCCAACGTTTTCAGCCTCCTTTGGTTTAATCATCGTCAGCGCAATACGCTTTTTGGCAACATCTACGCTGACTACCCATACGGTGACTATATCGCCGACTGTCAGCACTTCTGACGGGTGCTTTATAAATCTGTCCGTAATGCGTGAAATGTGAACAAGTCCGTCCTGATGAACGCCTATGTCAATGAATGCACCGAAGTCTATAACATTTCGTACTGTACCCTTTATTTCCATACCGGGCTTTAAATCGTTCATATCCATAACATCGGTAAGAAGCATCGGGGGCGGCAGCTCATCACGCGGATCGCGTCCGGGACGGAGCATTTCTTTAACGATATCGTTGAGTGTGGGTACACCTATACCAAGCTGTTCTGCCAGCTTGTCTATGCCCTTTTCCTCAACCTTCTGTGCAAGGTCGGCAATTTTGCCGTTCTTTACATCTTTAAGCTCATATCCGCAGGCGGCAAGCAGCTCCTTTGCTGCGTCATAGCTTTCGGGGTGAACTGCTGTATTGTCAAGCGGATTCTTGCTTTCAGCTACACGCAGGAAGCCTGCGCATTGCTCATAAGCCTTTGCACCGAGCTTCGGAACTTTTTTCAGCTGGGCTCTTCCGGTAAATGCACCGTTTTCTTCGCGGTAAAGAACAATGTTTTTGGCTACAGTTGAGTTGATGCCGGAAACCCTTGTGAGCAGGGATGGTGAAGCGGTATTAAGGTCAACGCCCACATTGTTAACGCAGTCCTCAACAACGCAGTCAAGTGCATTGCCGAGTTCCTTCTGCGGCATATCGTGCTGATACTGACCTACGCCTATAGCCTTCGGGTCAATCTTAACAAGCTCTGCAAGCGGGTCCTGCAAACGCCTTGCAATGGAAACCGCGCTGCGTAAAGATACATCAAACTGCGGGAATTCTTCAGCAGCAAGCTTGGATGCTGAGTAAACCGACGCACCTGCCTCGCTGACTACCATGTATTTAGCCTTACTGCCTGTTTCTTTAAGCAGCTCGGAAGTGAAAATTTCTGTTTCTTTGGAGGCTGTACCGTTGCCTATGGCAATAATTTCTACATCGTACTTCTTTATAAGG
Organism: Clostridia bacterium; assembly: GCA_017416765.1. GTDB lineage: Bacteria > Bacillota > Clostridia > Oscillospirales > Acutalibacteraceae > UBA8612. The sequence continues at coordinate 120,906 of JAFQBE010000019.1, forward strand.
TTTGCAACGGTTTGCTTTGCCGCCTGCTTCTGTGCGGCAGAATGGGTTACATATATAACGCCTGTGTCAAGCACTCTGCCCGTACCGTCTACAACAGCGACCTTACAGCCTGTACGGTAGCCGGGGTCAAGACCCAGTGCAACCTTACCTTTTACGGGTGGCTGAAGCAGCAGGGGACGAAGGTTAGCTGCAAAAACCTTAATAGCGTCTGTGTCTGCACGCTCTGTAAGCATTGAGCGGATTTCACGCTCAATTGACGGCATTATGAGCCTTGTATAGCTGTCTGCACCTGCATCGCGTACTGTATCGGTGAAAAGTGAACCGTTGTTTTTGAGTGTAACGCTTGTGATGACACCGAGTGCTTTTGTTATATCAAGTGTTACGCTTACTTTAAGGAAGCCTTCCTTTTCACCTCTGTCAAGGGCGAGTATGCGGTGGTTTGCAATTTTGTTTACAGGTTCACTATAATCGTAATACTGTGCGTATACGCTGTCCTTTTCTTCATCTGCGGCTTTGGAATTAACTATACCAACTACCGTGAAAAGGTTGCGTATTCTGCGGCGGATATCTGCATTGTCTGAAATATCCTCTGCAATAATATCCATTGCGCCCTGCAATGCATCTTCTGCTGTTGCTACGCCTTTTTCTTCATCAATGAAATCTACAGCGGCTTCAATTGCAGGTGTATTCATCTTTTCCTGCGCAAAAATAAGCTCTGCCAGCGGTTCAAGACCCTTTTCGCGTGCAACGCTTGCGCGTGTCTTCCTCTTGGGCTTGAAGGGCCTGTAAATATCTTCAATTTCCGCAAGCGTCTTTGCGCTTTCAAGAGCCGCTTCTATTTCTTCGGTCATCTTTTCCTGTGCCGTAATTGAAGAGTGTACTTCTTCTCTGCGCTTTTCAAGGTTGCGCAGATATTCGAGCCTTTCGGAAATTTCGCGTATTGTCTGGTCGTTTAGCGTGCCGTGCGCTTCCTTACGGTAGCGCGCAATAAAGGGTACGGTGTTACCCTCGTCAAGAAGGCTGACAGTATTTTCAACCTGCCATTTCTGCAAGCCAAATTCCGTGGTTAAAGTAGAAATGATATCCAAAGTGAGTCTCCTTAAAATAAAATTGTATCTTTATGCTTCAAGCTTCATATCGCCTTTTTTTATCCAACCGAGCTTTCTCATAGCTTCCGAAACACCGAAAGCAACAAAGCCCGGCAGAATGAAATGAATCGCAAGTATTTCAAGCAGGGCAACAGTCGGTGTAGCACCTGCAGCGGTTAATTCCTGGTAACCCATAATCTGACCTACAAGTCCTGCGGTTCCCATGCCTGCACCGGTGGAATTGTTAACCATGCCGAGCAGTGCCGAAGAAATCGGACCTGTAACGGCGCTTGCTATAATGGCGGGCAGCCATATTATCGGCTTTTTGACAATGTTGGGCATCTGTAACATACTTGTGCCTATACCCTGTGCTACAAGTCCGCCAAAACCGTTGTCGCGGTAGCTTGCAACAGCAAAGCCCACCATGTTTGCGCAACAGCCTGCAACAGCTGCACCTGCGGCAATTCCACTAAGCCCAAGTGCAACACCTATAGCGGCAGAGCTGATAGGCAGGGTAAGGAATATACCCATAAGTACGGAAACAACAATTCCCATAATAATCGGTTGCTGCTCTGTGCCCCAGTTGATAAGGCTGCCGAGCCATGTCATGAATTCCGATATGTACGGACCGATGAGCAGACCTGCCGCGGCACCCGAGCCGATGGTTACAATTGGCGTAAGTATAATATCAAGCTTTGTTTTGCCTGCAACAAGGTGACCGATTTCAATGCCGACAAAGGCAGCAACGAATGCGCCCATAGGCTCGCCGGGACCTGTGTAGGAAACAACTGCGCCGTCAATCATAGTACCTGCAAGTATTTTTGTTGCGAAAGCACCAATCATGCCCGTTGCGGCGGAGGAAAGCGTTACAAGCGGCTTTTCTCCGAACTTGGCAGCAACTCCGCAGCCTATGCCTGCGCCCATAAGCGAAGCAGCAATTTTACCTATTGCAAAAATATAGCCGCCTATTTCGTGGTCAATCGCGTTGCCGATCTGTTGCAGAATAGTGCCTATAATCAGCGTAGCAAACAAGCCGAATGCCATACCGCTGAGTCCGTCAATAAAGAGTTTGTTGAGAAATTTTTTGATTGCGTTCATTTTTTGCCTCTTTTGTTGTGGGTTTAATATCTTTTAAGCTGTCGTATATCTCTGCCTGTAAATTTGAGGGATATATAACTGCCGATTATGCGTGAAGTAATGCGCTGTGTGTATTTGTCTTCAAGCTCAGCCGGTGTAAGGTTGGTGCTGATTATTGTCGGCTTACCGCTTAAAATGCGGGAATTGATTATGTTGTATATGCAGCTGACCGTAAACTGCGTTGAAAATTCAACACCGAGGTCATCAATAATTACAAGGTCGCTTTCAAGCAGTTCCTGCTCATAAGTGCGTTCAAAAGGATTCTGTCTGCTGAAATGCTCTTTTTCAAGCTGGCTGAAAATGTTAGGCGCACTGCCGTAAACCACGCCATAGCCCTTTTCAATAGCTTTATTTGCTATGGCAAGTGAAAGGTGGGTTTTACCCAGACCCGTTGCACCGTGCATGAAGAGGGAAGGGGATTTGGCCGAAAAGTCTGCTGCATAGGCCTTGCAGAATTCTGCAATTTCACCCATGCGCTTTTTAGGTGATATTCCGTTTGCGTCAACCGCTTCGGGGTAGAAATCAAGTGAAAAGCTGTCGAAGGTTGATTTGCCGAGCGGAGCATATTTTTCTATTTCGTCTTTTGCTGTTTGTACAAGCAACTCGCGCTGACAGGTGCATATGCCTTCTTCAGTTATACCTGTGTCCTGACAGATGCTGCATATATAGTGCGGTTCAAGATAATCTTCAGGAAAACCTGCCGAAGTAAGCAGTTCTTTCCGTTCTTTTTGTGCATCAAGGCTTTCTTTAGCAAGCTTTTCTACATAAGCCTTGCCTTCTGCACCCGAACCCTTTGCAAATGCGCCTATCACCTGCGCACCGCAGGCGGCAATTCTGTTTTGTATCTGTGCAAGCTGCGGAATTGCAAGGTAAGCCTTTTCGCGTCTGATATCAAGGTCTTCCTTTGCCTGCTTCTGCCTTTTTTCAAGTTTCGCCTGCGCGGTAATATAAATATTCTTGCTGAAACTCATTTCGGTTTAACACCTCTCAGTTTTCTTGCGGTTTGTAAATCAACGGCTCCTCCATTGAGCGGCGGTTGAATTCGTCTATATCGTATGATGCTTCATAGCCTTTTACGTTTTTCTTTTTCGGTGTCTGCTTTGCAACTTTCTTTTCCGCAATGTATTCTTCAAGCTGCTGCGGGGTTTTGATTTTGTTTTCGTGCCAGTTTGCAAGCACCTTGTTCATATACGGAAAACTTATTCTGTCTGTATGGTTTGCCATTTCTTCATAGGCAAGGTATATCATTTCGATATCAAAGCCCCATTCCGTACTCCATTGACGCAGATGTGCGCTCTGTGATGAGGTAGGACGCGGTGTGCTGATACCCGTCATTGCGCAAAGCTGTTTCCATAGGCCTTCACAGCGGCGCAGAATCTGAATCTGTTCGTCAGCCTTTTCAATGGAGTCTATTTCTTTTTCGCTCCATGTCCGGGCAGCCTTTTCTATGTAATTTATTGAGCTTTTACCGATTGATACGCAGTATTCTATAAGCATGAGCAGTACTGCAACAGGCAAGCCGTAGGTGTCACATATCATCAGCAGAGTGCCCTGGGAATCGTAGCCTATGGTTCTTCCGAGCTTTTCCTGCGCCATATTAAGCATGAATTTTATCTCAGGGTCTTCCTTTGCACGGCGGTTAATCTGTTCGCTTGTCGGTCTGACAGCAGGCAGCGCGGCAGGAATATCTGATATATTTGTATTAATATTTTCCGCCTTAGCGTATGAAGGCATTTCTTCAGGCTCGGCAGCCTTACCGTCAGCAAGTACAATGCCGGCTTCAACCCAGTACTGCATTGCATCGCACACATCGGCATGCTGAATGTTAAGTGCTTTGCTGATATCTTCGCTTGCGGGACCTTCTGCTGCATGGCGAAGCAGCCACAGCAGCACTTTTAGCTGAGCCGCTCCTGCAAGCTTCAGGTGCTTGTCCGCAACAGCGGCAGGTACATTGAATGAAAGACCGAACATAATCTGCGGATTGATTGAAAAATTCATGGCTGTTCACCACCTATATAAAAAATAAGAATAATGCAACATATCACAAATAATAAATATACACCAAAATTGTAAAATAGTAAAGTAATTTAAAATAAAAATATATAAAATATCAACAGAGTTTACTTGGCTTTAACTTTAAAAATTGACATTAGTGTTTTTATATGTTAACATTATAATAGTTTTTTGTGTCCGTTTGCTTTTTACGCAACGGTATATATGCAATTTTGCTTATGCCAATAAAAAACATATGTTCCAGCATCTTACGATGCTGTGACGAAAAGTATTTAATTTGAAGGAGTATTTTATGAATCCTGTAAAAACAGAACATTTCGGTATCCAGCGAAAAATTGTATCCAACATGACAACGCAGTCATGGATGGAAATTCCCCATGCAGGTCCTGTTATTGAATTTGATGTAACAGACCTTATGGCAAAATTCAACGAGCTTCGCGCTTCCGGCAAACTGCAGTACAAGCTCAGTGTTAACACGCTTATGCTCAAGGCTATCGCAATTGCACTCAAAGAATCTCCCAAAATGAACGCTCATGTTGAATTTAACCGCCATTTTGTCAAAGGGCAGATAAAGTATTTTGACGAAGTGCATTTTTCTATTCCCATGCAGCTTCCGAATGGCGAAATGATGACAATAAATTTCCATAATTTTGAAAGCAAAACGCTTGATGAAATGTCTGCATATATGCTTGATGTCAGCCGCAGACTTGAAAATACAAACCTTACCGAAGCTATGTTTGAGGTTTCGCTTGACAATACTCTCACTGCACTTAAAAAGGGTAAGCTGAAAACGGTTTTCTGCCGTCTTTTCGGTGCTAAAATAGGTAAATACAGGGTCAAGACTCTCAGCGGTAAGGCAAAAAAAGAATACAACAGCATACCTGTTACCGACAGAATAACCAAGAAGGATATTGAGCAGGGTACAATTACCGTAAGCAACCTTGGTTCAGTTGACCGTAACAGATACGGCTTCTGCTCAATTCTTGAAATTATTCCGCCGCAGACTTCGGTTATTGCACTCTGGGCGGCAAATGACAGACCGGTTGTAAAGGTTAACGAAAACGGAGAAAAAGAAATTGTAATCCGTCAGATTCTTCCCATGACAGTTATGTTTGACCACCGTGTATGTGAATACAGCGATATAATCGGCTTCTTAAATAAGATTCAGGATATCTGCGACCATCCCGAACAGATTATGGAGTGGTAATTTATGCCCCGTTTCAGCGTTGTTGTTCCGGTATACAATGCGGAAAAATATCTTGAAAAGTGTATAACATCCGTTCTAACTCAAAGCTTTGATGATATTGAACTCATTCTTGTTGATGATGGCTCACCCGACAGCAGCGGCAGGATTTGTGACAGCTTTGCCGCAACGGATAACAGAGTGAAGGTTATTCATCAGCAAAATCAGGGTCATATTACTGCGCGAATGAACGGCGTGAAAGCCTCAACGGGTGAGTATATTCTCTTTCTGGATAGCGATGATTGGTTTTTGCCTGATGCAACGCAAACGGCAAATTGTGCAATTGAACGCTATGGCTGTGATATGCTGCTGTTCCGCCTTGAAAGAGGCGGTGTGCCTTGCGCAGATTTTTTTGGTGGCGAGCGTGAAAATGTTTCAAAAGCGGATTATTATACCATAAATCTTGATTCATCCGCACTTAATTCTCTTGTTATCCGAACTGTTAAACGCAGTTTATTTGATAATGCGGATATTTCGAGTTTTAAGCATTTCATTAATTCTGAAGATTTGCTTTTATCTTTACAGCTTGTAAATCAAGCAAAAAAAATCAGCTATATTCCCAGTGCTTTGTACAGCTACCGTGAAAACGAAAACGGAATAACAGCAACATTTAATAAAAATGCGCTGAATGAGTTTGTTAAATCAAGAGCTGTTTTGTGGGCAGAAATACAGAAGCTCGGGCTTGATAACGAAAGCAATACAATAAAGCTCAATACTGCATTCATGCGTCGTGCGGCAGATGCTGCTTTGCAGATAAGCCGGGATAAAAACATGAAGTTCAGTTTAAAGAAAGAGCATTACAAAAAAATTACGGATATGCCGTTCTTTAAATCGGCTGTACATAAATTCAGTTCAGCCGATTTCGGCTTAGCTAAAAGGTTGCGTATAAAACTGCTGAAAAACAGATTTTTTACTTTGATTTTTATAACCGATAATATAAGAAATATACTTTTGTGAAATTTCTTTGATAAAATTTTGACGAAAAATATGTTAAAGATTTGTAAATTTCTTTTTAAGAAAAATAAATCTCAAATGCTATTATATAATGCATACAAGCGACCCCAAATTTAATTATTGAGAGGAATGTTATGAACATGAAAAAAATTATTGCTCTTCTTCTTGCAGCGGTTCTTTGCCTTTCCTTCGCAGCTTGCGGCGGCAATGACGATGTAACAGAAGAAACAACAACAGCACCCGTAGTTGAAGACGATTCAACAGCAGCAGTTGATGCTCCCGTTGAGGAATCCTCCGCAGCAGTTGAGGAATCCAGCGCAGCAGAAGTTGAATCAACAGAAGAAGCTACAGAAGCAGTTTCCGAAGAGATTTCTGAAGAAGCTTCCGAAGCAGCTACAGAGGAAGCTACAGAAGCAGCAAAGGCTCCTCAGGGTACAGCTGAAATCGTTGCTTACTTCAACACAGCAGTTAATAAGGTTAAGACTGACGCTAAAAGCGTAAAGCAGAACCACATCACAAACTATCTTAATACTTCCAAGAAGGTTGTAGTTCCCAGCGTTCTTTCCGGCATTTATAAAATGCTCGGCGGCGACGAGTGGCTTGACGGTATGCTTAGAGACCAGAGCACAGGTGCAGAAACATTCACAACAAAGGCAGACATTCAGGCTAAGTTCCCTGTAGAAGGTAAGGCATGGGCATCCAAGCTTACAGCTGACGATGTTAAGTCTGCTACCTGTACAGAAAAGGACGGCGTTTACACAATCGCAATCGTTACAAAGGCTGACGGCAAGTCCAGCACAATCGATTACGGTCAGGGTCATGCACCCAAGGCTCTCAACGCTGTTCCCCCCAGAGTTATCAATGATAACATTCCCGGCATCGCATCCGGCATCACAGGTACAGCAACAATGGATTATCCCTACGGTAAGGTTGTTATCACAGTTGATGCTGCTACAGGCAATGTAAAAACTGCTGAATATGATGTTCAGTGGACAATCAACTTTGACGATGTCGGTGCTATCATCCCCCTTGGCACAAGATCTTCCTACGCTGTTACATTCTGAGTTAAATAGAAAAAATTCCTGCTCGTTTAGCCACGGGTGGCTAAGGACAGTTTAGGTGAAATATACGGTGTAGTCAGTTACGGCTACACCGTGTTTTCATTTTTACGAAGCTTTTTTAGCGTAAGCTTTCATTTCTTCTTTTGTCTTTTCTAACATTTCCGTATCGGGGAACTGTATAACACCAACACCCACAAAGTGTATTTTTATGGGGACATGTTTCTTCCCGTCTTCTCCTCTTACTCGGTCAAAGACTTCAATCTTATCAATGAGCTTATTAACAATAGAAGGTGTAAGTTCTTTCAGGTCAGTACACTGACGGATGTTAGCAAGAAAGTTTCTGACATCAATATTTTCTTGCTGTGCGTTATTGATAAGCCTTTCAGCATCCTCAACCTTTTGAATTAAATCTTTCTGCTCATTTTCATAATTGGTAAGCATACGTTTATAACGGTCATCACGTAATTTACCGAGAACATTTTGTTCAAATACCGCCTCAATGAGTTTATCTAACTCCTGTATGCGTTTCTTGTTTTTCTCAAGCTCATACTTTGCTTCTTTGAGATTATTTGCGATGCTTAATCTGTGTTCCTTTGTAAACAAGTAAAGAAATACAGGCTCATATTCAGTAACATATTCTGCTGCTTCTCGTATGGTTTTCAATACCATATTCTCTAACACTACATTTCTGATATAGTGGATAGAACAACTACCCCTGTTTTCCTTGTAAGCCGAACAGCGGAAGAACTCCTGATTTTCGTTTATGCTTTTTGCTGCACAGAAATATAATCTTGAGCCACAATCTCCACAATAGACCAATCCAGAAAATATACTTTCTCTGCCCGTTGCAGTATTTCTGCGACGGTGTTTTTTTATTTCCTGAACTCGTTCCCAAGTGCCCATATCAATAATTGGTTCTTGAGTATTTGGGATAACAACCCAATCATCTTCTGAAAAAGATACTCTTTTGTGAACTTTGTAACTGACTGTACTTGATTTGAAATTAACTGTACAACCGGTATACTGTAAATTGTTGAGTATTTTTTCAATGCTGTTTTCTGACCAACGATATGAAGTGGTAATCGGATTTCTCGTCTTTCTTCCTATTGCACTGTAATATGCAGTTGGAGTTAAGATTTCTTCACGCTCAAGTCTGCGAGCAATTTTTGTAACACCCAAACCTTCAAGAGCCAACTGATAAATATATCTGACAACTTCGGCAGCAGGTTCATCGATTACCCATTGTTTAGGATTTTCTTTATCCTTTTTATAACCGAAAGCAACTGTTGGCGAAACTCTTTCTCCGTTATCTGATTTGGATTTCCAAACCTGACGCACTTTCTTGCTTGTCTGTGAAGCATACCACTCATTAAACAGGTTGTGGAACGGCATCATTTCTGTACCCTTACCACTTATTGTTTCAACATTCTCCTGAATAGATATAAAGTTCACACCTAAAGAAGGATAGAGCACCTGAGTATAGTGGTCAAACAGTATATGCTCACGACCAAAACGGGATAAGTCCTTTACGATAACCGTACCGATTTCACCTGTTTCTATCATGCGTTCCATACGCTGAAAGTCAGGTCTGTCAAAGGTTGTACCTGAGATACCGTCATCTACAAAGAACATTGTATTTTTATACCCGTGCTTTTTAGCGTAATCAGAAAGAATCTGCTTTTGATTGGTGATACTGTTGGATTCAGAATCCTTGTTGTTATCCTTATCCTTGTCTTTATCCTTTATATCATCAACGGACAAACGACAGTATAATGCGGTTATTTTTTCATTAATATTTTTCTCGGCTTTCTTTGCCATAATTATAACTCCTTTCCGGAAGCCGAGCATTGCATTAGGTATTTCCATTTTACAATGCCCGACTGCCATTTTTCAAATGTGTAGTTTATGACATCTGTTCCGACAGTATAATTTCTTTAAACTGCTGTAACAGCGATTTATTTATCTTACCGTCAAAGACACCTGTTACATCATAAACAATGCCGTGTATCTGTTCAGAAACTTTAATTTCATCAGGAATAATGTGCAGTTCTTCTGTTTGCTTTATTTCGTCAGACTTAGGAATTACATGCTCCATAAAATCAACGGGTATATCATCATTTATCCTGCCTGAACCTTTTCTTGAAACAAGCGAGGGCTTTATTGATAATTTTTTCATTTGCATCACCTCGCATCCCTATCACGGTTTCTCTGTCGCTGAAGGTGTTTGTGATAATATTCCAGAGCTTTTATGATATGCTCTTCTTTCTGTTGTTTGGTGTAATTTTTACCGAAGAATTTATTGATACGTTCTTCAGGGATTTTAATAGCCTCAGCCTGATTAGGTTTTGGTGCTGTCAAAATTGCTAACACCGTATCAGCATTAAGCTGATTCTGTTCCGAGAGCTTTCGCATTTTCTGTGCCTGTGCAAGTGAGGGAGTGACCTCATCACTCTCATAGGTTTCAAAAATCATCATCTGTTCTTCGGGAGTAAGATATGAAATTTCAACCGCAGGTCGCATTGCGATTCTGCCTTCATCCACAAGATTAAGAAGCGATTTTTCGAGATTAGTCAGACGGATATACCTTTTGATTTGGGTTGCACTGTCTTCACTATCCTGTGAGATTTTTTCTACAGAGCTCAACTTTGGACCCATTGGGTCCGAAGTTAAATCAGTGCGTTTACCTTGCTTTTTGAGTGCGTCCATTTTCATCTTGTATGCGAAGGCTTTTTCAGAGGGCAGAATATGCTCTCGGTGCAGATTACTGTCAACGAGGATGATGTCTGCGTCCTCTTTGCTTATGTCCAAGACAACAACCGGCACCTCTGTCATATTAAGCCTTGTTGCTGCAAGGTATCTTCTGTGTCCGGATACGATTTCGAACACATCAGCCTTATCGTCCTTTCGTACCATAAGAGGCTGTATAATGCCGTTCTCACGAATACTGTCTTCCAACGGCTTCATATCTTCCTCACGGCACTTGTACGGATTCTTAAAATTCGGAACAATTTTTCCTACAGACATATTTACTATTTCGGTTGTCAGAGGCTTTACCGCCTCTGCTTCTTTGGTTTCTTCTGTTTTCTCAAACAGGGTGTTAATAAAATTATCTTCTTTATTCATTTAATTACCTCTCTTTTCTGATATCAATATTTTTGTTGGATTTCTCTTTTCGGACAGTTTTCAGCACATCCGAGATAAATGCTTTTACTTTTTCAGGCATCAGCCTCAATGCCTCAAGATACGGAGCACAGACTTGTTCAAGCTCATGAAGCCTTTCACTCAGTCTGTTTATACTGCTCTGCAACTCCCAATTCCTTTTTCGGAGCCTTTCATTTTCATTCTCAAGGTCAAAAATCTTTCTCCTTGCTGTAACAGATTGCTTTGCCATTGTACTTAAATCTTCAAAATCCTTCGCAGAAACAGTAACCTTACCGGTTATGGATTTTTTACCCATACTGTCTATCTCCATAAAAGTTTTGTGTACCGTATGAATATTGTCATAGTAGATTTCTTCCTTTTCAACCTGACTTTTGATTTCTTCAAGCCGTTTCTTATCCTGCTGAATCTCATACTGCAAACAAGACAGATGCTCAGCCGTACTGCCTTTTTCACCACGGATGAAATCATTGAAACCGGCTCTTTGCATATGGTTGAAGAAATCATCCTGCAGGATACTGTAAGAGGGAATCAGTACAGGTTTACCTTTTTCGTTCAATACGGGGTTACCGTTTTCATCTACCGCCTGAGGTGACTTCCATTTCTTTGAATGGCTTATCTGATTGACAATTTCTTTGACAGTTCCTACAAGAGATTTATCTTTACATCGCTTTGTCCACAGAATCTGCTTTTCTACAACAGGCAGAGCTACAAGGTGCATATGATAGTGATACACGGGTTTTCCGTACTGTTCTGTGAGAGCCACATTCAGTTCATCAGCATGCATTACAGCAGAGATGATATTCTGTTCACCGTATAGATTAACTGCGAAACGATAGGCTTCCTCATAGAACTCTTTTGCATACTCATAACCTCCATGCGTTTCAAAGTAGTCTGTGTTGACATCAAATATGACTTCATCAAAGACCTTTGCATCTACTTTCAGACCTCGCATGCAGACTTTGTTTTCGGCTATGAGCTTATTAAGTTGTTCGTTGTAGGTCAGTTCACTGCAGCTCTTGAAATGCACATTCATATCACACCGAGCCGTATCAACATTCATATTTGCGTAAGACTCATTTTTCCTTTCGTTGTGCCTTTCACATTTACCGATAGTGCTTTATGTATGAGTGGCAACTCTTGCTACACTATAATTTTTCTTTGACATAGGTTTTACCTCCTTTCTGCATTACTGCTTTATTTGTTCCGCACTTTTTCCAAAGTACGTAACCCACTATGACACTTTCACGCCTTCACCGTGCAAAGATGTCAGTGGGCTCTGCGAGGCTCATAAACTAAAATTTCTCGCTTTTCAAGGGAGCGACAAACTTTAGTTGCGGATTACTCCGCAGACGAGCTTCGCTATGTAAGGGTGGCTGTAGTATCCTTTATACCAAGATGCTTTTGTGGGGGCAGTTATTATATAGAGAAATTGCATCTAAAGGTAATGGGAATAAGCCACATGAATTCGTTCCTGATTTTCAGGAAAAGTTTTTTTGCAAACAAAAAAGCCGTCACATAGACAGCACAAATAGCGGGAAGACATTTCATCCTCTCGCACAGTTGCACTGAAACTATGTAACGGCTTAAAATTTAAGCTCTGATCGTCCGTATGTTGCTGACCGAGTATCGGACTATACTTTTTCGGTCAGATAATATGTGTTGGCATAAAGCCAATAAGTAAAAATTATGTGTTTCAGTTGATATTAAGTTTTATGGTAAATACATTATTTACCAATTTACTATTATAAAGAACATTTGTTTACTTGTCAAGAACTTTCCCGAAAAAGAAAAAATGGTGTCGGTTTTTGCCGACAACACACAGATAATTTATATGAATAAAATATAATTTCTAATACGATTTAAGCCAACTCGCATTAACACGAGTTGGCTTTGTTTGCTTATTCATACTACTTGAAGTAACATCTTACAATAATACTCAATTATTGTAGGATATGATATTGAAGGAGAATTATTATGG
>JAFQBE010000020.1 GCA_017416765.1 Clostridia bacterium
AATCTCATTTTGCAGATTCTCCAAAAATCTGCCAGCATGAGCGCCATCCATTTGCGTGTGGTGGAACTGAAAAGAGATTGGAAGGTAATATCGGAATCCTTTCTTTCGATATTTTCCCCAGATAATAAACGGATTGTTGAAAATGCCGCTGTTCATGCCAACAGCACCGTCGATTTCTGTATCAACAATCGCAGATGTACCAATTATCATACTGTCATTTGACAGGTCTCTGTCTTGACCCGTTTCAGCCACTTGTGTCGTATACTTCATATACTCCTGCTTAAATGTTTCCAAATCGTCGGAATATAGGATATCGCAGGAGCTTACTTCACCCGCTTTATTTTTTACAATCGTATTAACAGCAATCGTATCATATTGTATCAGCTTTTCGCCAACAGGAAGAACATAGAACTCCTTTACGCCAACGGCCGCTTTTCCGATACAATAATCAAGCATCATGTTGAATTTCAGATGCTGCCGTTTCGATACCCTAATGAGGTTTGTCACATCCAGGGTCTTGAAAAATGTAACCATTGGATTCGGTGCTTTCATCCAAAGCTCATAGGCGGAAGCTCTTGTGGTATCTTTGGGGTTGATTTCCCTTGCCATTGTATCCTCCGTCAAATTCTTATTGGTCATTTAGTTAATTTTATCATAGTTTCCTGTTCGTATCAATGCTTGGTAAAATCGACAGAGTTTGAATCCATCAGTCCAAAAGTAAAAGGGACTTTTGGTTTTTATTCTGTTATTCGCCAAGTATTTCACCCATAAGGGTATCAACTATCGCAAGACATCTCGGCACATGGAACGGACCCTTAAATGTGCTGCCCTTACATGCGGGCTGTGTTGGTTTACCGTCGCGGCGCAGGTAGCCGTACCATTCGCCGTAGGGTTCATCGGCAAAATACTTCTTGCAGTAATCGAGAATTTTATAGAAAATATCAAGATATTTTTCGTCTTTTGTATCTCTGAAAATCATCAGTGAAGCAATAAGCGCTTCGTTATGCGGCCACCAGAGCTTCATATCATGTTCATACGCTTCGGGCGGATAACCAAGGCAATCCGTAAAGTAAAGCAGACCTTCATATTCATTATCCCAGCCAGCATCAAACGCAAAGTTGAAGATATCAACCGCTGTTTTGTGAAGCTCTTTATCCCCTGTTTCATTTGCTCGCTCAAGCAAAAACCAGCTACACTCAATATCATGACCGGGGTTTACCATGCGACCGTCTGTATAATAAAGCCTTGCTTCGCCATCGGGTGCTACATTTTCCAGGGTGCATTTGAGTTCGGGCTTATAATGATAGGTCAGAATGTCGTGTACACATTCGTTTGCTCTCTCATCATAAAGTGCGGCATTTTCGGGGTCAACACGCTTTAAAACGGAAGTGACATTGAGCAGTATCATCGGGATACCCAAAGCCCTGCCTGTTCGTGTTTCAGGCTCGGTTTTAGGGCCCATGCCTGTGGGGTCAGGCATACCGTGGTTAAGATTCCAATACATTTCGTATGCACGTTTTGCACGGTCAAGATGCTCTTTTTCACCTGTTATGCCGTAGTATTCTGCATTTGCAATACAGTAAAATGCCTCGGAGAAGCAGTAACGGCGCTGTCTTAAAGGCTTGCCTTCGGCAGTAACGGTAAAATAAAGTCTGCCGCCCGCTTTATGGTTTACGCAATGCTCTTCAAGGAAATCTATACAGCTTTTGCTGGCTTTAAGCCATTCATCCTTTACGCCGTAAACCTTGCAAAGATATGCAAAAATCCAACCGCAGCGACCCTGCATCCATACGCTTTTATCGCTTGAAAATATTTTTCCTTCGCGGTCAAGGCAGGTGTAAATGCCGCCGTTTTCTTCATCCATACCGTTTTTAAGCCAGAAATCGGCAACCTGCGAAAGCTGATTTTTAATCCATTTGCGTTCTTCTGTAAGCCTTGCTTTATACATAACAATCACCTTTGATTAATATTTTATGAAATTATTTTATCATATTAAAATAATCATTTCAATATTTTGTTTGCTAAATCGGTAAAATATGGTATAATTGATTTAATACGGAGGTAAACCGATATGAAAATTATACTTGCAATTTTAATAATCGCGGTTGTGCTTTTACTGCTTGCATTTTCCGGAGGACTGCTTATTTACAAAGCTGTATTCGGCAAGCGCTGCGACGGCAACAGAAGGCTAAAATATTTAACACACGAAGATTTTGAGGGCTTGGGCGCTGTACCTGTTGAAATTACGGCAGACACAGGTAAGAAGCTGCGCGGTGCGCTGTACCTTCGCACAGGCATCAGAAAGCCCAAAGCGCTTGTTATTTTTTCACACGGCTTCGGCGGCGGACACCGCAGCTACATGACGGAAATAAATACCTTTGCAAAAAGCGGATTCGCCGTATTGGCTTACGATAACACAGGCACTTTCGCGTCTGAAGGCGATGCGCTTATAGGCTTTTCGCAGGGTCCTGCCGACCTGATAGCAGCAATAGAATACGCAAAATCCAACCCGAAATTATCCTCACTCAAGATTATACTTGCAGGTCATTCATGGGGCGCATACAGCGTTTGTCAGGCACTTAAAGAAAAGGAAAACGATGTTGCAGGCGCAATATCCATTTCCGCACCTGAAAGCGGCTACCAGGCATTCAGCGGTTTTTTAGGCAGCAAGGGCAAGTTTGCCGAACCGCTTCTTAAACTTATTTTCGCCGTATGCGACGGCAAGGAAGCACTTACAAAATGCTCTGATATACTCAAAAATGTTTCCGTACCCGTGCTTATGCTTCACGGAGATTGCGACCCGACAGTTTCTCCCGCCAACTCTCCCCTGCTTTCACCAATGCTTGAAGGCAAGCCGAACATAACAAAAATTATGTACGAAGGCAGAATGCACAACGTATACCAGACCAAGGAATCCGAAGAATATATGACGGAAGTTTTTGAGGGCATAAACGCACTTAAAAAGATAAAGAAGCCGACCAAGGAAGAAATCGACTTCTGCTACGATATTGATTATGAGCTTATAACACGCGAAGACCCGGTTGTAATGCAGACAATAGTAAACTTCATGCGCAACTGCGCAGGAAACGAGGAATAAAGCATGAAATGGTTTATTGCATCTGACATACACGGCAGCGCATACTGGTGCAGAAAAATGCTTGAAAGCTATAAAGCGGAAAAGGCTGACCGTATGCTGTTACTCGGCGATGTGCTCTACCACGGACCAAGAAACGATTTACCGCAGGAATACGCACCCAAAGCCGTTATTGAGATGCTGAACAGCATAAAAAGCGAAATAATAAGCGTGCGCGGCAACTGCGACACCGAGGTTGACCAGATGGTGCTGGAATTCCCCGTACTTGCCGATTATGCGTACATAATAGATGAAAACACAACAGTTTTTGCTACACACGGTCATGTGTATAATACCTCCAAGCTGCCGCCGATGAAAAACGGAGATATACTTCTTCACGGTCACACACATGTACCCGTTTGCGAAGTACACGAAGGCTATACATACATAAACCCCGGTTCGGTATCAATACCCAAAGAAAACAGCCATCACGGCTATATAATCCTTGAAAACCGCACATTTACATGGAAGGATTTTGAAGGGAATATAATTAAAGAATTTCCATTTTAATATACCTACTTTACGCTTATAAAAGCACGGCAACCTGTAACAAGTTACCGTGCTTTCTTTTTACATTTCTCTGAATTTATACGGTGTGCCGACAAAGCCGATTTGTTTGAAGGCTTCAAAATCGTGGCGGATTATATAATCAATATAAGAACAGATTATTTTACCGTAAAGCAGATAGCCTGCGGCATTGAGATGACCGCCGAGGTAAAAACGCCTTTTGAATTCCTCATCATTTACCGGTCCGTATTCTCTGATATCAAGAACATAGGTGTTTTCAAAAAGCTCTGCCAAATCGTAAAGCAGCTTTGTCATATCCTCCGCACCGTTAATATTTCTTTCATCGCGGTGGTCCTTTGGTTTAGTTACAAGGAAAAACTTTGCGTCGGGCTGAATTTCTTTATAGCGCTGAATTATTTTGCCGTAATTGCCTGCAAAGGTATCAGCGTTTTTATTATAATCAGCAAGGCAGATATCATCTGTACTGCCTACAGGATGACCTGCATTAATAATATCGTTTACACCAAGGGCTATTATGTAACCTTGCGCCGCTTTATCCTTATCCCAAAATCCGTTTGCTTGAGCAAAGTTTTGGCAGTATTCGCGCGCTGTCATACCGCCGCGTGAAAAATTCAAAACCCTGCAGCCCGCCATACGCGCAATATACTGACCCCAAGAATAATCGAACATATCATGATAATTTTTAATTCCGTTTTCATCAACAGATTCAAATTCGCCAGAAGAAAGGCTGTCGCCGACACAGGCAATAGTACGCATTATGCCGCAGAAGCCGCCATCTGTTACAAGCTTGTCCAATGGCTTTTCATTTTCGTTGTTTAAAATAAAATCAAGGTTCATGTTATTTCTCCCCAATATTTGTTTTATTTACTGGAAATACAATCGGTAATCGCCGTCTGCTTTTCTGTCCACATCTTCCTGTGTTGTAAAGAAGACCGTTTCTTTTTCATCAGTTTTCAAGGCTTCTTGCGGGTAGCCGTTTGAAATTAAATTGTTGATTGTTTCTTTTTTTATTTCAGAACACAGTCCCGAAGCCTTTGCTGCTTCAAGGTCGGCATCCTTTTCAAAAACATACCACACAACAAGATTCTGCGGGGAAATATCAACAGCACCGTATAACAGGTGCATAATTATTTTCGGTGTTCTGTTTTTAAAAGCCGCAGCTGCAGCTTTTACAGACTTTTTTATAATCCGTTCACGCTTTGAAAACATAAAACCTTTTCACGCTCCTTTAATAAAACAAATATAACATACTAATCTAATTTTTTCAATAAAAGATAAAAGCAAAAATTTTTATATTCTGCTTGAATTGTGTTCTGGTAATATGTTATTGTTAACTGTAGAAAGATAACCTATGATGGTAAAAAAATACGAGTACAGCTTTTGAATATTAAAAAGGATAAGATATAATGAACACTTATTTTAACGAAATTACTGCAAAACCACGGAATACATACGACGGCAATATTCTTTACAAAATACCTGCCGGCGCAATGTGCGGCAACGGCGACCTTGGTGTTGTTTTTGATAACAGCGAAAAGGATTTGATTATTCATATCTCAAAATGCGATTTCTGGAAATTCGCACCCGGTACGCATAATGACGGCGGCATCAAAACCGTAGGCAGTCTTACAGTTAAAGATATTGATTTATCAACATACAACATAAAGCAGTATTTTGACAAAGGTCTGCTTGAATGTACATTTGGCAACGCTGAAATCGAGTTTTTGGTTGCACCCGAAAACCTTATCTATTTTAAAATCAAAACACCAGTTACAAATAATTTGCCGGATGTTACTGTTGAAATGCCCGATACCTGTAATTCGGTGAATTCGGTATTTACAGATAAAGGTGTTTCCTGCCATACCCGCAAATTCAGCGGTGAAGGGCTTCAACTCGAATCAGCCGTAACAGTTTGCTTGAAAACAATCGACACATATGAAGCTGACGGATTCAGCTTTGCCGTTTACTGTGCTTCGGTTGTTACAAATTTTGATGATGACCAATACACCGACAAAGCTGTTGACCTGGCATTAAATTGCAACTATGACCTTGACAAAGCAAGAACGCAGGAAAAATGGACAAAATTCTTTTCCGCTTCAAAAGTAACGCTAAAAGATAAGGAAATTGAAAGGTTTTACAATTCAAGCCTTTATCACCTTGCAGGCTGTATGGGTAACAGGCAGTTTCCGCCCGGACTTTTCGGAAACTTTATAACGGACGATTTCTTCCCCTGGGCGGGAGATTACCACATGAACTACAACTATGAAGCCCCCTACTACTGTGTTTTTTCAGCCAACCATCCCGAGCTGTTTGACGGATATATGACACCTATAAACGAAATGGCTGAAAACGCAAAGCATTTCGCAGGGCTTTTCGGCTGCAAGGGCTATGCATTCCCCGTAAGTTTCGGACCGAAGGCGCTTGATGTTTACACACAGGCGGACTGCAAGGAACACGGCATACTTTTTCTTGGACAAAAGAGCCACGCAGCATATGCCTGCGTAATTCCGATAATGCATTGGTTTTCAACATACGATAAAGAATATGCGCTTGAAAACTATTACGATTTTGTACTCAATACTGCTGCATTCTGGGAAGATTACCTTGTAAAAGTAAAAGGCAGATATGTAATAAAAAACGATGCGGCGCATGAAATCCCCTACTACCGCGGCGAAAAATTCAGGTACATTACTCACAAAGGTCAGATTGAAGCTGTTAACGCAATAAACTCGCTCGGACTTGTAAAGCTGCTGTTCAACGCCGTTTACGATATGGCAAAGGAGCTTAACCTCAACACAGAAAAATATGCGCTGTGGGAAGATATTATTGAGAATTTAAGCGATTTTCCGACATTCATAAAGCGCGGCAAAAAATGCTTCCGCTATTCAAAGAGAGGTATACGCTGGAGAAATGAAAACACCGTAGGTCTTCAGCATATTTACCCCGCATCGCAAATCGGGTTATCCTCGGGCGAAAAGCTGTTGAAAATTGCAAAGAACACATATTTTCTCAATGACAGACGGCTTGATGACAACGGCTCTAACTCCTACCTACCCGCCGGTGCAAGAATAGGTGTTGACCCTGATTTCCTGATTGAGGGAATACACCGGAATATAAAAGAATTCGCACTTCCAAACAGGCTTTTCCGCCACCACGGAGGCGGAATTGAACACCTGACAACCATTCCTGCAACGGTTAACGAAATGCTTATGCAAAGCCATGAAGGTATAATAAGGCCTTTCCCCTGCTGGAACAGGAAGTCAGACGCTTCTTTTGAAAACCTGCGTGCTGACGGCGCATTCCTTGTTTCTGCCGAGCTAAAAAATGAAGAGATTACTTCGCTTAAAATAAAAAGCCTTAAAGGCAGAAAATGCTGCGTTGAGTGTACTGATATAAAAGCGGTAATAAGAGAAGCCGACAACACAGCAATTTCATTTACCCGTGAAGGCTGTACTGTCACCTTTGAAACACAACCCGATACAGAATATATTTTGATATAAAAATAAAATTTGAAAGGAAATGAACCACATGTTAAGCTTAATAAATAAAATTATCACACTAATCCTTGTACCGATTTATTTCAGCGTTTTATCACCCACCTACCCTATCCTTGTTTTATTCAACCAACCAAAGCCGCTTATCTCCCTTTCAGAAAACGGTGTTGGCTCTGCAGAAGACCCGGTATACCTTACGGCTCACAGAGGTGTTAACGCACTTGCACCCGAAAACTCACTTCCTTCTTTTGAAGAGGCAGTAAACAACGGCTACTACTCTGCCGAATGTGATATTCAGCTGACAAAAGACAACAAGTGGGTAGTTATACACAACGCAGAGGTTGACGGAAGATTTTGCCAGTACGGCAAAATAGCAGACCTTACTTTACAGGAGCTTAAAACCTTCAGCTACAACTGGGGTCCGAATGTATGGAAATATAAAGATTCGCGCATTCCTACGCTCGAAGAATATCTTGATGTTTTTGTAGGCACCGATACCAGACCGCAAATTGAAATTGGCATTCCGAACTTTGACATGCTTTACAGCATTGTTGATGCAATAACCGAAAGAGGACTTGTTGACCAGACTATTGTGCTTACCTATAACCTTGAACAGCTCGCGGCAATTCATAAGCTTAACCCCGATATTGAGCTGTGGTACTTGGTTGATGAGATGACACCCGAAATCATTGCCCAGGCAAAAGAGCTTGGCGATAATGTATGGCTTTCAGCAAGCTACGACAAGAACACCGAGGAAAACATCAGACTTGCCAAGAGTGCCGGCATCAATTTTTCACTGTTTACGGTAAATACGGTAGAGGAAGCAAAGGCACTTTACTATATGGGTGTAAGATACATAGAAACTGATATACTTTGCAACTGACCGCAAGGTTAAATTCAGATTTGAGTTTGGATAAATCCATATAAAAGAACATAAAACTAATGGCAGAGAGCAAAAACTCTCTGCCGTATTTTTTATTTCAGGACTATATATGTTGTAGGCAAAACTCCGTTGCCTTTATAGGGAAACAAAGCTTTGTTTTCTGCAAGCGTACCTACAGGCACAGAAATTGCCTCCTCAAAAATTCTGAAATATGCCATCTGACAAGCCTGATGCTTTAAATGAACCGGTATATAGTTTTCAATTATCCTTGCCGCTTCATTCATTATCTCTTCAGCGTTTTGTTCAACAATTTCAACCGCATAATTATATCTGCTTATAAACCGCTCAAATTCTTCTGCTGTAAATACAGATACATTTACACGCAGTTTTCCGTTATCATTCAGAACATATCCCTTTTTAATAAGCTCGGCAACGGCAAGCTTTTCGTATTCGTTTTCAAAACTGCTTTTACCTTTTGCAATATCAATAAAAACATTTGTAAAGCTTTTTGATGAATAAAAGCTGTGATGCACCATATCTCCGTTAACTGTAAAATCAAAAAACTGTACTCTGTCACCTGTTTCATTCTCTGTGTTTGATACGCCGAATTCAAAGCCTTTGTTTCTTAAAGAATCCGCCTCTTTTTCCACTGCCCATATTATGCAATTTTCACCGAATTTATTTTCGGGAAGCTCTATTTTTACTTTAGATTGTAAGTTTTCAAATACAGCTTTGTAAAGAATACAGCAGACAGTCAGCCATGCTTCAGAATTTGAAATGTTTTCATTAACAATAATTTCAGAAAGCGCATTTACTATTTTGTTTTTAAATTCTCTGGTTTTGTTTGCAATTTCAACAGCGCAATTCGCAGTAAAAATTACAATATTTGTATAGTACTTTCTGCCCTCAAGCCGCAGCACATCACATTCAACCAACTGTTTAAGAATATCTTCAATATAAGGCATAGAAATGCCCAATTCAAGGCTGATTTCTTCTGCTGTCAGCCTATCGTTGTAACAGGCAAAAAGAATGTTCTGACTGATTTTATTTTCGTACACAGAATTATATGTGTTTTTACCGTTACCCCAATAAAGAATTGATAATTCTTTAGGGTTATAGCTCTGCTGCCCGAATTTTCGCTCCATATTCATACCTTCTTTCAGTATTTTTCTTGATTTGAAAAGCAGATATTTAACCATGCTTTCGCTGATTGAAAGGTGAACGGATATCTGAGAGCATGACTTATTTTCAATGTAATACAAAACAGTTGCCTTGCGATATTTTTCAGACAGCAAACTGAGTTCACGGCGCAGCAAATACAAATCCGAATTGTCATCAAAAAGCTCTGTTGTATCGAACAGATTTTCCGTTAATGCGCACTCCTTGTTCTTTGCTTTTTTCTTGCACCAGCCTTTATAAACATTGCCTGCCACCGCCCACATAAAGCCGTAGAAGGCTTGCGTATTGCGGATATTACCGGCAGATTTATAAAGCTCCAATAATATATCCTGTGCCAAATCCTCTGCTTCAAAGTGATTGGAGGTTCTGACAACACAATACGATAATATTGATTTTGCCGCATCAGTTATTTTTAAATCAAGCTCCCGCCTATCCATTTTGCACCTCCTTCTGCTTAACTTCATCTGTATAGTGGAACAAAATTGTTTTCGGTTAAAGTTTGGTTGAAATTTTTTACTTTCCGTCCGCAAAAAAATTAATTGCGTAATCGTCAACGCGGATAATCAATGTAGCTTCCTGTGATTTATCGTAATATGTTGTCATGGCAGCAACGGCTTTACCCTGATTACCGTCAACAGAAATATCATAAACTGCTGATTTTGGGTCTGAATAATCAAGTTTATATGTACCGCAGTAAGTTTTATTATTGGTTTTATCTTTAATGGTCAGTTTTCCGTTTTTGGCTGTACATATAAGCTCCGTTTTTTGAGCATAGCCTAATGTGCTGCTGCCGCGTTCGCCGTAGGCAATTGCCTGCCCTTGCGCAGTACCGCTTTGCACAGAGGTCATAAGCCATGAATATTCATCAATTGCGGGAACGGCGGTATTTCCGCAGGCTGTTAACAGCAACAACAAAAGCAAGTGAAACACACACGCCTTTTTCACTTTTTTCATAATTATTCCGCCTTATTTTTTACCTGTTTTAATTATTCCTGCAATTGATACCGCTAATGCCGTAAGCGATAAAGCGACACCGCAGAGATTAAAAGCAAAACTTGAAATAAAAATATTTGTCGGTCCGTCAAAACCGCCGATTATTGCGGTATCCGAATTAATATCCTCAACAGCAAATCTGAAATGACAATATTCTAAAATGTTAAAAGCCAAAGATACCGTAACAACAACCGCAACAGCAATAAAAACAGCACGCCATATTTTTCTGTTTCGCTCATTCCTGTTAGCGATTTGCACATTGAGAATTTCAAGCTTTGACGCAATCGCCTTTAATTCGCTTTCTTCGCCAACTGCAAATTCTTCTCCGAGTAAAGCGTTTACCGTTGTATCAAGTGCTTCTGCTATTTTTATCAGCATTTCAGAATCCGGTACAGAAAGTCCGTTTTCCCATTTTGAAACCGTCTGTCTTACAACACAGAGCTTAATCGCAAGTTCTTCCTGTGATAATCCGTTTAATTTGCGAAGTCTTTTAATATTATCAGAAACCATATCTGACCTCCATGACAAATATGCATTCATTATAATTTAAAACTGCCGTTGCATCAAGCAACGAATATTAACATTTGCTATAAAATCAAAAAACTTCGGGCAAATACGCACTGCCCGAAGTAAAAAAGCAAAACTCAAAGTACCATTACCAAGGTTCCTGCACCTATAAGGATACAGCCGATTAACGATTTTACAGTAAACTGTTCATGCAGGAAAATGAACGCCAGAACAAGCGTAATTACCACGCTTAATTTATCTATAGGTACAACCTTTGACGCGTCACCTATCTGCAAAGCTTTATAGTAACAAAGCCATGACGCACCGGTAGCCAGACCCGACAAAACTAAAAACAGCCAGCTTTTTTTACTTATTTCGGTAATTCCGCTTTGTGCATTGGTAAGAAAAACCATACCCCAAGCCATAACAACAACCACCGCTGTTCGTATTGCAGTAGCAAGGTTTGAATTAACCCCATCAATACCAACCTTTGCAAGTATGGAAGTAAGAGCTGCAAACACAGCGGACAAAAGTGCTAAAATAAGCCACACAACTGTTCACTCCTAATTAATCAAAAGCCATTGACTATACCATATTTTTACGATTTTAACAGTAAATCAGAAATACATTACTGCATATTTTTTTATAATGTTTTTTGCCTGAATTGCAGTTTCGGTGTCTTTATCCAATGTGTGACCCGAATTTTCATAAACAAGCAAATCGTTTTTTACTCCGGCATTATTAAGCAAACCGATAAAATCTAAAATATGTTCTGCAGGAATAAGATCATCATTCTTTCCGCAGAAAACCGCAGTAGGAACGCAGGAAGCACAAACATATTCTTCCGGTGAAATGCTCTTCAGCGCACGCTGCTGCGATTCGTTCAAAAAATCCGATTTTGTAAGCCGTACTCCGCAGCAATTTGAAAGAAGACCGTATTTCCAATCATCAAATTCATCTGAAATGCCAAACAGGAAATCAGGCTTTGAGCAACTGACAGGCGGACAGTAAGCACAGACTGCTACGGGGGTTACCGGTGCTTTATCCTTTCTTGTATAAGCATAAAGCAAGGCAAGATGTGCGCCGGCTGACCCACCAGAAAGAATCAATTTTTCAATATTCAAACCATGTTCGGCACATTTGTTTTTTATAGTCTCAAGTGCCGCTGTTACATCATCAAGCTCATTAAAAACGCTTATAGTTTCCGCAACAAAACGGTAATTCATTGATGCACAGATATAACCGAGATTGCAAAAATGCTGACAGTCTGCGTGATGAAACGCTTTGTCGCCATCACTCCATCCCCCACCGTGAATAAAAAGTATAATTCCATTTTTGTTCACTGCATTTTCAGGGATAAAAATATCAACCTTTTGCCGCTCATGTGTTCCGTACGGCAGATTATTAATAATAACAAACTTATCATTCATTTTAAATCACCTGTAATACAGATAAACTATTCTCGTCACATTATCTGCTTCCATGCAGTAACTTATAAACTTTCTGAAAGCATAATTGAGTTTGGCTTTTATACCTTTGAGTTTAAAATCAAACTTCCTCGGTTTAACAGTATCATAAAGTTCTGTAGCGCACTTACATTCACAAGGGGTGTTCACCTGCGTTGCGGCAAGAATGATAAAGTTTTTATCCCTGGGTAAAGTCAAGGTTTCGGCACCGTTTGTATCAATTTCATATTTGAAGAAGAAAAGCTGATGTGCAAAGTTATCACCCTTGGCAGAATGTGTATGAGTACATTCAAAGCCGACAACATCGGTTTTAATTTTTGCTGTTCGCTTCAAACTGTACATATCCCATGCAAAGGGTCGCTCTTCAATATCGCTCACCTTGATTTTTACGGGAGTGTTATCAAAAGTAAGGTTAAATTCTCTGTCGCCGTCAAGGCTTGCACACAGAAGTATGAGCTTGTTGTATCCGGGTTTGAGTTTAACCGTCTGACCGTCTGCAAGCAGGCAATTCTGGTTATCCTTGCTTACATTGAAATTCACTCCGCCGCTTGTTATTGTATCAGGTACAAGCTCGGAAGGAATAGTATACTTCTTTGAGTAAATACCGCTGTCCGTCGGTGATATGTTTGAAGAAAAAGCATTTGTATTGCATGGCAAGACAACGAAACTTTGCTGAATATAATCAGCCTTGTTTTTTGCAGGAACGAGCGTAAGAGCAAAGCTTTTTACTTCATAAGGTTTCATATCGAAAACAAGATAACCGTCGTTGACTGCTGCATCGCAGATATGTTCTTCGGACGCATATATTTCACGCGCAGATATAATACCGTTACCAAGGGTAAGCCTTACATTGCTGTGATATTCATTGTTACCCTCGTTTACACGGACGACAATTTCATTGCCGTTTTCAGCCTTTTTTATTGCGCGGATAATAACACCGCTGTCGGAAATATTTGCAAAGCTGTATATACTGCCGAGTACACCGCTATGCTTATCGGCAACAAAAGCCGTTAGAGGAGCGTTAAACTCGCGCGAAGCAGTCTGCACCCTTGTCATATCCGTACCGCTGTGAGCGCAGATTGCATAACCGTATCGGTTAAGCCCTAAATCCATCATGCTCTGCATTGATTTCGGACGGAAATTATTCACGGGTGTGTGAATGACGGTAAGGCGCAATGTATTATTATCAAATTTATCCCAACCGTATTTACAGTCGCTTATTACAGAAACTCCGTATTCACCGCTGCGGTCGGTAATATCAGCCCATTTCTGCGCAGGAACTTCATATAATTTTTCGTTTGCGTTACCTCGCTTAATTGCACCAAGTCCAAGGTCAAATGTCGCTTCCTTGTTCGTGCAGGAAAAGCTGAACAAATTTTTACACAATGTTCTCTGGCTGTTCCAGTAGAATTCGCACTGAACTTCCACCATATCTGAGCCTGCCGACAGAGAAATATTGTTGGTGAAAACAGAATCGTCTGACTTTTGTACAACCTGAACGGTACACCTCGCAGGACCATGTTCGATTACCTTTGCAGATACAAATTCGGCAATTCTGTCAGGCTTTCTCATTGTGTCTTTACTTGTTATCTCCCATGCGGGATACTGCAAGCCGCCCTTATATTTATCAAAAATACCGAGCGTAACAGGAGCTGACAAAAGCTCTTTAAATATTTCTTTATCATAAACCGAAGCTATATCACCGTTTGAATTAAGGGTTACGATAAACCGTTCATTTTCAAGCGATTTTTCCGTTACCCGAAGCGATGTTTCAACCTTGCAGGGTTCATTGCTTTCGGTAACA
Organism: Clostridia bacterium; assembly: GCA_017416765.1. Taxonomy (GTDB): domain Bacteria; phylum Bacillota; class Clostridia; order Oscillospirales; family Acutalibacteraceae; genus UBA8612. The sequence goes on from JAFQBE010000020.1 coordinate 13,988, forward strand.
TCAAAAACTTCTAAAGAACATGGCTGAACATTTACTGCAAAGGCAATTACAGTTTTGCCTTCGTTTATGCATATAATCTGCGACGGCATTTTATCGCCCTTTGCATTATGTACGGAAATATTTTTGAATACGCCGTCAACTGTTGCCGTTACACATCCTGTCCTTTTTTGCTCTATAGGATTGTTCACGATTACAGGAATACCCTTGCAGAATGAAGTATCAAGCATAGATGAAACCGCACCGATGCTCTTTTCATATTCGTGTGCAAGCTGATTAAGCGAAAGCCCGTAATCATTCCACGAACGAAGGTAAACTTCAGGCAGTGATGTACCCGGTAAATCATCATGGAACTGGTGGTTGATTATTCTTTTCCATGATGTGTTAAGTTTCTTTTGCGGATATTCAGCCGCACAAAGCCAGGCTGCGGCTACAGCCGCTCTTTCAGTCATATCGGCAAGCTCTTCACCGCGTCTGTTCCAGCGCTTGCTTAAAGCTCTTGAAGTATAAGCACCTGTACTGTGGGTGGTCAACAACAGTTCGTTATTCCACGAGGGCAGTTTTTCCCTTTCTTCTTCGGTCATTTCAGCCATAATCTGCCTGAAAAGCTTGTCGGCGGTTGATGAATGAACTTTTATATCGGAGCTGTCATTTTTCTTCATATTGCGGTATAGGCTTCTGACAGAGGGCGGGATAGGTCCGCCGCCTCGGTCACCGACACCGTGAAAGATTTCGGTAGCGTTAAGCCCGTGAGCTTCGTTTTCCGCAAGCTTTTCCTGTATAACCTTACTCTTGCGCAGATTTCTGAGAACGGCAACATAGTTGTGCATTTTAACGCTGGCGATAATATAATTGCCGTCAACACCGTACCATTTTCCAATATCAAACGGCTGACCGTATGCACTGCCCCAGGCAAGTTTCTGGGTTGTAAAGCCGTAGAGATTGGAATGCCTTGCAATTGAAGGCAGAGCATAGCCGAAGCCGAAACAGTCGGGCAGAAACACATCTTTGCTTCGCATACCGAATTTTTCTTCAAAATAATTATTGCCCAGAAGGAAATTTCTGAACAGTGCTTCAGGCGAAGGCACATTCACATCGCCGTTTTCCCATGCTGAACCGCAGGGATACCAATTGCCCTTTGCAACATATTCTTTTATTTTTTCAAACTGTTCAGGATAGTATTCTTCTATAAGCTCGTATCTGTATGCACCTTCAAAGTTAAAAACATATTCAGGAAACTTTTTGAACAGCTGAAAATTCCAGTTGATTGTGTGCGGAATGTAATTGTTCAGCGTTGTTTCAAGCTCCCAATTCCACACGGTATCAAGATGCCCTGTTGCAATTGTATGAACATGCTTTATATTACTCATAACAATATTTCCGACTAAAGATGCCGCTATATCGGCACACTTTCCTTTCCGCATTTATTTCTGATTATTTATTTTACCACAATCATTACAGTTTTTCATTATGTTTTGCAAAAAAATATTCTATATTTGAAAATTCTTGTTGAAAACGCACATATAATATGGTAATATTTTTACAATTAATCACGCAGGAGGTCACTTTTTATGTTAAACGGATTAAAAGAACTCTTATGCAAATCCTATCCTGATGCTACAAAAGACATCGGCGATTACTCGAACAAGGAGCGTAATTTCTACCTCGCAGGAATGTTCGGTCAGAACCTTATTTATGCTATTATCGGCTCGGTGCTTCAGGTATTCTATACAGATATCCTGCTTATTCCCACCATTGCGGTAAGTGTAATAATGGGTGTTTCTCGAGTATGGGACGGAATCAACGATATCATTATGGGTACCGTAGTTGACAAAACGCACACCCGTTGGGGTAAGTGCAGGCCCTACCTCAAATTTGTACCTATTCCCATTGCGGTTACGACAATTCTGATGTTCCTGCCGATTATGAACCTTCCTAACAGCATAAAAATTGCCTTTGTTATATTCAGCTTCCTTTTGTGGGAAACGCTGTACACCCTTGGCGATATTCCGCTCTGGGGTGTAACCTCACTTATGACCCCTGATGCAGAAAAGCGTTCAAAGCTTATTTCCTCCGCAAGAATAATTTCCAACTTCGGCAGCATTATTGTTGTCGGCTTCTATCCTATCAAGGATGCCTTGGGCGCAATTGACCTTGGTTTGTTTGAAAACACAGGCAAGGCAAACTCTGACCTTGCCTATTTCTCCGAACCTCAGGGTTATCTTCTCGCCGTTATTGCCATTGCACTTGTAGGCGGTATACTTTTCAGACTTCCCTTTGCGTTTATCCGCGAAAGAATTACTCAGGCTCCCAAAGAAAAGGATACAGGTCTTAAAGAAAATCTCAAGCTTATGTGGGAAAACAAGTTGTTCCTGCGCGCGCTTGCTTCAAACATTCTCGGCTGTACAAAAACAATACTTCTTTCAGCAGGTATTTATTTCTGCAAATGGGTGCTCGGAAACGGCGGCAGCGAAACCGAGTGGCTTATAAAGCTTGGCGGTCCCTTCCTCGTTGGTATGATAATTGCCATGAACAAGAGTACGGCCTTTGCAAAGAAATTCGGCAAGAGAAAAGTTTATCTCATTTCCTCATATCTTAATGCAATACCGTACATACTCATTTTCTTTGTCGGTTATCAAGGCACTGCAAAGCTTGTATTCATGGGAGTTATGCTCTTCATCGGCGGCTTCCTTACAGGTCTTACAACTGTTTATAACACCACAATGATTGCAGACAGCGTTGACTATATGGAACACAAGGTCGGCAAGAGAAATGACGGCGTATTCTTCTCAGGCCTTAACTTTACATCCAAGCTCACAGCAGCTATTACAGCAATTGTAACAAACCTTGTTTTCTCCCTTGTAAACTACACAGACACCATCAACACACTTACTGAAAACATTGCTGCGGCATCTGCCAAAGGTCAGGATTATGCGCTTGATTTCGCATCAACATATCCTGAAATCACCTCTGCAATGCTTATTCTTATCACCATTATTCCTGCAGCCGGATGCGTTCTTCAGGCATTACCTATTCACAAATATTCCCTTGATGAAAAACAGCATGCAAAAATCCTTGAAGAGCTTGAAGAAATCCGAGCAAACCACGTTAAATAAGATATCAGTTAAAAGAACTCCGCGGCCAAAAGCCGCGGAGTTCTTTGGTTTCATATTGATTTTGATAGAGAAAGCATAAACAATCACAATTTGTATTTCTCTTTAAAATATTCCAAAACTAAATTTTGTAAGTCCATTAATAAAATACCGACCTTAACGCATTCTATTTTTATAGAACATTGCTGTGCTTTATGATTGTCATTAAATACAACAAAGCATTTTTGATTTTCATCAAAATAATCACATTTGGAATGTGCAACAGCATTTCTTAAATGTCGCAAATAATTAATCTTTTCCTTACTACCTTCGTTGTCATAAGTAGAATATGTATCATCTTCAACCATTGCGCATATTTGTTGATTAATTTTTGCGAAATGAGTTTCTAATTCATTATAAGATGTTTTTGAGAATAATTCTTTTGGAACGACTAATAACGCATATAGCATAATTTGCATTGAAGCAGGATTTCCAAGCCCTGACATTTTAATAATTGATTTAAAAGATTCATTTTCAAAAGGAAGATTTTCAAAATAATCACTATTAAGAAAATTATTATTAGACAGTTCGCCTAATAAAGCTGTAACTGACAAACTTTGCAATAGCAAAGACTCTTCAGATGTAATATTAATCATTCCATATTCTCTCCATAAATTATTTTACTGTAGTACTCCACTCCCGAATAGCTGCCATCTGAATTTTTTCTTCTGTTTTGTATATATCCGTCTTTTTTGAAACCTGCTTTAAGCATAACTTTTGAAGATGCAACATTTAATTCATTACAAGAACATTCTACCAAATGGTAGTTTCTGTTATTCAACAAATAGTCAGATACAGCCTTTAATGCTTCTGTTGCATATCCCCTGCCCTGATATTCAAATAGTATTACATACCCTACATTACAATAATTATTCTTTCTGTCTATTCCGTTAACCGAAATATTACCGATTGGTTCATCTGTATTTTTCAGTGCAATTACCCAACGCTCATAGTCGCTTGTATCAGACTCTGATATCCACTTTTTTATAACTTCAAGTTCTTCTTCTCTGCTTATTCTGGGTGGAGAAATAAATTTATGTAATCTTTCATCTTGCAAAAAACGATATTGCATATCAATATCAGTTTCTTTATATCTGCGAATTATCAACCTATCTGTTTGAATAATCGGACAAAGCATAGGTTTTCCTCCAAATCTGATTATTGCAAAACAATTATATCACATAGCTATTAAATAATTCAACCGATTAAACTCTATTTATTCTTTCAGTAAAAATAAAGAGAATAAAGCTGAAAAAGCCACTTCATAAAGAAGTGACTTTAAGAAACAAAGCTTCAATTACGTTTTAAAGCTATCACCTTTAAATAATGTGTTCAGCAAAAAACGGTTATATTAAGCTCTGAAGAATTGCTTTACTTAAATGACGGCGGGGTAACTTTTGTATCCGAAAAAGGATTATTTTCAGGTGAAGGTTCGGACATACTGAAATACATTTTTGCGGCTTTGGTTGTTCCGAAGTCTTTATTTGAACCGCTGTTTTGCACCTTGTTGAATGCTTCACGGAACATTGCGTTATGAGCCTCTTCCCTGTTGAGAAGAAAATCAATAGTTTCTCTTACCTTCTTATCATTAATCTGTCGGTAAAGATATTCATAAACAACTTTTGCTCGCTGTTCAGATGCAATATTTGAAAGCAGGTCTGCACACAAATCACCGGTAACAGAAACATAATCACCCGTCCACGAATAACCCGAAGCATTAATCAGACCGGGGTTAAGCCCCAAAAGAACATGGGTCTGAATTTCACCAGCCGGAACAGATTCTGCACAGACATCGTGACCGTTTAAAAGGTTTATTGTCTGTGCCACCATTTCCATGTGTCCGAGTTCTTCCGCGGCAATATCAAGAAACAAATCTTTGATTTCAGGGTCTTTGATACGGAAACTCTGTGACATATACTGCATTGCGGCTTTCAGCTCACCGTTTGCACCGCCAAGCTGCTCCTGCAAAAGCGCTGCATATTGCGGATTCGGCTTTTCAACACCAACGGGATGAAAAAGCATTTTTTCGTGTTTAAACATACTGTAACCTCCGTTTTATCTAAAAAACTTTGTGTTATAGTATGTGCATTATTCATTGCTTAATCAGAAATATATAACTTTTTAATTTAGAATTTAAGGTAGCTAAATAAAAACCTGCCACAAATGTGACAGGTTCCATGTTAGCGACAATTCTTTAGAATTACAGCACCTTAGCTTAAATCAAAATAAAAGTTTTGATTAGTTATTTATTCTGATTGTCTCTGTTATTCTGGTTGCTTCTGTTGTTCTGATTATTCTGGTTATTCTGGCTGTTTCTGTTGTTCTGATTATTCTGGTTGTTTTTGTTGTTGCTGTTGTTCATATTCTCACCTCCCAAACGCTTTGTTAAGGATAGTTTTCCAGTTTTGAGGAAAACTATACACACAATAAAAGATTGCAAGGAGAAAAATATGCTTTTAATTTCAAACGGTCTTTTACACACAATGGAAAGCGATAAACCGTTGAAGGCGGATATTCTGATAGATAACGGTAAAATAATAAAAATAAAAGAGCAAATTCTTCCGTCAGCTGAAACAGAAATTTTTGACGCTGAAAACCTTAATGTTTATCCCGGATTTATAGATGCACACAGCCATATCGGAATTGCAGAAGACAGAATTTCATCACAAAATGATACAAGTAACGAGAACACAAACCCCGTAACGCCCGCATTAAGAGGAATAGACAGCATAAACCCTATGGACAGCGCTTTTCACAATGCAATTGCTGCAGGAATTACAGGTGTTATGGTAGGTCCCGGAAGTGCCAATGCTGTTGGCGGACAATTTGCATTTATAAAAACCTACGGCAGATGTATTGACGATATGGTTATTCTTGCCCCTGCTGCAATTAAAATAGCTTTCGGTGAAAATCCGATGAACTGTTACGGTCTTAACGGTAATATGCCGTCAAGCCGTATGGGAATTGCTTCACTGATTCGAGAAGAATTGTTCCGCGCAAAACAATATTTTTCACAAAACCAATCGGGTAACAAGGATTTTACGCTGGAATGCTACAAAGAGCTTTTTGAAAAGAAAATTCCGCTTAAAGCTCACGCCCATCGAACCGATGACATTTTCACAGCAATAAGAATTGCCAAGGAATTTGACCTTGAGCTTACAATTGACCACTGCACGGAGGGCCACCTGATTGCGCAGGAAATTGCAGACAGCGGTTATCCTGCCATTGTAGGACCTTCTCTGGCTTCCCGCAACAAAGACGAAGTAAGTCTGTCAGATTTTAAAACCGTCGGTATTCTTCATAAAGCCGGAGTAAAGGTTGCAATAACCACCGACCATCCTGTTTCCAGAATACAGTATTTGCCATTATGTGCAGGTATTGCAGCAAAAGAAGGCTTAGGTCAAACAGCTGCCCTGCGTGCAATTACCATTGATGCGGCACGAATATGCAGGGTTGACCACAGATTAGGCAGCCTGAAAGAAGGCAAAGATGCCGATATTGTTATTTATGAAGGTAATCCTTTAGAAATAAATTCCGAAGTTAAAGCAACAGTTATAAACGGTGAAATCGTGTGGCGAAACTAAAAAGCAAAAAAAAGACAGTCCGCAGACTGTCTTTTTGGTGGAGATAAGCGGGATCGAACCGCTGACCTCTTGAATGCCATTCAAGCGCTCTCCCAGCTGAGCTATACCCCCGAGTGCTTGAATATAATATCACATTAAAGAAAATAAATCAAGAGAAAAATTAAATTATTTTTTGCAAGCCTAAAAAGTAGATAAGAACCAACGCGCCGAGGACTATACGGTAAATACCGAAAAGCTTGAAATCCTTTTTCTTGATATAGCTCATAAGGAACTTTACAACACCGAGCGAAACCGCAAACGCTGTTACGCAGCCGACAAGCAGAACAATAATCTCATCAGTTGAAAAGCTGAAACCAAAATCAAGCAGCTTGAGTGCGCTAAGGCCGAACATTACCGGTACGGCAAGGAAAAACGTAAACTCTGCTGCCGCAACGCGCGATACGCCGATAATCAGCGCGCCGATAATTGTGGAACCCGAACGCGAAGTACCGGGAATTATTGAAAGCACCTGAAACAAACCGATTAACAAAGCCTCTTTATAGCTTATCATTTCAAGCTGATTTGTTTTCGGTGTTTTATTTTTTGCCATATTTTCTATGACTATGAATGCCACACCGTAGATAATAAGAGTCAGCGCAATTACAACGGGTGTATGTAGCCGCGATTCGATAAAATCATCAAAAAGCAGGGTTACAACAGCACCGGGAATACAGGCGATTACAACCTTAACCCACAGAGAAAAGGTATCCTTTTTTATTTTCATGCCGTTATTGATTTCAAACGGTATCATGCGCTTGAAGAACACGCTTACAACCGCAAGAATTGCACCAAGCTGAATTACAACAAAGAACATTTCTTTAAATGCGTCGCTCATTTCAAGCTGTAAAAACTCATCGACGAGCAGCATATGCCCCGTACTGCTGATAGGCAGCCATTCGGTTATACCTTCGACAATGCCGAGAAAAACAGCTTTTAAAATTTCGGTTATATTCATAAGAAAATTCTCCTTTATCAACTGATTGACTTAAACAAGTATAAATGATATACTTTATTATGTATATATGTAATCTTGCACAAATTTTTAACTGTGGGGGATATTTTTATGGCTGTATTCAAATGTAAAATGTGCGGAGCAAGTCTTGACGTACGCTCAGGTTCAACCATAATAACCTGTGAATACTGTGGTTCAACGCAGACCTTACCACACCTGAACGATGAACTTATTGCAAACCTTTTTAACCGTGCCAATAACCTGAGATTAAAATGTGAATTTGACAAAGCTGCTCAGGTTTACGAAAAAATACTCAACGAAAACAACAGTATGGCAGAAGCACACTGGGGATTGTTGCTTTGCAAATACGGCATTGAATATGTTGAAGACCCCAAAACCTACAAACGCATCCCCACCTGCCACAGAACACAGTATGAATCCATACTGTCCGATGTTGATTACCTTGCTGCGCTTGCAAATTCAGACGGTGAAGCAAAAGAAATATATAAAAACCAGGCACAGGAAATAGCAAACCTACAGAAAGATATACTTACAATAGTCAAAAATGAAAAACCGTTTGATGTTTTTATTTGTTACAAAGAAACCGATGAAAACGGAAAAAGAACGGTTGACAGCACCCTCGCCAACGATATTTATTACCAGCTTACGCGTGAGGGCTTAAAAGTATTCTATGCCGCTATAACACTCGAGGATAAACTCGGCATAGAATATGAACCGTACATATTTGCCGCCCTCAATTCAGCAAAAGCTATGCTTGTCATCGGCACAAAACCCGAACACTTTGATTCCGTCTGGGTCAAAAACGAATGGTCGCGATACTTGAAAATAATTAAAACTGACCGTTCAAAAATGCTTATCCCCTGCTACCGCGATATGGATGCATATGATTTACCCGAAGAATTTTCTCACCTTCAGGCACAGGATATGAGCAAAATAGGCTTTGTAAACGATATTGTACGCGGAATCCAAAAAATTGCAGGCAGCTCCCCTGACAAAGAACCGGTTATTGTAAATTCAGCGGCAGGCAATTCCGCCGCATTGTTAAAGCGAGCATTCCTTATGCTTGAAGACGGCGATTTTGCACGCGCTGACGAATTCTGCGAGCAAGTGCTTAACATCGACGCTGAAAATGCACAGGCATACCTCGGCAAGCTAATGGTTGAATATAAAGCCAGAACTACAGACGATTTAAAAAAATGCTTTAAACCCATTTTTGACAGCGGAAACTTTCAGAAAGCCCAACGCTTCGGCGACGCTGCGTTCAATGAAAAGCTTGAAGAAATTGTAAAACCGGTCAGACAGTATTTTGAAGAACTGCGTATTGCCGCAGAAAAAGCAGCAAAAGAAGCAGAACAGAAGCGACTGAAAAAAGCAAAAATAGCTAAAATATTTTTAACAGTTTTATTATTCGCAATACTTGCAGCTATAGCAGGCTTCATATTGAATCTTACGGTATTTATTCCGCAGGGGCAGTATAACGATGCGCTGAAACTGGCCGACGAAGGAAAATACGAAGAAGCTATTTCTATGATGGAAGGAATACCGGATTATAAGGATTCTGCAGAACAAATAAAATTAATTGAAGAAAAACAAATCGAATCTGCCATGCCTGATTATGATTTCGGTAAAGTTATTGAAAATCCAAAAAAATCTGATTTTAATGTTTTTTATAATATGATTAAAACCAGTGCACCGGTATGGCAATCTATGACCTCTTTTGTTTCGGAAAGCACTGAAACAAAAGAAATTATAGAAAACATAATTCTTAGCGGAAGTACTCCCATTGGCATTTTTTACCATTTTGATTTTGAAAAAGAATATGTATTGGATCCTCATTTCGTACCTACCGAAGAAGAAAAATATGCAACTGAATACTGCAGATATAACGCCGGTGATATCGACTGGTTATTAAAAGCAATATTTGACAAAAACCCGATTCGTTATAGACGCAGCACAGTTGATTGGACCTCATTGTATTTTGAAGATAAATATTTTTATAGATTTTCGTTGGAAGCCGGTGCCGGAATAGGTATAACAGATGTTGTCAAATTCACTCCTAAATACAAAGAAATTGAAGATAATGTTTACAAATTTACCATCAATGCTACTACTGAATGGGAATATGATTATGGCGAAACCCAGGATTACAAATGGGAGTTCGTAGCAACACCGATGAAAAGTAAGGATTTCGGCACATACTGGAAGATTATTTCTTTCACACAGTTAAATACAAAGTAAAATGCACAACAACCTGCCGCTCAAATCAAGAGGCAGGTTGTTTTATACTTTTTTAACCGTTAAACGGTAAATTCTGCGGCAAGGCTGTTTGATGATTTGTTATTCCAAAAGCCCCTTGCTGTAATATTGAGTGTATACTCGCCGCCTGCAAGGTTTTCAATTTTGCAGCCGATTGTTTCGGGCATATTTTTGATATAGTACCTTGACCAGAAGCAAAGCTGACGGACAATAGCGTTATCGCTCTTGCGGCGGACTGTTACCTTATAGTCATTTACGCGGTCCTCATCAATTTTTGCCTGAGTAAACTCAACGGACACATCGTTGCCTTCTGTTTTAATTTCAACCTTTGCATCATCGGCAAAATAAGGCTTTACACTTGTGTTATAGCGTTCGTCGGTATAGGTGAATGTATCAGGCTCCCACGGAGTTTCGATAAGCCATTCGTAGCCGAAAAAGCTTTCGGTAAGCACATCGTAGGGCTTTAATAACACCCTGCCGTTTGCATCTGCTTCAACGATAACGAACTGCGCCGCTTCAGCTTCATTGGGCGGAACGGTACCGTATATTTTATCAAACTCATCAAGCTCAAAATACTTAAAGCTGCCTGTACCTACGCTTGTGAAATGCTGCTGGTGGATTGAACGAGGGTCATTTGCAGGCGCATGGGAGTGACCGGAAAAGTCAATAATCTGCGGGTAATTCATAAGGATATCAGTGATTTCGTCTTCACCCCAGTAAATATTGCCGTAAACAGTACCCTGAATATGCGGATGCTGGAAGAAGAAAACGGGCTTGAACGGATTATCTGATACAGCTTTATCAAGTTCAGCCCTTATCCATTCGCGCTTTTCATCGCTGAAATGGCAGCCCTTTGTTGTTGTAACGGATACGAAATGAAAGCCGTTGATAACAATGTGATTGTCTGCAGGAATATTAAAGATGCGGTCAAACTTTTCAAGTGCCGCTTCTTCGCCGCCGTCACAGAAAAATTCGTGGCTTGCCATAGTGAGCAGCCATTTTGTTCCGGGCTTTAAGCATTCGTCAAATGCATCCTTGACATCCTGCATCTGTTCATCTCTGCCGCCGTCGGCAAAGTCACCGTTGATACAGACAAGATCGAGGTTTTTGTATTCACAGCTTTCTGCGTATTTATATGCAAGCGCCAGACCCTTGCGGAAGTTTTCAACCCTCTGCGGATGTTCGCGGTTGGCATGCAAATCGCTTGAAGCAATAAATCTTATAACAGGTGTAAAATTTTCCATTATTATGTAAATCTCCTTTGAGCTTGATTTCTTTTTGATTTTACCACAACTGAAGATATATGGCAACCAAAACATAAAATAAAAAATTAACTTTTATTTAATTGACATATGGGAAAATAAGGTTGTATAATTATTTTATAAAAATTTTTTAACGAAAGGAAATATAAAAATGAAAACATTCCGCAATTCATTTGCCGCCGTTTTAGCGGTTATAATGCTGTTTACCTGCACTTTTGCAGCTAACGCTGTAAGTAAGGAAGTATGGGACAGCAACTGGACAGCAAAACAAGAAGATATCAACGCCGCAGTTGTAATGACACCCGGTGCTGACGAAACACAGCGCGTTATATCATGGTATTCTGACAGCGACAACGGCAAGGTTGTGCTTTACGACATACTCGGAGCTGACCACATTTTCAATGCAGGCGCTACTGCAACACCCGACGGTGACTACAGACTTTCCGCTACGGTTACCGACCTTCTCCCCGGCAGAGAATATTCATACATCTGCAAATCAGGAGACTGGGAAAGCGACACATATACTTTTACAACTATTGACGATGCCGCATTTACCGCAGTTTACATGACAGACATTCATGTTTCATTTGACAAAACACCCGAAAACTCCGTACGCGATACAGCATACAACCTTGACCTTGTGCTTGAAACTGCCGTAAACAAGGCTGCAAGCAAAGGCAGCACACTTGACCTTGTTCTTTCCGCAGGTGACCAGGCATCCGACGGTCTGCGTGAAGAATATGTCGGTGTAACAGCAAATAAATACCTCAAAGAAATTCCCATGGCTTTCTGCATAGGCAACCACGACCGTAAGAGTGCCGACTACAACTATTTCCATGTTGCAAAGCCCAACACAATTGATATGGGCTTAAAATCCTACACAGGTACAGACTATGCTTTCGTCAAGGGTAATGTACTTTTCCTTATGATTGACACAAACAACACCAGCATGGCTGGTCACCGCGAATTCATTCAGAACGCGGTAAACACATATCCCGACACCAAGTGGAGAGTTGCTGTTTTCCATCACGACCTTTACAGCGGCAGAATTGAAAGCAGAGAAAGTGAAAACGCATTTCTCCGCCTCATGTGGGCACCCGTTGCCGACGAATTCGGTTTTGACCTTTGCCTTACAGGTCACAGCCACTACTACACAATTTCCAACGTAATGTACAACAACAAAACCGTTGCACCCGTTGAAAACGGCGGTAAAATAACCGACCCCGCCGGTACGGTTTACATGGTTTCCGGCTCAATTAACAACCCCAGAACAGATGCTGACGGTCTGAGCAAAAATATCGGTCACGCCGTACTTACGGAAGAAAAGATTTACAACCTTATTGATTTTTCCGCAAACAGCATTGTTATCAACTCCTACACGGTTGAAAGCGATGAATGCATCGGTTCACTCACAATTGAAAAAACAAGCAACGCAGGCGGACACAGCTATTCTTCCCCCATGTCATGGCTTAACAAGGTTATTGATGTTATCAGCGCAATTGCCTGCATAGTAAACAACATCGGCAGATATTATGACTATACACAGCTTGGTTTCGATATTCCGCTGTTTGACGGACTTCTTGGTAAATAATTATGAAAAAACAACTTAAATTCGATAACAACGGTAAATTCAGAATGTTACTTTTCGGTGATTTGCATGAGCCCTGTGTATTTGACACCGAAAACGACAGAGCAAGATTTCACGATATGCAGCTGCTTATGCAAACAGCTGTAAAGCAGTTAAAGCCCGACCTTTGCATTTTAATGGGCGATACATATACCGACGGTATCCGTAACCCAAGGGAAAATATTGCGCTTATAACAAAGCCGATTACGGATGCGGGTGTACCCTTTGCTGCAGTTCTCGGCAACCATGAACACGACCAGGGCACGGAAGATAAAATTGTCGATGCATATGTAAGCAATCCCAACTGCCTTTGCTTCAATGATGACCCCGACATTACGGGCGACATGAATTTCAACCTTACAATCAAGGCAAGTGACAGCGATAAGGATGCATTCAACCTTTGGTTTATCGATTCAAACAACTGCTGTGACGACCGCAATATTTCAATTTATGATTGGGTACACAAAGACCAGATTGCTTGGTACGAAAAGAAAGCCAACAAATTGAAAGAAGAAAACGGCGGACAAACCGTACCGGCAATTGTTTTCCAGCACACACCCGTTTATGAAGAACGACTTGCTTACCGCGAGTGCAAGCCCTGGGAGCTTTACCAATCTGTAAAGGGTCACGGTAAGCGTTCAAGCAAAAGATATGTCGGCAACGAAAAAGTGATTGATGGCTATGTTGGCGAGGACCCCTGCGCACCCGAATACAATCCCGGTCAGTTTGAAAGCTGGAAAAAGACGGGTGATGTAATAGGCGCATTTTTCGGTCATGACCATCTTAATGACTTCACCTGCGTTATAGACGGCATTACAATGGGACAGTGTAAAACAGCAGGCTTCCGCTGCTTTACTGACGGCTGTCAGAGCTGTGTTCGTATAGTTGACCTTGATGAAAGGGATTTGCGCAAGCTTGAAACAAAGGTTATTCATTACAAGGAATTCGGGCTTAAATGCACCTGCCTCGGTCCCCTGCTCCGTACTTTCAACGACAAGCAGTATATTACCTTTGTAACAACAGCACACATTGCAGCAGCTGCCGCCGCAATAGGCACAACAGCTTTTGCAATTAAGAAATTCAAAAAAAGAAAGAAATAATACAGAACAACGGATATCTGTTTATGGCGGATATCCGTTATTTATTGACAAGTAAATATATTTGAAATATAATTTCAGTATACTGTTTTTTGGAGTCATATTATGGATAACAGAACCTGGTTTAAAAAAGCTGAATACGGCATGATGGCACATTGGGGCTTATATTCAATGCTCGGCGGTGAATGGCAGGGCAAGCGCGTGCGCGACTATGCCGAATGGATACAGAGCAACATGGCTATACCAAATGCCGAATATGAAAAGCTCGGTAAAATATTCAACCCCATTTATTTCAACGCAGAAGAATGGATAAAGCTTGCCAAGGATTGCGGCATGAAATACTTTGTTTTCACTTCAAAGCATCATGACGGTTTTGCAATGTTCAAATCCTTCGCTGACCCATACAACGTTGTAGACTATTCACCTTTCGGCAGGGATATTGTTGCCGAGCTTGGCGAAGCCTGTTACAAGCACGGACTAAAATTCGGGCTTTACTATTCGCAGGAGCTTGACTGGCATCACCCCCACGGCGGCGGATACGACAATTTTGCAGGCTGTTCGGGTGTATCGTGGGATAACAGCTGGGATTTTGCAGACAGAAGCAAGAAGAATTTTTCAATCTGCTTTGAAGAAAAAATAAAACCGCAGGTAAAGGAAATACTTACAAATTACGGCGATTTATGCCTTATATGGTTTGATGTACCGCATACAATAACCAAAGAACAGAGCCTTGAGCTTAACCGCCTTGTAAAAGAACATCAGCCCGACTGCCTTATAAACTCCCGCATAGGTAACGGTGCATACGATTATGTATCGTTAGGTGACAACGAATATCCCACCGAATTCAAGGAAGAAGCCGATTCTGACCCAAATTCACTCAACGGCATGAAATATTCACCCTACGGACTGTATGAAACAGCAGGAACGCTCAACAGCTCATGGGGCTACAAATATTACGACCAGAACTGGATTGCACCTGAAGAAATTGCAAAACGCAGAAAACAGCTCAATGAACTCGGCATAAATTATCTGCTGAACATAGGTCCTGATGCACTTGGCAGAATCCCCTCATTTTCCGCCGAAGCGTTAAGAAAAGCAAGTGAGCTGATGAAATGAAAAGGAGAAACAGAGATATGAAAAGAATTATAGCTTTTATTGTTACTGCTGCTATAGTATTATGCTGTATACCCATGCTTAACGCAAGTGCTGCCGACAGACCTGAACTTAAAGAATACGGCTTTGTTGACTGCGGCGGTGCAAATATTGAATACGGCATTTACGGCGATATGAACGCAGAGGCATTATTGCTTCTGCCCCCAAATAACGGCGATATGCACTGCTTTGATTGGAGTGTACTTCCCGAGCTTGCAAATCACTACAAAGTTATCACTGTTTCCCCCAGAGGAACGGGCAAATCCGACTATATCGCCGAGGACGGACTCAGCTTTGAGCTGATGAGTGATGACCTTATATATCTGCTTGATTACCTCGGTGTTGAAAAGACACGCATTTTCGGTTTCAGCGACGGCGGTAATTTAGGTCTTGTATTTACAGTAAACCACCAGGAGCGTGTACATTCGCTTGCAATTATGGGTTCAAACATAAATCCCTTCGGCACTAAGTTTTTCGACCAGGTAAGCATAATCTGGCGATACCTCGGCTTTTATCTTACTGCCGCATTTTCACAAAACACATCTGACCTGATACGCAGGGATATTCAGGGGCTTATGGTTTTCCATCCTACCCTCACCTTCGACGACCTGAAAACAATCAAGGTTCCCGTTCTCAACATCTACGGTGAGGACGATATGATGTACCGAAGCCATTCACAGAAAATCACGCAATCAATTGAAGGCGCAAAGGAAATAATGATTGAAGGTGCAGGTCACAGCTCAGGCTTTGATTTTACCGATACAATTATTAACCCTGCCCTCCTTGAATTCTTTGCAGACGAAAACAGCGTTGCACCCGAAACACCCGATTCAGCTTACGTTACAACCGATATTGCTGAGGTTGTTGAAATGTATAACAATGCAGTTATTAACTCTCGGACTAATCCGCCAACAGGATTTAACAGAATAAGCCTTGGCAGTGATATTGATATAGAAGATATTCCCGAATTTATTACCGATACATTTGCTTCACCCGTAAAAAGAATGCTTAAAGAAAATTCATTAAAAACCAATGCTATACCCGGTAACGGTGCACTTAATGCGGAGGACGTAACGCTTGCAAAGGCTGTGACCAAAAACGGAATAACAACAATTGATTTAATGCTCAAAAGCCAGACTGACCCTGCGGATTCATCGCACGGAGCTGTAAGCAGAGGTATAGGAACTTTCGGCAGCATAGACAGTGCGCTTAAATTGATTGATTCTTCTGTTGTATCCGGCAGAGAAGACATAAGCCTTAACTATTCGGATGCGGTTATTCACTGCAAGGTTGACAGCAATACAGGCGCTATAATAAACGGCAAATGGAACTACAGGCTTGAAATGAATTTTGGCGATGCCGATTTAAAATTTGCTTTCCTTCCCTTCACTTTAAGTAATGTACGCTTTGTATTCAATTTTGACATAACAATATAAGTACAAAAAACATGGCTGCAACACCTTGAAAGGTGTTGCAGCCTGTTATATTTTATCAGTGATGTTTATTTGGATTCTTTATCCTTTTTCTTGAGCTTTGATGCTTTATCAAGAATAACAACCGTAGCAACAATAATTGAAGTTACGATAAAGATACCGAGCATACCCTTACCCATAATCGGGAGTGACCATGAAAGGTTTTCGGGGGTAAAGCCAATCTCACCGCGTTCAACGGTTTCGAGCGTTGTTTCTTCTTCGGCACCGATTGTTTCTAATGCGCCGTCAGCAGCTGCAAGGAGTTCAGCTTCGTAAATTTCTTCTTTGATAACACTTGTGTTTTCGTTCATTTCTGTACCCTCCTTTTATTACTGCTGTGCGAATGTGAGAATCAGACCGCCGGCGATAACGGAAGCAACCTGACCGGAAACATTAACACCGATTGAGTGCATGAGAAGGAAGTTCTGAGGATCTTCTGCAAGACCCATTTTGTGAACAACGCGTGCAGACATCGGGAAAGCGGAAATACCGGATGCACCAATCATCGGGTTAATCTTTTTATCCTTCTTGAGGAAGATGTTCATAAGCTTTGCGAGCATTACACCGCCGAAGGTATCAAATACGAATGCAACAAGACCGAGACCCATGATAAGGAATGTTTCAAGACGAAGGAAATCTTCGGCAACCATTCTTGATGCAATTGTGATACCGAGGAAGATTGTAATAAGGTTTGCAAGAACATTCTGTGCCGTATCGGAAAGAGAGTTGAGAACACCGCATTCACGAATAAGGTTACCGAACATAAGGAAACCGATAAGAGCAACAGCATCGGGTGCGAAAAGACCTACTATAATTGTAACAATAATCGGGAAGAGAATCTTTGTGCGCTTGGAAACCTTTTTGCCTGCGTACTTCATACGAATCATACGCTCTTTTTTTGTTGTGCAGAGCTTGATAATGGGCGGCTGAACAATGGGAACAAGAGCCATATACGAATAAGCCGCAACCATGATAGCTGCTGTATAGCTTGAGCCGAGCTGCTGTGCAACGAAAATAGAGGTCGGACCATCTGCCGCACCGATAATAGCAACGGAAGCAGCATCGAAAATGTTGAAGCCTAAAAGTGATGCCATTGTGAGTGTGAAGAAAATACCGAACTGTGCCGCCGCACCGAAGAACATAAGCTTCGGGTTGGTAAGCAGGGGTTCAAAGTCAATCATCGCACCGATGCCGATAAATAGAATAAGCGGCATAAGCTCGTGTGCTTCGTTACTGATACCGATATCGAAAAGGTGGTCGATAACAGCCTTTGCACCCGATTCGGGCAGGTTAACGAGAATTGCGCCAAAGCCCATGGGAAGAAGCAGGGTCGGTTCCATTTCCTTTTTGATTGCAAGGAAAATAAGGACACCGCCGATAACCCACATAATGAGCTGTTTGGGGTCAAGGTTGGCAAAATTGCCAAAAATGTCCATAAAGACTTCCATTGAACAAACATCCTTTCTTAAATGCAAAATCGATAAAAATTATATCAGTTTTTATATCATTTTTCAACATAAAATTTAAATATCCGTAAATTTATGAAATTTAAATAAACTTTTTTGAAAAAAGATGTTTTTTTCGGCTTGTTTTGTGGCTTTTAACTATAAAATGTGTATATTCAGAATTACACTTGCTATATATTGGTGATAAAAATAAAATTGACCGCCTGAGATTTTTGTTTCTCAAGCGGTCTATTAAATTAAATATCAATCAGAGCTTCATACCGTAGGCAACATCTGTACCCAAAATTTCAAGCTGTTCAAAGCCGTATTTCTGATAAAAGCTGCCTCCAACGGTGTTACCTGTGCCTGCGGTAAGCATAACGCCCTTTATGCCCTTTGAACGCAGGTGTTCAAAAAGCGTATTAATCAGCTTACCTCCCCAGCCCATGCGCTGATATTGAGGAAGTAAATCAATATGAAGGTGTGCCGGGTATGTATCGCGGTATTTTGCGTGCAAATCATAAGCCTCTGCAGCCCATTTTATATTGTCTTCGCCCAAGTGAGCAATCAGCGGAGCATACTGAGCATCGTATACGGGCTTGAATTTATCAAAATTCTCCGCACAGAAGATGTAGCCTACAGCTTTGCCGTCATCATCAAGCACAAAGGTATTTTCGGGTTCCTGTTCAACATAGTAATCGCAGAAAATGTGCAGAATAAACTCGCAAAGCTCTGCAGGCATTCCTCCGCCCTCGCTGTTCAGGCAGGCAAAACGGACATTTTCTTTATCCTTGGGTTCATATTTTCTGATACTTAACATAATTTTCTCCTGAAACATAATAAATTATGTTAATATAATATTACAATCGGACAAATAAAGTCAATAAAAATTCACAAAAAAATCATTGAAAAGCGCGTAATATAGTGTATAATGCTAATTATAATATATTAATTATATTGCGGAGGTGCTTTTAAAATATGGACAAGAACAAAATAACGCGAAAAGGTATCGAGCTTTTATCAAAGGCTATTATCCATGCAATGCCCAAAAACTACTTTACAGCCGAAAATGAAGCAAAAAAATATATGCTGTCGGGTGATGACAAATTCACATCAGTTCCCGGTGACAACTGCTTCTGGTGCGGATTTGGTAAAAGAGTGCTTACTCCGGACAATATAAATGCAGAAAAATACTACATAGCAGGCTACGATTCAAACAACCCCGCAACAGGTGTTCTTGACGATATGTATGCAAGAGCCGTTTACCTTGCAGACGGCACAGGAAGAGGCGGCGTTATAATGTGCGCCATTGACGCAGTAGGCATAAGCCGTAAGGATATAAACGAAATTAGAAGGCTTGTTCTTGAAAATGAAGATTATCCTACACTTCGCTCGGAGCTGCGTTCAATAAACATCTGCGCAACACACAGCCACTCCGCAATTGATACACAGGGCTTATGGGGCGAAAAGCTTTACAAAAGCGGCAGAAATGAAAAGTTCATGAAAAGGCTTCACCAAAAGGCTGCCGAGGCAATAATTGAAGCCTATGAAACAAGCGTAATCGGCAAGCTGTACTACGCAGTGAAGGAAACCGAAGATTTACAGTTTGACTGCCGTACACCCAACACCTTCGATTCCAACCTTACACGAATCCGTTTTGAAGCTGAAAATTCCGACCATCAGATTTATATTGTAAACTTTGCTTCGCACGCAGAATTGCTCGGCGACGAAACAAAGAATGTCAGCGCAGACTTCCCCGCATACATGATTAAGGAAATTGAAGACCTTAAATACAACACCGATGCCGTATTTTTCAACGGCGCAATCGGCGGCATGATTTCGGCAAAGGAAATCAAAAAGGTTTACCGCAACGAAATTGACTGCGAAGCATATACAAAAGAGTTCGGCAAAACGCTTGGTGAACTCGTAACATCAATGGAAGATGAAAAGCCGCTCAAGCCCATAATTAACATTAAATCCAAACAGGTTAAAATTGCTGCGGATAACTTTGTACTGATTCTGGCAAGAGTACTCAAGGTACTCAACAACGATATTGCAAGAAGCAGCAAGCGCGACACCGCTTACATCTGGTCCGAAGTCGGCTACCTTGAACTCGGCGATGGCGAAATAGGTATGTTCCTTATCCCCGGCGAGCTTTTCCCCGAACTTTACAACGGCGAATTCCTTACCGCTGACGAATCGGCAAACGCAGTTGATGCACACTACAGGGTACTAAAAGACCTTGGCGGGGCAAAGCATAACTTTGTTGTAGGGCTATGCAACGATGAACTCGGATATATCATTCCCGATAACGACTTTATACTCAACGAAGGCATGCCCTATATAAACTCCGCAAAGGACAGATTTGACAGAAACCATTACGAAGAAACCAATTCAACAGGCAGAAACACCGCAAGAACTCTGCTTGAAGAAATGGATAAGCTTATAGCTTCAACAAAATAAAGGAGATTGAACAATATGAAAAACTCTTTTAAACGCGTTATTTCCGTCATTCTTTCAGTTTTTATGATGTTCTCTGCCTCCACCTTTGCATTTGCTGCATACGGTGAAGCAGCCGACAACAGCGCAATTATAGCTGTAGCAGGTGCAATAAACAGCCTGCTTGAAGCTGTATTTGACGGCTTCGGTTCACTTTTTCCCAACAACTTCAAAACAGTTGATGAGTATTACGCAGGCGAAAGCGAAAACTTTTATGAGGGCACAGCTGAATTTATCGACTCCCCTGCCGAAGGTGCAAGATGGCAGCTCGGCTTCGGTGAAGCAAGCATAGTACCCGAAAACCTCAAAAGCGGTGCAAAGAAATATTACACCGGCGGTTATTTCACACAGCAGATAAGCGGTGTATACGATGACCAGGGCGTAAATGCCATTGCTTTGAGTGACAACTCAAACAGAGGTACGGTTATTATGGCAAGCATTGACGGTATAGGTGTAAACAATGCCGATATACGCGCTATCCGTGCAGAGGTTGAACGCAAGCTGTTACAGCACGGCATATTCAGCGACATCGTTGCAATAAACATAAACAGCACACATTGTCACACAGTTATTGATACACAGGGTTTCAGCCTTGAGCTTATCGGTAAAGTTTTCCAGAATCTGTTTTCATTTCTCCCCTTCATTGAAGCAACAAGAAGCATCAATAAAGATTTCCTTGAAATTATGATTGACGGTGCAAGCGATGCAATTGTTGAAGCATACCTCAACATGGAATTCGGCGAGCTTTACTATTACGAAACGGCAAAAATCGGCAAGAGCGAGCAGAACGGCGTTTATCTTGACGATGAGTACGCTTACCTGCACAACAAGCGCTACAAGACGGAAGGTTTCCAGAATTTCTTTGCCTGCTTCAAATTTGTTCCGGACAACGCTGAATCAAAGCCCACAGTTTTCACTAACATTGGCGCACACCCCACAACAATTGACAGAGCAACCTCCCTGCTTTCAGCCGACTTTCCCGCATACATGGAAGAAAAAATCAATGCAGCAGGCATGAATTTTGTATTTGTTCAGGGTGCACAGTCCCCCATTTCAGTCCAGAAAAGTGCTGTTCAGACAGAAGAAATAGTAGCGGAAATTGAAGCACAGATTGCCGCTGACCCGAAGGTTGCGGATTACAGAGCTGCAAAATCGCTCGGCTACGAATTTGCAAGGCTCATACTTGAAGCAGAAGAAAGCGCAGCAAAAGTTGCACCCGTTATAAATGTACGCATGGCTGAATGCACCGTACCGCTTGACAACGGCTTATTACAGCTTGGTGCAACAGCACAGCTGCTCGGCACAACAACAGTTTATGACGATAAATCTGCCAGCGGATATTCAATCATTACAGAAGTAGGCTATGTTGAACTTGGCACAGATATAGTTATGCTTACTGTGCCAGGTGAGCTTATTCCCCAGCTTGTTTACGGCAATGTTGTAGACAAAACCGAAGCTTACCTCGGCACAGACTGGGAAATTGATTGCACAGCAAAGCTGCTTAAAGATAAAAAGGTGCTTGTAATGGGTCTTTGCAACGATGCCATAGGCTACATAATTCCCGATAACGATTACGCACCCTTTATTGCCGATTCACTTTGGGATTCCGATTTAGGCGAAAAGCTTTTCGGCACACCGCACAGACATTATGAAGAAACCCTTACAACCGGCAGTAAGGCAGCTTCATCGGTAATGACTGCACTTAACGCAGTTGTAAACGAAGTAAAATAAAAGATACGGTGATATTCAGATGAAATATTATCTTGGTATAGACGGCGGCGGCACCCGCACTACAGCCGCCGTTGCCGACGAAAACGGCATACTGTTCAAGGTTACGGGTAAAACAATCAATTTTTATTCCGTTGGCTATAATGCAGTACGCGAAAACCTGCGCGAAATAATTTACGATATCAATGACAGACTCGGTAAAATCACTTTTGAAGGTGTATTTATAGGCTGTTCCGCACTTGACGGAAAGGCTGACGATATGCTGATACAAAAAATCTGCGGCGATATAATTACAGCCAATCACATCGGCATGGACAGCGATGTTTACATTGCACTTAAAGCGGTGAATACCGAGCATTGTCCTTGCGTTGCAATATGCGGCACAGGCTCGATGGCTGCGGGAGAAGATAAAAACGGAAACCTGCACATTTCGGGTGGCTGGGGCCACATCGTCGGCGATGAAGGCTCGGGCTATGCAATAGCTGTAAATGCGCTGAAAAAATGCTGTATTATGTGCGATAATGGCGAGAGTACTCCCCTGCTTGAAAGCGCAGAAAAATTTTTCGGTGTTGATGATTTCAGAAAAGCCATTGATATTATCTATTCCGCAGAAACATCAAAGGACAGGCTTGCAGGCTTTGCCGCAAATGTAGGCCGGCTTGCTACAGGCGGCGATGAAGCTGCCAAGAAAATAGTTGCAGATGAAGCTGTAAAATTTGCAAAAACTGTTTCAATACTGTTAAAAAAAGTACAAGAGTGTACCGTGCTCGGACTTTACGGCGGAATTTTCCAGAACAACGCACTTTTTACGGCAACCTTCATGCACGAAATCAAATCAGCTTACCCTGAAATAAAAACAGAATTACTTGATACACCGCCTGAAGAAAGTGCGGTAAACATAGCGAGGACATTGAAGTGAAAAAATATATTGACTACATAAACAAAACAAAAGTAATTATAGACCGTATTGAAAAAGACGGCGGCGAAGCAATAGAAAAAGCCGCAGAGGTTTTAAGCAATACGCTGATAAACGGAAAGCGCCTTTACCTTTTCGGTACTGGACATTCGCATATGCTTGCCGAAGAGCTTTTTTACCGCGCCGGCGGACTTGTAAATGTTCAGCCCATACTTGTTGAACCGCTCATGCTTCACATTTCCGCTTCCGAAAGTACGGTTGCAGAGCGTGAAGAAGGCATAGCCGAAAGAATATTCAACGAATACGGCATGAGCAAAAACGATGCGGTTATAATCATTTCAAATTCAGGCAGAAACGGCGTAATTGTTGATATGGCTCTGCTTTGCAAGGAAAAGGGATTAACCGTAATTGCACTTACAAACCTTGAACACACCTATGCCGGTGCTTCACGCCATGCGAGCGGAAAGCGCCTTTGCGAAATTGCTGATATAGTGCTCGATAATTTCGGATGTGTCGGCGATGCCTGCGTTGAAGTAGAAAATGTCAAGGGCAAAATCTGTCCGACCTCTACTGTTACGGGCGCACTTATTCTCAATGCAATTGTGGCACAGGCTGTTGAAAAATGCGCAGAGCAAGGCTTTGAACCCGAGCATTTTGCAAGCTCAAACATTGACGGCGGCGACGATATAAACAACCTGCTCGTTGAAAAATACAAAAAGGAGATTAAACACCTTTGATTTACCCTAAACCTCAAAAAATGAACCTGAACGGCAAAGCCGTAAAAATTAACGGAGTAAATATATACGGCAATTTTCAGAATACTGCTGAAAAGGTTTTTGAAAGCTACGGTATTGCAGTCAACGGCGAATACGAAATTAAAACAGTTATAACTGACAGTAAAAAAACTACATATATTGACTCCCTTTCAAGACTTTGCAATGAAAAATACTATATAACCGTTAAAGAAAATACGGCTGTAATTGAAGCGGCAACTCGCCGCGGTGTATTCCGCGCGGTAAACACACTTGCAAAGCTTATTACAAAAAACGAAC
Source organism: Clostridia bacterium (assembly GCA_017416765.1). GTDB lineage: Bacteria > Bacillota > Clostridia > Oscillospirales > Acutalibacteraceae > UBA8612. The sequence continues at coordinate 38,239 of JAFQBE010000020.1, forward strand.
TTTGCGAAGGCGAAATTGAAGACTATCCTCTGTTTGAAAAGCGCGGATATATTGAAGGATTTTACGGACCCACATGGGAACACGAAAAGCGCATAAGCGTAATGAAGCTCATGGCAAAATACGGCATGAACACCTACCACTACGCACCAAAGGATGACCTTTACCACCGCGAAAAATGGCGTGACCCATACCCCGAAAAAGAATTAAATGAGCTTAAAATGCTTTTTGACACGGCAAGTGAAAACGAGCTCGATTTCAGCTGGTCTGTCGGTCCCGGACTCACCTACTGCTACACAAGTGAAAGCAATTTTGAGCAGCTGATAAACAAAATTAAAAATGTTTACTCAATCGGTGTGCGCAATTTCGGCTTACTGCTTGACGATATTTCGTGGGAATTCCAATACGAAGAAGATGCAAAAAAATACGACAGCATTGTAAATGCACATATAGACCTGATAAACAAAGCCTATAACACACTGAAAGCTTTTGATCCGTCAATCACTCTTACCGTTTGTCCAACGGAATACTTTGGCGATGAAAACGGATATTATATATCAAAGCTTGGTCAGAACATACCGAGCGATGTTAATTTGTTCTGGACAGGTGCGGAAATATGCTCACGCGTACTCACCTGCCGCGAAGCAGACGAATTCAAGCGTTCAACGGCGCACAGACCCCTTTACTGGGATAACTACCCCGTGAACGATGCAGAAATGTTCCAGGAAATGCATTTAGGTCCTGTACTCGGCAGAGATAAACAGCTTTACAAATCCTGCGAAGGGCTTATTTCAAATGTAATGGAATATGCCGAATGTTCCAAGCTGCCGCTTATAACGGTTGCAGATTATCTCTGGAATCCCGAAAGCTACGACCCCGATGAATCCATTTTTAATGCACAGCGTGAAATTCTCGGCGATAAGGCTGAAATATTCGGCTATATTGCTGACCATCTGCAGGTTTCATGTGTACGCAGACATGCAAGCCAAATGATGAGCGACAAGCTGATGCACATAAATTTCCTTGCCGCAACAAACAGAAAAGCCGAAGCCTTGCAGGAATTCAGCGAGTACAACGGCAAAATGCGCGAATGCCTTGAAGTTATCAGCAACACAAGCGTACCGATGTTTGCAGAAATGCAGAAATGGGTAAGAAAATTTGCGATGTGCTGCGATGTACTTGAAGCAATTTACGCAGTGTGGGAAACCCCCGATGAAAAGAATAAAGCAGAGCTTGAAGCCCTGCTTGAAAAATACAACTCCGATGCCGTCGTTATGACAGGCTTCTGCCTGCGTGAACAGGCAGAAAAGGCATTGAAGATGTGAATACCGTTTAATAATGAAGCACCCCTCAATTGAAGGGTGCTTCGTCTACTTATAAAAGATTATTTATTAGTTACTATAAATACTATTCTTTCCTGCATGGATGGACCGCCATGATCTGTTCCGTATCCGCCATGGTCGGATGTAATGATTATAAGCCAGTCTTCTGTAGCGTATGTATCTCTGCTTTCAACAGCTTCAAGAGTCATATAAGCAAGAACATCGTTAAGCTTAAAGCCCGATTCATAAATCGGGTTATTGGTTGAGAAACCGAAAGTATGACCTGCATGGTCGGTTCCTTCATAAATTGCAAAGATAAAATCGGAGCAGTCGTCCTGTCTGATATCTTTAATTGCTGTCAGGGCTGAAGCAACATCTTCATTGCAGCAATTGAAAGCAACATTGAGTTTATTATCCTCGCAATACTGCTTTTCAAGCTTGTATGTAGAATCATCATTTACAAAATGGCCCTTCCATGATGTAATAAAGTTTGCAGAATCAATAACTTTATTCTCAACAAGTGTAGTAAACAAAGTTTTATATTCAAGAGTTTTATTGACACCGTTAGAGTAAATACCGTTTTGATCAGCCCATACACCGGTAAGCACAGCGCACCAACCGGGTGCAGTTGAAGTATCCTGTGTGTTTTCAGCGGGAAGGTTAACGCCGCCGCAATATGCAAGCTTAACAAAAGCACCTGCATCAACCATTTTGCCGATACCGCTGTAGGAATCGCCAACAAGGGTAAGCGCATCCGCACGGCAACCGTCATAGCCGATAACAATAGCTTTTTTCTCTGTTTTTCCCTCGGGAAGCGGAGAAGCAAAATGCTCGTTAATCATATTGTAAATTTCTGTTTGGGGAACAGCGGATTCAATTGTGTTTTCAATACCGATTGAACCGACTCTGCTGACATATGCATCAACCGTATCGTCAGCATCTTGTTTGTAAAGACCTAAAAGCGCAGGGATCATCATAAAAATGCTGATTATTTTTGTAAAAATGCTCATACCTAAAAGCTCCTTTTACTTTAGTAATTTAATAAATTATATATTTTCCACACAAAAAAAGCAAGCAAAAATAAAGATTTAAGAACGATTTAATTATTTATTCATACCGCTCTTGTAAAAACAGAAAATATGTGATATACTATGTTGAAGTTAATTATGCGGGTATGGTGGAATTGGCAGACACGTAAGATTTAGGATCTTATGCCTCTCGGCGTGCAGGTTCGACCCCTGTTACCCGCACCAAAAACAGAAAAATCACACTTGTGGTTTTTCTGTTTTTTATTTTATTTCTGTTGAAAAGAATCTTTAGCGGTTGTATAATGGTATAAAACTAAAAATTTAAAGGACTGATAAATTTATGCATAAAAGACTTGCGCCTACTCCGCCTATGGGCTGGAACAGCTGGGACTGTTACGGTGCTGCCGTTAATGAAGAACAGCTTCTTGCAAACGCTGATTATATGGCTGAGCATCTGAAGGATTACGGCTGGGAATATGTTGTATGCGATATCCAGTGGTCAGAACCTACTGCGGACAGCTTTTATTATCACTATTTTGCCGACCTTTGCATGGATGAATATTCCCGTCTGATTCCGTCTGTTGAAAGGTTTCCCTCCTCTGCGGGCGGCAAAGGTTTTAAACCAATAGCCGATTATATTCATTCGCTCGGACTTAAATTCGGTATACATATCATGAGGGGTATTCCCAGACAGGCTGCGCACAGGAACACAAAAATCAAGTGTGAAGGTATAACGGCAAGGGATATTGCAAAGCCGTCTTCCGTTTGTTTGTGGAATCCCGATATGTACGGACTTGAAACAGAGAAAAAGGGCGCACAGGAATATTACGATTCTATATTTGAACTGTATGCCTCATGGGGTGTTGACTACATTAAGTGCGATGATATTGCAAACACAGAAATGTATCCCGATAATCCCTATTCGGCGAGAAAAGAAATTGAAATGCTGCGAAAAGCTATTGATAAATGCGGCAGAGATATGGTACTCAGCCTTTCACCCGGACCTGCTCCCGTTTGGGAACACGAGCATCTTGCTTCAAATGCTAATATGTGGCGAATGACAGGTGATTTTTGGGATGAATGGAGCAAGCTTCACGCAATGTTTGAACGCTGCTATGCTTGGCAGGATTATGTTCAGCCCGGTGCATGGCCGGATTGCGATATGCTGCCGCTCGGCAGAATCCAGAAAACCGAAAAGCTTGAAAAGTACAGAAACCGTTACACACGCTTTACACACGATGAACAGATTACAATGATGACCCTTTGGGGCATTTTCCGTTCACCGCTCATGATGGGCGGCGAAATGCGCGAAAACGACAAATTCACACTTTCACTGTTACAGAACAGAGAGCTTATAGATATGCTCAAAAATTCAAGCGGTGCAAAACAGTTCAAACGCGAAGAAACTGACGGCAAGGGCGAAATTATCTGGACATCAAAGGGCGAAAACTGCAAATATGTTGCTCTTTTCAATACAGATGATAAAGAAAGAGAAATCAGCTTTGATATTTCGGATATTGCAGTTGGCGGTATCGAATACAGCGTTTGGGATATGTGGGCACACGAAGAATACACTGTAACACGCGGCAATTTTTCCGCAAAGGTTAATTCACACGGTGCAAGACTTTTCAAAATAAAAATTAAATAATACTTAACTCGCAAAACAGCCGCAGGCATTGAACCTGCGGCTGTTGATTTTGTATGAGGTTTTTGAAATTATTTCTTCGCCTTGCGTGCTTCGATTTCTGCGACCATTTCACGCTGGCGCTTTTCTGTAATTGTGTAGAAGAACATGGGTACTGCGCAGGCAAACATGCTGATAACACCGGAAAGGATAAGTACGTTCCAGAGTGCATCGGCATTGCCGACGGTGTATGTTTTGGTATCAATCTGTGCAATGCTCAGAGCCATAACGCCGATGAATGCACCGACAGCCATACCGATTTTGTTGATAAGGGTCTGCATAGCAAAGCAGATACCTTCACCGCGTTCGCCTGTTTTCCATTCAAGGTAGTCAACAGTATCGCCAATCATAGCGTAAGTGATAATGTTGTTGACACCCTGCGGGATACCGAGGAGGACAAGACCGACTGCACAGATTGCAATCTTCCACGGTGCGTCGTAGCCGACGAAATACATTATAGCCATAACTACGCCGCCGAAAAGGTGAACAACGATATAGGACCATTTCTTTGTGAATTTCTTGGACATCCACGGAACGAGAAGAGAAGCGACAAGACCGCCGGGAACAACAAGAAGTGTGATTACACCGTAAAGGCCTTCGTTCTGAAGGATGTACTTGGCAAAGTAGAGACCGCCGGTGTAGGAATAAACCATTCTTGCACCGCCGAGAACACCGGAAAGAACAATAAGAAGAAGCTCTTTGTTTCTGAAAAGGAGCTTGAGGTTGTGACCGAATGAGGGAGGATTATCGTCTGAAGTGAATCTTTCCTTTGTGTTCTTGAAACCGTAGAAGAACATAGGAACAGCGGAAAGAACAAGAACAACCGCGCAGATGAAATAAACAATTTTGAGGGTATCGGCGTTTGCAATTTCCTGACCGTTCATAACTGTGCCGACAAAAGTGTTTGCAGCTTCTTCTGCTGTAATACCCTGGTTCATAACCATATTGGAAATTGCCTCTGCCTTATCTTTCATGATAAGAGCGATATCATCAGCAGTATACTTGAACTTTGCTGTTACTGCACCGGTTATCATAGGAACGAAAACGGTAACAATACCTGCACCGACAGTACAGAACATACGAGCAACGGTAAGAATATTGCCGCGGACGGTTGTATCGTTTGTAAGGCAGGTTGAAAGGCCCCAATAAGGAACGTCTGCAATAGTGTAAAGAACAGACCAGACAACATAAAGAACCGCTATTGTGACAAAGGTCTGTGTTGTTTTTGAACCGTCATAAACAGCTTCTGCGCTGAAAACGGGAAGAAAGCACAGAATTGTTGAAATTGCAATGGGAATAGCCATCCATTTAAGATAAGGGCGGCACTTACCCCACTTTGTACGGGTTTTGTCAACCACGCTGCCCATAATCGGATCATTAAAAGCATCGAAAACACGAGCAGCAAGCATAAGGATAGCAACAGCTACCGCACCGCTTATGTGACCAACCTTAACACCTTCTGCACCAAAGAGAAGGGCATCCGTCATAAATACTGTGATGTACGAGCCAATAATGGTGCAAATAAAATTCTGGCCGAAACCGGCAACGCTGTACGCAATTGCCTCTTTCGGCTGAACACCCTTACCGGGAGTTGTACCGAAAAGCTTGTGAAGAAAAGATGAATTCACTTTTTTTACCTCCGCGTTAATTTATATTTTTTCAATTATATCACTTTTAGAAGAATAATACAAGTAAAGTTGAATATTTAATATATTATTTTGCTCACATATGTTCGAGTGTTTTATCGACTGCTTGTTCGATAGCAACTGTTTCACAGCCCATAATCGAAGTATGTATTTTGCCGTTTATCGGCTTTTTCCAGTATTCATCAATGCCGTCAATCGTGTTTCTCATACCAAGCACAGAGCCTACGGTTGCGCCGTTGCAATCGGTATCAAAAGCCATGCCTACGGCGATGCATATTGACTTGCCAAAATCACCTTCGCCGTAAAGCAGTGCAGCGGCAACAATCATAGCGTTTGAAATTGTATGACACCAGCCATGGTCGGTATGCTCATCGTAAGCCGCGTGAATAATATCAAAGCATTCGTCAACCGTAACCCCGTTTTTATATCCGTCAACAATTTTCATTACGGCTTCATAAAGCCTTGAAGTTTCAGGAATCTGGGCAAGACCGCCGAGAATAATATCCTCAATGCTGTCTGTAACGGCGGCGCAAGCAATCATAGCGGAAGCAAACATTTCACCGTAAATGCCGTTTTTGGTGTGAGAAATGCAGGCATCGTTAAATGCCATTTCTGCCGCTTTTTCAGGTTTACCGGGGTTGATATAGCCGAAATAATCGCCGCGTATTTGTGCCCCTATCCATTCACGGGCTACATTTTTATACACAGCAGACGAAGGCGGTACAATTCCGTTTGTAAAGTTGATATATGCAGTTCTTTCAGCAGTAAAATAAGAAGTTACAGGCTGATATTTAAGCCAGACCGAAGCAACATCTTCAGGTTCAAAGTCGCGATCAAATTCTTCTACCAGCCTTTGCGCAAGGACAACATAGTTTGTATCGTCATCAACCGGCATACCGTCAACAGTATCGGCATAGCATTTGTTTCTCAGCCAGAATTTATAATGTGAACAAACCTCCTCGGTAATATCTGAAGACAGAATATATCTGTGCATGGGATAATTTCCAGTTTCTTTAAGCAACGGAATCAGCTCATCGCTTCTGATACATTCTATAGGTTTACCGAGCAAACAACCGCAGGCTCTTCCCGTCCATGCACCGAGAAGCTTTTTACGAAGTGTTTCTTTATCGGGCATGGCACACTCAAACTCATGCGGCTTACGTAGTGCTTTAATTGCTTTTAGCTCGGAAGGTTCCTCGTATGCATAGCCTTTTTTTATGTCTGCATGGAGCACAATATCAAAAAGCACGTCACTTAGCCTTGCTTTATATTCGCTGTTTTTAAGCGAAGAAACAGCTTCGAAAACAGCTTTGTACTTTTCAATATCAAGCCCTTCTTCAACAGACTGAACATATTCCTTCATTAAATCTGAAGAGTAACCGTTAAAGCCGTCAGCGTTGTTATAATCAATTTTGATTTTTTCCATATTATATCACCTCTGAATTTTATAATATCACAACTAATCCATTTTGAAAAGAGCAACAATCAATACTTTGAGCAAATTACCTATTTATGTAAATATAATTTTCAAGTCTTTATTTTAAGTGTACATTGACTTTTTTTAATTATAGTATTAAAATAAATCCATATGTATTGGAGGTAAAGAACTATGAAACTTGATAAGCTCGTCGGCGAGCGATTTAAAGAAAGACCGTCCGACTGTGTTATTGACAGCCATGCGCTCACAGTCAGAGGCGGCTACATAAAGAATGTTGCGAACGGAATTTATTCTTCCTTCCCTCCCCTTCGCAGAATTACAAAGAAAATTGAACAGATAATAAGAGAAGAAATGGATGCTATCGACGGTCAGGAGGTTCAGTTCCCTGTTGTTATGCCCGCTTCACTTTGGGAGGAATCCGGCAGATATTCATCCATTGGCAGTGAGCTTGTACGCTTTACGGACAGAAACAAGGCTCCCCTTGTTCTCGGCATGACACATGAAGAGGCTGCCGTACAGCTTGTACGCGAATATGCAAACAGCTACCAGAAGTACCCCTTCATGATTTACCAGATTCAGACAAAATTCCGCGACGAAGGCAGACCAAGAGCAGGTCTTATCCGCGTACGCGAATTTACAATGAAGGACGCATATTCCTTCCACACCTCACAGGAGGATTTGGAAGAATACTACCAGAAGTGTTACGATGCTTACAACCGCATTTTTGCACGCTGCGGCATTCCCGAGGTTGTAACCGTTAAATCTGACTCAGGTATGATGGGCGGCAGCGTAAGCCACGAATACATGCTTCTCACCCCGGTTGGTGAAGACAGCATTGCTGTTTGCTCCGAGTGCGATTTCAGAGCTAACATTGAGGCTGCGACCTGCATCGTTGAAAACGAAGCAGATGCTGTACTTGAAGAACTGACAAAGGTTCACACACCCGATATCCACACAATTGAAGATATATGCAATTTCCTTAATTCTCCGCTTGAAAAATCCTGCAAGGCGGTTGTATACCAGAGAAATGCAGACGATACTTATATTGTTGCCTTTGTACGCGGCGACCTTGAAGTAAACGAAACAAAGCTGCGCAACACAGTTGGCTGCGACATTCACCCGGCAGAAATCGTTGACGGCTGCGGTCTTTTTGCAGGCTTTATCGGTCCGTACAATATGGACGAAAGAATTACCGTAATTATCGACGGCTCACTCAAGGGTGCAACCAACCTTTCCTGCGGCGCAAACGAGATTGACTACCACTACACAGGTCTTAACATTGAACGCGACCTTGGCGAAGTTACCTACTGCGATGTTGCCGCAATCAAGAACGGCGGCATCTGCCCGCAGTGCGGCAAGCACAGCGTAAATATTTCCCGCGGTATTGAGGTTGGTAACATATTCCAGCTCGGCACAAAATACACAAAGGCTATGGATATGCAGTACCTCGACAGCAACGGCAAGGCACAGTACCCGATTATGGGCTGCTACGGCATTGGTGTAGGCAGACTTGCCGCAAGCGTATGCGAAGCATACCACGACGAATATGGTCCCATCTGGCCGATGGCTATTGCCCCGTGGCAGGTTCACCTTTGCTGTATGAGAGCGGACAACGCAGAAGCTAAGGCTTGCGCAGATAAGCTCTACAACGAAATGCAGGCAAACGGCATTGAGGTTATTTATGATGACAGAAGCGTCAGCGCAGGTGTCATGTTCTCGGATGCTGACCTTATCGGTGTACCGCTTCGCGTAATTGCAAGCCCGAGAAACCTTAAAGACGGCGTTTGCGAAATCGTTTCAAGAGATAAGAGCATATCAATGAAAACACCCATTGAAGATGTATTAAGCACTGTAAAAGAGCTTATTGCAAAGATGATGAAAAACTGAATTTAATATTAAGGAGAGCGCATTTTGAGAAAGCTGTCGGGTAAAAAGAAAAAATTAACCTACACGCAGATAATTGCGCTCTTTTTTGCTGCCGCAATTGTGCTTGGAACAATACTTTTGAGCTTGCCCATAGCATCAAAATCACGCGAATGTACTCCCCTGCTTGACTGTATGTTCACCGCAACAAGCGCAACCTGCGTTACGGGACTGATTGTTTATGACACCTTTACGCATTGGTCGCTGTTCGGTCAGAGTGTTATAATCGCGCTGATTCAGATAGGCGGTCTTGGCATAATGACGGTTATAACAATGTTCTCCGTATTTTTAAAGCGAAAAATAAGCCAGTACGAACGAAAGCTGTTAATGCAATCCGCAGGTACGATACGGACAAACGGTGTAATAAAGCTGCTCAAACGAATTGTAACCGGTACATTTATTTTTGAGGGAATCGGTGCGGCAGTGCTTGCAACAAGGTTCTGCCCAGAATTCGGACTTATAAAGGGTATTTATTATTCGGTTTTTCATGCCGTTTCGGCGTTTTGCAACGCAGGCTTTGACCTTATGGGTTGTTACGGAGAATTTTCTTCGCTGACACCGTTTTACAACGATGCGGTAGTAAGTATAACAATCACTTTGCTTATAATAATCGGCGGCATAGGCTTCCTTGTATGGGAAGATATGCTTGAACACAAATTTAAACTGAAAAACTATTCCCTTCACTCAAAAATAGTTCTTGTTACAACTGCTGTATTACTGCTTGGCGGATGGATTATACTGTTTATTACGGAAAGAAATGACAGCATGGCAGGATTCACCCTTGGTGAAAGATTATTAGCTTCTCTGTTTCAATCATCTTCGGCAAGAACAGCAGGTTTTAATACGGTACCGCTCAATAAACTTTCAGGTGCGGGACTGATGACAATGATTTTCCTGATGTTTATAGGCGGCAGCCCTGCTTCAACAGCAGGCGGCGTTAAAACAACAACTGTTGCCGTACTGATTATTGAGCTGATAGCCGTTGCAAAGGGTGAAAAGCACGCTACCGTTTTCAAGCGCAGACTTGAAGAAGATACGGTAAAAAAATCCGGTGCAATTATTACCGTATATGTGCTTGCAATAATATTTGCAGTTATAGCTATCTGCGCTGTTGAACATTTACCGCTCAACGATGTAACCTTTGAGGTTGTTTCGGCTGCGGCAACGGTAGGTCTGACTACCGGCATAACTTCAACGCTTTCTCCCGTTTCGCACATAATCCTGATGCTTTTAATGTACGGCGGCAGGCTTGGCGGACTAACGCTGATGATAGCCTTTGCGCAAAAGGAAGAAATACCGAACCTTGTAAGACCGACTGAAAAAATCCAGATAGGATAAGGTGACAATATGAAAAGTGTACTTGTAATAGGTATGGGCCGTTTCGGCAAACACCTTGCAGAAAAAATGCAGCAGCTTGGCAACGATGTTATGATAGTTGACCGAAATGCTTCAAAAATCGAAGAACTTGCATCAAAATTTACTGATTCATATATCGGCGACTGTACAAACGAAGGCACAATGCGAGCACTTGGTGTAAACAACTTTGATGTGTGCTTTGTATGTATAGGTGAGAATTTCCAATCATCGCTTGAAATTACCGCTTTACTTAACGACCTTGGTGCAAAATATATTGTTGCTAAGGGCAACCGCGACATTCAGGCACGCTTTTTAAAAAGTGCAGGTGCGGCAGAGGTTGTTTACCCCGAACGCGAAATAGCGGAAAACCTTGCAATCCGCTTTAATTCGGACAATATTTACGACTGCATAGAGCTTACTGCCGACTATTCAATATTTGAAATACCCGTGCTTGAAAGCTGGGTTGGCAAATCAATAATGGCGGTAAATGTCAGACGCGATTACCACATAAACATAATTGCAATAAAGAAAGACGAAGTGCTTAACCCTGTACCCGGCGGCGATTATGTGTTTGCGGTAGATGACCATTTAGTCGTAATCGGCAAGGCTTCGGACATATTCAGGCTTTCATCCAAGGTAAAGGATAAAAAAAGAAAATAAGGCAAAAAATTTCACGCATACAGCAGGACTGCTGTATGCGTGTTTTGTTGTGCTATCAGAATATCGGGAAACCGGGTATTACGGGGTTTGTAGGTGCTTCGGTGGGTGGAACGGTAGTCTGCGGAATCAGTGGTGAAGTTGCCGTTGGCTCTTCAACACCCTGCGACGGCTGTTCTTCTGCCGTTGTGGGTTCCTGCGGTTCAAACGGGTCAATTTCCGTTGAATTCTCTTCGGTGGGAAGCTCTTCCCATACAAGAAGCGTTACAGTAGTGCCCTTGGGATAGCTTGTGCCTGCAACCAAATCCACAATGCCCTGAACTTCATTGCCGTTGTGTGTACCGTCATTCTCGACATATTCGCGCTTGACAAGGAACTTCCTTTCGTGGAGCTTCTCCTTAGCTTCTTCATAATCCATACCGATTACATTGGGAAGCTCAAAATGCTCAATACCCTTGGAAACGGTAAGAACAATTTTTGTACCCTTGTTGACCTTTGTATTTGGCTGTACGCTTTGGGCAAGAATTGTACCCTTTGTGTACTTATCGTGGTATTCTTCTATTTTCTCAAAGTTAAAGCTGCTTGTCCAATAAGGTGTTGCCATAACTTCGGAATAGTTGCGTTCGACAAACTTAGGAACATCAACCATTTCACTGCTTGTTGTAACCTCGGTTTCAGGCTCATCGACCGAAAGACCGAGCTTATCACCAGCAGCAAGCACAACAATCAGGAAAATAACAAGACCGATAATAGCCGTAATAAGTGCGGTTTTGATTACAAGAATTTTATTTTCAGCTATTATATTGCTGCTTTTTGCATTGCTTTTCGGTGCGGCTTTGGGAGCAGCAGGCTTTTTCTCTGCAGCCTTTTTTACAGGTGCGGGAACGGGTGCGGAATTAACAAAATCCGAAGCCGCCGCAACGGGAGAAGCTGAAAGCTCCGCACGCAGCTGTTCAACCGAACGTGTTCTATCCTCCGGCATAATCTGCAATGCGTTAATAAGACCGTTTATAACATAAGCAGGCAGCTGTTCGGCAAATTTACCGGGAACCATGAGCCTGTCATTGGTAAGTCTTTCAGTAGCTTCAATCGGATCTGTGCCGATAAGTGCGCGGTAAAGCACAGCAGCAAAGGAATAAATATCGGTCCAAGCACCCTGTTCACCTTCAAAGCCGTACTGTTCAACAGCGGCATAGCCGGGGAAAAGCTGTGCAGTAAGCTCGCTGCGCGATGTGCGTGCCTGACTGATGCTGAAGCCGCCTATGCGCATTTTTCCGTCGCGTCCGATATGAAGTGTAACGGGAGAAATACCGCGGTGAACTATGCCTGCGGTGTGAAGCATACCAAGGGTTGAAAGCACGGGCATGAACAGTCCCCTTGCCCTTTCCCATGTTATATAGCCTGCCTTTGTGCGCAGAAGATAATTGCGAAGGCTTATGCTTTCAACATATTCGAGTACAGCGTATGCGGTAAGGTTTTCTTCAAAAACATCGGTAACATTTTCCAATGCGGAAAGTCCGCTCATGCGGGCAAGCTTGCGCCAAAGCTCAAGGAAATCCGCCATACAGTCGTTAAAAGCGATTTCACAGCCCTGCATTACGCTAACCTGCTTTTCGCCCTCATTCCTGCTGCAAAGTGCATCGGGCAGGAATTCGCGAATTTTCACAGCCTTTGCATCGTTTATATCCCATGCAATATAGGTTGCACCGTCGCCGTTGTATTCAAGCAATCTGCCGATAATATATCGGCCTGCAACAACAGTACGCACGGCAAGATACGGCGCAGGCTGGTTTGTACCCTTTACAAACTTACAGTGCGGACATACTGATTCACCGCCTGTATCACGCATACAGCCCATACATAAATTTTCGCTGTTTACCATAAAGAATTACTCCATTCTTTTCTCAAACAGAGAACAAGATTTCATAAAGTTTATTTTATCACTTTTTATGTCAATAGTCAAATAGTATATACTTTTGAAACTAAACTTGTGAAAGTTTAATAGACAATGCTTTATCTTTATGCTTGATGACCTTGAAAAGAATACGATATGTTACTTTTGTCAGGCGTTAAAAAGTAACCAAAAAAACTTTTGATATTCGCGCACTCCGCTACGGCTGACGACAGTAAATCCGCGAAGCAGCAGAACAAAAAAAGTTTTGTTCTGCTGCCATAACGGCTATTGTACTGGTATCTGAATTTTAAAGTTTAATCTGTCGCCTACGGAACTTCGCTCGCATTAATGAGCAAGGTTTGTGTTCGTCAGCCTGCTTCGTTCAAACTAACGGCATATTCAGGATTTACGATATTCAAAATACTTTTCATCTTAAATACAAATACTGGTTCTATAAAATACGGGCGTTATTAAAAATAATAACACCCGAAAAAAATCATTTACTGTTTAAATATTCATCAATTGCTGCGCACAGCCTTGTCTGCGCTGTTTCTCTGTCACAATCGGCAAGCTGCGCCGCCGCCATGGTAAAATGACCGCCGCCACCGAGTTTTTCCATAATAAGCTGAACATTCACTTCACCCAATGAACGAGCGGAAATATTAATTGCATTGCCTGCGGTGAACATTGCAAAGGACGCCGAAACAGAATCAATATTCAGCAGTTCATCAGCCGCCTGCGATGTTATTGTGCGTATATCATCCGATTCAATGGCGGCATACGCAATTGCACAGCCCTTATAATTTTCTGCCGATGCAATAATTTCATTGCGCAGCTTGAAATTTTCCATTTTGTTCATGAACATTTTGCGCGCCTTTACCGTATCTGCACCCTTTGATTTCAGAAAAGCTGCCGCTTCAAAGGTACGAACGCCCGCTTTAAGCGCAAAATTGCGCGTATCAAGCATCACACCCGCAAGCATGGCTGTGGCATCGGTTGCCGTAATTTTGGGCTTTACGGGCATATACTGAAGCAATTCCGCCACCATTTCGCTGGCAGAGGATGCGTTGGGGTCATGCTGGAAAACGATTGAATTGTTGATAAAATCAACATTCTTTCTGTGGTGGTCAATAACCACAACTGTTTTTGCCTCGTTATAAACTGCCGTACTTTCAAGCACTTCCGAACGGTGGGTATCAACAATTATAAGCAGGGTCTTTTTATCAATCAGCTTTAGCGCCTGCGCTTCGGAGCAGAATACATTGCCTGCACTCTCTTCAACCGCATCAATAAGCGGCTGCGCAAGCGACTGAGAGCGGTTTACGACAATTTTCGCGGTTTTGCCTGCGGCATTTGCCGCACACAGCATACCTACTGCCGAACCGATGCTGTCCAAATCCGAAAAACGGTGACCCATTACAAGTACATTTGAGCTGTTTTCCATTAGCTTCTGTATGGCTGAAGCCACAATTCTTGTGCGCGCCTTACTGCGCTTTTCAACGCCCTTTGAAGCGCCGCCGAAAAATTCATAATCGCCGTTTCGCAATATTGCAGCCTGATCGCCGCCCCTGCCTATAGCCATATCAAGCGCCTGACGCGCCTGCTGTTCGCCTTCGCGCAGGGTTGAGCTTTTGCCTATACCTATAGAAAGCGTGATACCTACCGTTTTACCTTCATATTCATAATTTCTGATAGTATCAAGAATATCAAACTTGCGCTCAGCCATCTGAGTAAGGTCACGCTCTTCACAAACCACAACAAATCTGCCTTCACCGAGTTTGCGTACAAGGCAAGTGTATTCTGAAAGCCATGTATCAATAAGCTTTTCCGCCTTGCTGCGCATGGCATCAAAATCGCCATCGGCATAGGACTGTTCAATTTCATCAAGGTTATCAATGCTGAAAAGCATTACATTCGGACGGGAAAGCAGATATTCATAATAGGTTTTGCGCATCTGCGTTTCATCCGAAAAGATAAGCGCATAGCAATCCTCTTCCCTAATTTTCAATGGGAAGGGATAGACCGAATACGAATTATCCTCAATATCGGTATATATTCTGTCGCTGTTGGCAATATCTTCCACGCTGTGTCCGCTCAAAAACTGTGTTACATCGTCGCTTACAATGCGCAATTCACCCGCAACGCGTGTACTGAAAAGCGCATTGAACCAGAGAATTCTGCCCGAAGCCGTGGTAACAAGCACCGGCAAGGGAAAATTCACAAGGTTATCTTTTTCGGAAAAATCGTAGGCTTTATTGAGCGATGAAATCATTTCATCGGTATGCTTCATTGACAGCAGGCTGTTCACTACAGCAAAGACCGCCAAAGCCGCAAGAATTGCAAGCTCAATAAAAGCCGCCGCTTTATTATAACGCAGAGTTACAAGCGCCGTAAAAAGTGACACAGCAAGAATTCCGAAAACGACAATGTTGTTTTTGAAAAAGCGCTTCAAGCATTACACCTCCATAATTATCGGCACTATCATCGGACTGCGCTTTGTACGCTCAAAAACAAAGGAAGAAATAACATCTCTCACCTTGGTTTTTGCCGCCATAATATCTGACGGATTTTTTCTGAGCCGTTCTTCAAGAGCATCGTAAGCCACATGCTTGGCTTCCTCAATAAGCTCTTCGGCTTCCTTTACATACACAAAGCCCCTTGTAATAATATCGGGACCGGAAACTATATAGCCTGTATCGGGTTCAACACTTGCGGCAATGATAATAATACCGTCCTGTGAAAGGTGCTTTCTGTCGCGCAGTACTATATTGCCTACATCACCTACGCCTGAACCGTCAACAAAAATTTTACCTGCAGGCACAGTACCCGCAACCTTCATTGTGCTGTCGCTCAGTTCAACAAGCAGACCGTTATCCGCAACTATAATATTTTTACTGTCAAAGCCCATGGATTCGGCAAGCAGCCTGTGCTTTTGAAGGTGCTTCTGCTCACCGTGAACGGGAATAAAATATTTCGGGCGCACAAGGCTCATAATCATTTTCAGCTCTTCCTGACAGGCATGACCCGAAACATGAACATCGTACATTTTTTCGTAAATTACTTCCGCACCGAGCTTCATAAGCTCATTTACAACCTTACTGACAGTTTTTTCGTTACCGGGAATTGGTGTGGCAGAAATTATAATATAGTCCATCGGTCCGACCTCTACCCTACGGTGGTCAGAAAAAGCCATACGGGTAAGGGCTGACATGGGTTCACCCTGACTGCCGGTGGTGATAATTACCATTTTATCTTCCGGGTAACGCTTTAGCATATCAAGGCTGACAATGATACCCTCCGGTACATCAATATAGCCGAGTTCCTTTGCTATTGCAACAACATTTTCAAGGCTTCTGCCGGAAAGGGCAACCTTTCTGCCCAAAGCAGCAGCAGTATTTATAATCTGCTGAACGCGGTGAATGTTGGAGGCAAAGGTAGCAACAATTATCCTGCGGTTACCTGCGCTGCGGAAAAGCTTATCAAATGATTCGCCGACCTTACTTTCGCTTTCGGTATAGCCGGGGCGTTCTGCATTGGTTGAATCGGACAGCAGAGCAAGCACACCCTCTGTACCGATTTGTGCAAGGCGGTTTAAATCAATAGGCTCGCCGTCAATAGGTGTCATATCAATTTTAAAATCGCCCATCTGCACTATTGTGCCGCCATCGCAACGGATTGCAAGGGCAACGGCATCGGGAATTGAATGGTTTACATGAATAAGCTCTACGGCAAAATCGCCAAGCTTAACCGTATCACCGGGCTTTACAACATTGAGCTTTGCGCTTGAAAGCAGGTTATGCTCCTTGAGCTTGCCTTCAATAAGACCTATGGTAAGCTTTGTTGAATAAATCGGGATGTTTACGGTTTTTAAAAGATACGCAAGACCGCCGATATGGTCTTCATGACCGTGAGTTACAACAATACCCTTGATTTTGTCGATATTCTTTTCGACATATGAAAAATCGGGCAATACAAGGTCAACACCCAATAAATCGGGCTCCGGAAAAGCAAGACCGCAATCCACAAGGAACATACTGTCTTTATACTCATAAAGAGTCATATTCTTACCGACTTCGTTAAGACCGCCAAGGAAAGCAATGCGAACGGGCAATTTTTCCACCGCCTTTTTCTTCTGCTTTTGTTTATGGGGTTTGGGCTGTTTTGCAGGCTTTTCCTGCTTTGTGTTTTTTTCCTGCTTTGCAGGTTTTTGCGTTTTGGGCTGTTCAGCCTGCTGACGCTGTGAAATTTTGGAATAACGGGCAAACTTTTTGCCCTTGCTTTTCTTTTCGGGATTCTGCTGAAAAGCATTTTTTTCAAAAGAGTTTTCTTTTTTTGCCATACTGTTTTTAATTTTGCCAAGACAAAACCGACCGTTTGAAATTTCGTATTCAAACGGCAAGAAATATTTTTAAAGATTTGAATTCGATTTTGTCACAAAAAATCCTTTCTGTTTTTATTTTGGTTGATTATATTATTATCTGTCTAACGCCCAAGACAGATTAAAATTCATTATTATTTTTCTATTATATAACAACAGTAAATTTATGTCAAGCAAACCGCTTTTGTGACTACAGCCGCCAATTCCTGCGCGGTTTCTGCATCAGCTGCCTGAACCTCAAGACAGTATTTGCCTGCGCGTGAACACGCAGTTACAAGCATATTCCCCTGCTTTGCTCTTGCAAAAACACCGCCGTTGATATCCGTTACCACTTCTTCACACTCAATAATATCCGCAATATCGGAAAGCGTAAACGAACTTGAAAAATTCTTACGGCTTACAGAAGCTGCAGGCAGTTTATTGCAAAGCGTTGCAAGACCGCAGCCGTATAACGCCATATAATACATAAGCCTTGCCGCAAGAAAGACGGCATCCCTTTGCCATAGTTCATTGCCGCCCGCAAAGCTGCAAATTATTTTTGCGCCGCTTTTATCCGCAATTTTTTCAAGTTCTACAGACGAAAAAAACGGCACTTCAATATCTATTCCGTTTTCAGCTTCACACGCGGCACAGGCATCATACAGCACAGAATGGGAATGAATATGACCCAATTCGTCAACCGCGCTCAGCACCAAGCCCGAGCGGCTCAAAGAAAAGGATATTTTTCCGCCTGTACTGCCGCCCAAGGCATACAGCCCCCTTTTCAGCACCGCAGCAACAGCAGAATCCGAGCATTTTATATTAACCTTTATGTTTTCAAAGCTATGTGAAAAATCCACAAGGCATTTATAATAAACATCATCAAGCGTTGCAAAAATTATCTCGCCGCCCTTTTCATCGGGCAGAGAATTCTGTGCGGCAAGCCGTGACAGCTCATCCTCCTGCAAGGCAGTAACAGCACTTGCACTGCTGTTATAAACCGATATAAGATTATTGCTGCCGACGAAAAACATACCATCCAGATCAAAATGCCGTGCCGCAAAAGAAAGCTGAGCTTCAAAGCAGTTTTCAAAAACAACGGCACAACCGCCCGCTTTTTTAACACCTTTTGCAAGGCTTTTAATGCAAGAATTTTTTTCACGGCTGAAAACACCTATTTTTCTGCCTAACACTTTCACAGCGGCTTTACCGATACTTTCACCTGCCGCAGCACTCAACCGCGAATTCAACACACAAAACGATTTCATTTTTGGCTCCTTAATTAATTGTAATACTTTTATGTAACGGCTTGATTATTGACAGATTTATATGCAAATAATCCTTAAATTGTGTTGTAAACACAATAAAAAAATGTTAATATAGTTTTAGTTTTTAAATAAGGAATTTCAATTATGTCAAATGAACTTAAACAAATAGAACTCTTTGCTGACGGAGCCTGCTCCGGTAACCCCGGTCCCGGCGGCTGGGGTACAATACTGCGCTTTGGCGGCAAAGAAAAGGAGCTTTCGGGCGGCAGTGCTGACACAACAAATAACCGCATGGAAATTACTGCTGTACTTGAAGGCTTAAAAGCATTAAAATATCCCTGCCGTGTTACCGTTACAACAGATTCACAGTATGTATATAATTCAATTACCAAGGGCTGGGCTGAGGGCTGGAGAAAAAACGGCTGGATTAAAAAAGATAAAAAGCCGGCACTCAATGCCGACCTTTGGGAAGAACTGCTTAATGAAATTGCCAAGCACGAAGTGAATTTCGTATGGATTAAAGGTCACAACGGACACAGCGAAAATGAACGCTGCGACGCGCTCGCAGTCGCCATGTCCGAAAAGTATAAAAACAACAAAAATAATTAAAGAATAATACAGATAAGTCCGCTGCAGCCCTCGTTTATTACCTTTTCAAGCGTTTCCTGCAGCTTCATTCTGGCTTCATTCGGCATTCTGCCGAGCTTATTGTGCAAGCCCTCATTCACAAGTTCATTGAGCGACTTGCCGAAGATATTTGACTGCCATATTTTTATCGGGTCTTCTTCAAATTCTTTGAGCAGGTAATTCACAAGCTCTTCACTCTGCGATTCTGAACCGACAATGGGTGCAACCTCAGTGGTAATATTAGCGCGCATCATATGCACACTCGGTGCAGACGCACGAAGGCGCACGCCGTATTTGCCGCCCTGCTTCATTATTTCGGGTTCTTCAAGGGTAAGTTCTTCAATAGACGGCATAACAATTCCGTAACCTGTTGCTTCAACTTCATCAAGCGCATTTTTGAGCCTTTCATAGGCTCTTTTTGTTTTATTAAGGGCAAGCATTTCATTCATCAGAGCCTGTTCATCGGCTATCTGTGTACCTGTAACTTCGCTTAAAGTATTGAAGAAAAGAGCGGGGTCGGTTTTAGCATTGACTAAGGCGCTGCCAGTTGAAAGGTCCATTGACCCGACCTTTACGGCAGAAAGACAATCACATTCACCGAGCATTTTTGCAAACTGCGGAACATCACGCACGCGGTGCAGGTGCTTTGCAGCATTTGTTACTGCATCATCAACCGCAATTCGCAACGGATGCTGAGGATTAAGGCTCATCATCCAGCCCGGCAGGTTAACACCGACCTGCTTAATCGGAAATTCAAACAGCACCTGCCGCAGGATTTCTTTTATTTCGTTTTCACCTGCGGTTTTACAGTTCATGGGAATAACGGGTACACCGTAACCCTCAACCATCTCGGCGGCAAGTTCACGCGTTGCTGCTGAATCCGGCGAAACGCTGTTAAGCAGAACAACAAATGGTTTGCCGAGTGCTTTAAGCTCATCAATTACGCGCTTTTCTGCTTCAATATATTCAGAGCGGTCAATTTCGCCTATTGTACCGTCGGTTGTTATTACAATTCCGATAGTTGAATGTTCGTCAATTACCTTTTTTGTGCCGAGCTCCGCCGCCATATTGAAGGGTATTTCCTTTTCAAACCACGGTGTTTTTACCATGCGCGGCTGTTCGTTTTCGATATATCCGAGCGCACCGGGCACAATATAGCCTACACAGTCAATCATACGAACGCGAATTTCCACTCCGCCCGAAAGCGTAACTCCTACCGCATCTTCAGGGATAAACTTGGGCTCGGTTGTCATAATCGTTCTGCCTGCAGCAGACTGCGGAAGCTCATCAGTTGCTCTTTCACGCTTTGCAGAATCCGAAATATTCGGAATAACCAATTCGTCCATAAACCGCTTGATAAAGGTTGATTTACCCGTACGCACAGGACCGACAACACCGATATAGATATCGCCGTTTGTTCTTGTGGCAATATCACTGTAAATATTCTTTTGTTCCATATTTATATATCCTCCTTCAAAGACGGGGTATAATCAGCATTGTGCGCTCGTTTAAGGTTGAACTGTTAAGTGAGTTGCGTGTACGCACCGCATCCTGCGTTGCACCGTACTTTTTAGCTATATCCCATAAGTTTTCGCCTTTATCGCCGAAATAAACGGTTACAGCCGGTGCATTAGCGTTACACTTTTTCTCACCCTCGCTTATGGAAGAAACTACGGTACGGTTATGCTGTGAAAATACCTGACCGCTGACATCAAACTGTACACGCGCGTGCAGAGTATCACCGTTTCCGCTCAAAGCAAGACCGCTCACCTGAACATGTGGCTGACAAGAAAGCATACCGCCATCAAGTTCAACGGGCTTTGCATGGCGATAATCAACTCTGCGCTGTGCAAAGCACGGCTTACCTTCGGAATCGAGGTACAGCACACACACCGTTACCGCACCGCTGATTTCAAGCTTATCCCCTGCCGTTGCGCACACGCAGGTAAGGTCACAGCAATACGAATCCAGAACACGCTCAACCTTTGAACCCGAAAAATCAAGGTCTGACGGTAAAACAAAGGTTTCGTTTAGAGATGCGGCAATCCGCGGCTGTACAAGTGAATTTTTATCAATTACGGGGTCATGAGTAAGAGAATAAGCATCTTCAACTATGGGGCAGACCTTTTCCCTGTAGCCGTAAACGGTAGCACACAAGCAGGCTGAAACATCAAGCCGCTTCATTTCACCGCTTTCGTCAGCTTTAAGCTGTACATCAAGCGCTGAAACATCAAGCGCAACATCGCACACGCAGTTTTCATCAACACCGTCAAGCTCAATAATACGGCTGACAGGCATGGTATGTTCAAGCTTTGAAACTATTCCGTCCTCATTACAAAGGCTGAAACATATTTTCAAATCGCCTTTTACTAAAATTTTATTAGATACGGTTTTGATTTCGGTTATAACAGGCCGCGCCGCAGAATACAGAACGCTTTTTATTTTTCCTTTTTCTTCGGGAATTGTTACAACCTCGCTCATTTCAAAAAGCTTTGCGGTACAGCCAACGGCATTGCAAACGGTAACATTCTGCGTTTTAAGCTGTATACCTTCACCGCCCGCATCACACACAAATTCATTTCTTTCACACACTACGACAGAAAAAAGAACTGTTACACAGGCATGAACATCTACCCTGCGCGGACTGACTGCGCGGCAGTTGACATAGCTTGTTTTAGCCTTGACAAGAACCGTTGAATCCTGTGCAAGACCGCTCATTTCAACGTATTTACTAAGCGGTACATTCTGTTCAAAGCAGGCAATTTTATCATCATCGCCCACATACATCAGCTTTATAACCGCATTGCCAAGCGCGGTTATGCGGTTACCCGTAATATCTACGCTTGTTATTCCCGGTTCAACGCTGCAGCAAAGCACGCTTTTTATATCACAGCAATAATCCGGCAGAGTCAGGTCACAATCCACACTTTGTTCCGCTTTCGCTTCGCGGAGTATGCGGCAGGTGCAAAGCTCTTGCTTATCTACATTCATATCCATAAATTTTACCTCTCCTTCAAAGAATTCTTGGAATTAAATAAGCTCACTCTAAATCTATTCAACACCTGTCCGCAATATTACAAAAAGAAAAGAGTTCTCCTCAGGTTATCACCCAAAGAGAACTCATGTTCTATGTATTATCAGACAACAAAGCCTTTATTACCGTTATTTTTAAGCTCTGCTATCATTTGCTGTTTCTTTTCCTCTGTTACATTTCCGCCAACAGTATAACTGCCGTCAAAAACAGGGAGATAAGACAAATTATCCTTTTGCTTTTTATAATATTCTTCTGTTGTACAAATAAATTTTGCAGGATTACCGGCATAAACACAGCCGGCAGGAACATCGTGCGTTACTATACTGCCTGTACCTACAATACTGCCCTTACCGACAGTTACACCAGGCATTATTATGGTATTTGCACCTATAAATGTTTTATCCTGTATAACAACTCTGCCGATTTTTGTGTAGCCAAGTTCTTTTTTTGTGCTCGCATCATGGGCGAGTAAATATACTTGCGGACCAAATGTTACATCGTTTCCTATCTCAATAAGCCAGCAATGTGAACTATCGAACCGCGTACTTCCTGCATCAAAAATAAAGTTTTCTCCTACTTTCATCCCCATTGCTTTCAGTTCCTGCAAATTAGGTCCACGGTCAACACCTAAAAAAGACTTAACTATTGATTTAATCTTTCTGATAATTTTCATAAGTTACATACCCTTATTCTGAATATTTTAAAAAATCCCCACTGATAAGCCAATGGGGATAATTTTTATATTTAACCGAACATTGTTCCGCCGTGGCAGTCGATACCGACGATAAGCGGAAAAGCTTTGAATTCAAGCCTTTTTACACTTTCGCAGCCCAAATCCTCAAAAGCTATTACATCGCATTTGGTTATACACTGTGCCGCCAAAGCACCTGCGCCGCCGATTGCACAAAGGTAAACTGCACCGTTTCGTATAACAGCATCTGTAACTGCCTTACTTCTCGGACCTTTACCTATCATACAGGCAAGTCCCATATCAAGAAGCATAGGTGCATACGGGTCCATACGCGACGAGGTTGTAGGTCCGCAGCTGCCTATAGGCAGACCTTCGGGTGCAGGAGTAGGGCCTGCATAATAAATTGACGCGCCGTTCAAATCAAACGGAAGCTCTTTTTTTTCTTCAATAAGCCCAACTATGCGCTTATGTGCCGCATCACGCGCGGTATAAACACAGCCGCTTAGCAATACTCTGTCACCGGCTCTGAGCTTTTTTGCAAACAGAGAAAGCTCTGAAGAATCAAGTACATACTCAGCCATCGGAATCTTCCTCTTTATTCAGGTAATTCTGAAGGATACGGTCTACCTGTGAAAGAATTTCTTCCGGGTTATCGCTGTCAATAATTCTGTTTTCCTGCATTACGGCTTCTGCGGTTTCGTATTCATCAAGCTTTCTTTCAAGCTCGGTGATGCGGGCATCCTTTCGCAGGTTTTCTTTTCGGCTTGCTTCAAGCTCTGACATGAGATTATTAATATAATCCATTACATCGCTACGGTCAAAACCGCCGAATATTTTCTTTTTAAACAACCTTTCTTCAGCCATAGCTTGTCTCCTTATTTAAGAGCAACTGCCGCCTTTGCCTTAACAGCAATGTTTTCTGCGGTCAAGCCGTAGATTTTAAGCATTTCAACAGCAGGACCGGAAGCACCGTAGGTATCTTCAACACCGACACGAAGTACGGGTACAGGGCAAGCTTCGCAGACAACATCTGCAACAGCTGAACCGAGACCGCCGATAACGCTGTGTTCTTCAGCTGTAACGATTACGCCTGTTTCCTTTGCAGCCTTGATGATAATATCCTTATCAATGGGCTTTATTGTTGCCATATTGATAACTCTCGCATCAATGCCTTCTGCCTTGAGGCTTTCTGCGGCGATAAGTGCTTCGTTTACCATAAGACCGGTTGCAATGATTGTAACATCATTACCTGCTTTGAGCTCAACACCCTTGCCGATTTCAAACTTGTAGTTTTCATCGAAAAGTCTGGGAGTTGCAAGTCTGCCGAAACGAAGATAAACAGGACCATCTGTTTCAGCTGCTGCAAGCACTGCAAGGCGGGCTTCAACATCGTCTGCAGGGTTGATAATTGTCATACCGGGGATAGTACGCATAAGCGCAATATCTTCACAGCACTGGTGGCTTGCACCGTCTTCGCCGACAGAGATACCTGCGTGTGTAGCACCGATTTTAACATTGAGGTGTGTGTAGCCGATGGAGTTTCTGATTTGTTCAAAAGCTCTGCCTGCAGCAAACATTGCAAAGGAGCTTGCGAAAACCGTATAGCCTGTTGTTGCAAGACCTGCGGCAACACCCATCATGTTACATTCTGCAATACCTGTATCGAAAAATCTTTCAGGGAATTCCTTTTTGAAAGCGATTGTTTTTGTTGCCTTTGCAAGGTCGGCATCAAGAACAATAACCTTATCGTTTTTCTGACCGAGTTCAACGAGAGCCTTACCGTAGGCATCGCGTGTTGCGGTTTTAATTACATCTGCCATAATATTCACCACGGTACATTTAAAATGTACCCTTACCCTTTCCTTAAATTAGTTGAGAGCTGCAAGAGCTGCATCAAGCTCTGCCATTGCCTTGTCGTACTGTTCCTGGTTGGGGGCTGTGCCGTGCCAATCGCAATTGTTTTCCATAAAGGAAACGCCCTTGCCTTTGACTGTTTTTGCAATAATTGCTGTGGGCTTGCCCTTGAATTCTTTTGCTGCGGTGAAAGCTGAATCAATTTCATCAAAATCGTTACCGCAGATTTCAATTACATTCCAACCAAAAGCTGCAAACTTTTCGGGAATGGGATAGGGAGAGTTGACCTCTTCAACTGTACCGTCAATCTGAAGGTTGTTGTTATCAACAACAGCTACAAGGTTATCAAGACCCTTTGCAGAAGCGTACATTGCTGCTTCCCAGACCTGACCTTCCTGAATTTCACCGTCACCAAGAACGGTGAAAACTCTGTAATCAGCGCCGGAGAGCTTTGCACCAAGAGCCATACCTACGGCTGTTGAGATACCCTGACCGAGTGAGCCTGTGCTCATATCAACACCGGGTGTACTCTTCATGCTGGGGTGACCCTGAAGCATTGCACCGGGCTTACGGAGCTTTTTGATTTCGTCCTCAGCGAAAAAGCCCTTGAGAGCAAGCGCTGCATAGAGTGCGGGGGCTGTGTGACCCTTTGAAAGAACAAAGCGGTCGCGACCTTCCCATTTGGGATTTGCAGGGTCAACATTAAGATGTGAACAATAAAGATAAGTCATGATATCGGCTATCGAAAGTGAGCCGCCCGGATGACCCGATTTAGCGTTAAATGTACCTTCGATAATACCTTTTCTTACCTTAACGGCATTGATTTCCAACTGTTTTTTTGCTGCTGCGTCCAAAACAGTCACCTCCAAATTCTTAAATATTTATTTAATGTTAAAATACTACTGTTTAGAAATTCTGTCCAGAAAAGCTGTAAAATAATCGGGCAATTCCGAACTTAATTCAATATATTCCTTGGTTTTGGGATGAACAAAGCCTATTAAACCTGCGTGAAGGCACTGACCGCCCATTGAAACGCCGTTTTTTGGTCCGTAGACATCGTCTCCTGCCACAGGGTGACCAAGATGTGCCATATGAACGCGAATCTGATGTGTTCTGCCGGTTTCAAGCCTTACCCTGACAAAAGAAAAATTTTTATAGGTTTCAAGCACTTCGTAATGTGTTACGGCATTGCGGGAATTAACCGCAGTAACACACATTTTTTTGCGGTCATTCGGGTTTCTGCCGATTGGGGCATCAACCGTACCCACCGGCTCCTTCAGGTGTCCGTGAACCACAGCCCTGTATTCGCGTGTAAAGCTGTGCTGCTGAATCTGCATAGCTAAACTTACATGCGCTTCATCGGTTTTGGCAACCATGAGCAAACCGCTTGTATTTTTATCTATACGGTGGACTATACCGGGACGGATTACACCGTTTATTCCCGAAAGGCTGCCCTTGCAATGATACATAAGTGCGTTGACAAGAGTACCATCCGGATTGCCGGGTGCAGGGTGAACAACCATACCGCGGGGTTTGTTGACAACAAGCAGGCTTTCATCCTCATAGCGGATATCCAGCGGAATATTCTGCGGCACCGCTTCAATTTCTTTGAGTTCAGGCGCGACAATTTCAACGAAATCGCCGACTTCAACGGGATAGCTTTTTTTGCGTACCCTGCCGTTTACGGTAACACCGCCATCGTCGAGCACCTTCTGAACAAAGCTGCGTGAAAGCTCGGGAGCAAAGGCACATATGGATTTATCAAGCCTTTCGCCTTCATCGCCCTGCTCGACGGTAAAGGTTAAAACACGCTTACTGTCCATCAGCCTTCTGCCTGCCTTTTTTGAAATCTTTTATAATATCGTAAAGCAAATAACCTATTAATATAAACTCACCGACGGTTACAAAGCAATCCGCAAAGTTGAACACGGCAAAATCGACAAACAGCACTTCAATATAATCTACAACAAAATGTCTGAAAACTCTGTCGATAAGGTTACCCAGACCTCCGCCCATGAGCATAACGACACTTGTAAGCACAAGCTTCGACTTGATTTTGTTAGTAAAAATCAATACAAAGCCTGCAAGCAGTACAGCAGCGGTAAAAACGGAAAGCAATTCGGTTTTGCCGGAGAACAAGCTGAATGCCGCACCCGTATTTTCAACATAGCGAAGCTGCAATATATCGGGTATAACGGTATATATGCCGCCGCTGACGAGCGACGAAGCGAGAACAGCGAGCTTAATAAGCTGATCAGCCGCCGCAATTGCCGCTATAGCACAGCAGCAGATAACCTGAACCATCAGTCAGCCTCCGTTTATTTTTTCTTGAAAAAGCCGCGGAAGAAGGATTCTTCTTCATCGTCTTCTTCATCAATATCGTCTACAACTTCGTAAACTGTTCCGTTTTTGGAAACATTGTTTGATTCACCAAAATCAATGTCTTCAACCTCGTAATCAACGAAATCTTCACCGTCTTCAAGTTCTTCTGCTATGCTGAAGCCCTTGTCTTCATCTTCATCATCGAAATCGGAATCAAAAAGTGACTGAATCAGATCGTCTTCATCATCGTCAACATCGTAAGATTCATCATCATCTTCTTCATCTTCGTCATCGTATTCATCTTCGTCATCATCTTCTTCATCTTCTTCGCTGTCTTCATCTTCGTATTCGTCTTCTTCGTCATACTCTTCGTATTCTTCTGTTTCTTCTTCGTCGCTGTCTTCTTCGGGTTCTTCATCAGTTTCTTCGTATTCTTCCTCAGAAACTTCTTCATATTCTTCTTCGGCAGTTTCTTCGTATTCTTCAGCTTCTACGCTTTCAAACGCTTCCTGTGCAAGGTCTTCTTCCTCTGCTGCCTGTGTAAATTCTTCAAAGGTTTCGGGCTCATATTCTGCAGCAGCTTCAAGCTCTGCGGCAACATTCGCCTCAACTTCTTCATAAGTCAGAATGCCTTCTTCTGCAATTTCTTCAGCTGCATCTTCAGCATATTCTTCCTCGGCAGTTTCAACCTCTTCAACTGCTTCTTCTGCTGCAGTTTCTTCTTTAGTTACAAGCTCTGCAGCAAGCTCTGCGGAAGCTGTAGGAATAGCCTTGAGCATTTCCAGATGCTCTGCATAGAAAGCTGTGAGCTTGAGCTGGAAGTTTTCAGCTTCCTCCTTGAGCATTGTGATTGTTTTACCCTGCTCGTAGGCATCAATTTCACACTGTCTGTTTACAGCGGCAGCATTCTGCTCGGCATCGGCAACGAGCTTTTCAGCTGTTGCGGTAGCTTCTGAAACAAGAGCTGCGCTCTTTGCATCGGCTGCAGCAACCTTTTCTCTGTAATAGCTGTCTGCTTTAAGCATTTTATCGCGTGATGCTGCCTCGGCTGATGCAAGCTGAGCCTGAGCCTGTGCATTGGCATCTGCAAGCGTTTTTTCTGCAGCTGCGGTTGATTCTTCGATAAGTGCGGTAGATTTTGCCTGTGCATCGCTGAGCATAGCCTCAGATTTTTCGGTAGCTTCTGCTACGGCTGCGGTAGCTGCTGCTTCAGCTTCGTTTACCATTGCTTCGGCTTTCTCGGTTGCTTCTGCGGTGATTGAGGCAGACATTTTCTGTGCTGTAAGAAGTGCCGCGCTGATATTGCCTTCTTCCTTCTGGTAGCTTTCTACCTTTTCGGCAAGGGCATTTATACGGCGGATATATTCATTCTTTTCCTGATTGAGTGCTTCTATTGCCTGAGCTATTTCGCCCATGAATTCATCAACATCAATTGAACGGTATGTACCTCTGCCGGCTGACTGGAATTCATGCGCTCTGATTTGTGCAGGTGTCAACATATTTTGTTCCTCCAAAAAATTTAATATTTGAACGTAATATTAACCGAAGTAAATTCCGCCGTTTTCAAGGCTGTCGAGCAAATCGCCGCCAAGGTCGTAACCGTGCGGAACGATAACAAAGGTGCTGTTTGCTACGCGGCGAATGCTGCCCTCGTTTGCATATACGACACCGCCAAGGAAATCGACAAGTCTGCGTGCAATATCTCTGCTGGTAGCTTCAAGGTTGAGAATAACCATATGACGCTGGTTGATATGGTCTGCAATGCCTGTTGCTTCATCGAAGGTAGCGGGCTTTGCGAGAACAACCTGCGGCTTTGTGCGCTGCTGTGACTGTGCGCCGAAATCGACCACATTGTTCTTAGGCTTTTCTGCCTGACGGAAGGTAGATGCAAAGCTTGACTTTTTGGTTACGGGAACATCCTGTTCTTCCTCTTCCTCGTAATCGTCCTCAAACTCTGTATCGTCTATATCGTCATAATACTCGCTTTCATTGATATTGACAAATTTGCTGATTCTGTCTTTAAAACTCATTTTGATTTCCTCCTGTAATTTATAAAAATGCCAAGAATTAACTTAATAAATCCGTCTGCCGAAAATTGAAGAACCGACACGCACAAGAGTTGAACCTTCAAGCACGGCTTCTTCATAATCGGACGACATACCCATAGATAATATACTTATATCTGTATTATCTAATTTTTTTGCACGAATGTCAACAAACAAACGGTTCATTTTTGAAAAAAACGCCCTTACTTCAGCAGAATTTTCACAAATCGGGGGTATAGCCATAAGTCCGCAGAGTTTAATGCCCTTAATTTCGGAAATTTCAGCGATTATTTCTTCTGCAGAATCCCATTCTATACCGCTTTTTGATTCCTCGCCGCCGACATTTATTTCGGCAAGAACATCAGTTGTTATACCTGCCATAAGCGAACGCTTACCTATTTCTGCGGCAAGTTTTACACTGTCAACAGACTGAATCATGCTGACTTCGCCTACAATCTGCCGTACCTTATTGGTTTGCAGATGTCCGATAAGATGTGCTTCGCATTCGGTTAAAAACGGCTTTTTGCCGAGATATTCCTGAACCTTATTTTCACCGATAAGGTCAATACCGCAGGAAATAGCGTGATTGATATATTCCGGTGCTACGGTTTTTGTAACCGCCATCAAGCGGACAGCTTCGGCACTTCTGCCGCTTTGCTGTGCAGCCCTTGCTATTCTTTCGCGTATAACGGCAAGGTTATACTCTATATCGGCAAAACGCTCTTTGTCAATTAATTGCTTTTCCGTCATACAAATCCTTACCCTTCGTTATAATTTCATCGTATAATCTCAATTCATCATCAGCGCAGATAACATATTCTTCGCCTGACCAGATGATATTTATTTCTCTGAAGGTTACGGTATTGGAGCGCAGTATAAATACGCCCTTTACACCGTCAACTTCGCGGACTGCTTCGGTAGGAACTCTGAAACCGCTGACAGAATCAAAAATAATTTCAATATCTTCAATTCTCATATTTGCAAGCTCTTCATCCATAACATTGCAGCTGAGCACTACCGCCGCCGTATCAGCCCCGGAAACATTTACCGCCTCAACCCTTGCTTCAAGCGGCTGAGTTGAAGAATACGGAAACTCAATTGTAACAACTGCACCCGGTTCAAGCTCGGC
Organism: Clostridia bacterium; assembly: GCA_017416765.1. Classification (GTDB taxonomy): domain Bacteria; phylum Bacillota; class Clostridia; order Oscillospirales; family Acutalibacteraceae; genus UBA8612. The sequence continues at coordinate 68,511 of JAFQBE010000020.1, forward strand.
AATGTTTTTTATTTCAAGCTTGCAGACAATGTACCACTTAAAGCCGGTAACAAGCTTACCCATAACATCATCGGGTACTTTGGCTTTTTCGCCTTCAAGAAGGCTGTCCACTTCTGCAGGAAGAATATTTTTAATTTCGGCATAACTGTATGCATTTTCAAAGCCATCCACATTTGCAATATAGTAACCCGAGCCGTTTGCCGTAATTGAACGGTAAGAAACATTCTTTTTTTCCAGATGCTCAAGCTCGGCATTTATGCCGTCAATAATATCCTGAAAAGCTATATTTTCGCCCATAAGGAGCTGTTTTTTGGTAATTGCATCACGCACGGAGGAATAATATGACCCGAGATTATCGAGTTCACCTGCGTTTATAGTATCGACAAGGTCGGAAATTGTACGGTCAATTGCGGTTTCCATACCTTCAAGCGCAAGACCCGATGACGGAGTAATAGAATTCAGCTTTATATAGCGTTCAAGCTCTGCTTTCAGGGTCTGGATTCGCATATAGGTGGCAACAGCATCGTCGCTGTCAAACTCTACCGCAACAGCATTGCCGCTTGAAACCTTTTTGCCGTCCTTCGCTATGGGAATAACCGTACCGCTGGCAGAATTAATTATATATTCCTCTTCCCTGACAAAAAAGCCCTTGGTGAAAAGGCTGTTATTTGCCGTTTTTTCAAGTGCGGTATAGGTTTCAACCTTGTCAAAGGAAGTAAGATAAACCTGATAAGATACATAAAAAATAAAGAAAAGGCTGAGTACGGTTATGCTTAACTTTTTGAGCATTGCTTTTTTGTTCTCATTCATTTACCTGTACCCCTTTTCTTTTAAAAATTTATTGCATATTTCCTTTGCCGCATCAATAAGAGCAAAGGAATTTTCATATTCGTCAATGTAAAGCCAGTTTATGCGCTCATCACGGTTAAACCATGTAAGCTGACGCTTTGCATAGCGCCTTGTCTGCTGTTTTAACCGGTCGAGTGCTTCGGTGAGTGTTGCTTCGCCGCTGAAATAAGGCATAAGCTCTTTGTGCCCTATTGCCTGTGCCGCTGTACCGTTATTTGATTCAAGGCAGAACCTTGCCTCTTCAACAAGTCCGTTTTCCGCCATAATATCAACACGGCGGTTAATGCGCTCGTAAAGATACGCTCTGTCATGCGCAGTAAGCCCTATCATCAGCACATCATACGGCGACGGATTCTTTTTCGAATTTTCAGCCTGCTCGGTTATTGTTATACCGTATTGCAGATAAAATTCAAGCGCGCGCAAAATACGCTTTGTATCGTTTTCGTGCAGTCGTGCCGCACTTATCGGGTCAACCAACCGCAACTGCTCAAGCAAAGGCTGTATACCTTCGGTTTCAAGACGCTGTTCAAGCGCTTTGCGTATGGCAAGGTCAGTTTCACCTTCGGTATATTCAATATTGTCAACAAGTGAATTTATATACAGCCCCGTACCGCCCGCAACTATGGGCAAATTACCGCGTGAAGTGATATCGGCAATACATTTTTTGGCAGCGTCGCAATAAGAAGCTACGCTGTAGCGTTCATCCCGCTCAAGGAACGAAAGCATATGGTGCGGTATACCCTGCTTTTCTTCTTCTGTAGGCATTGCACTTGCAATATCCATGCCCTTATAAATCTGCATAGAATCAGCCGAAACAACTTCACCGTCAAAAAGCTTGGCAATTTCAACCGCAAGTGCGGTTTTACCCGATGCGGTAGGACCTGCAACAACTATAACAGGAATTTTATTTTCCATTTTTACTCCTAAGCCCTTCCGAAAAGGCGTTCAATATCGCGCTTTGTAAGTTTTGCCACTACAGGTCTGCCGTGCGGACAGTAGCGAATTTCGGGCATTGAAAGCACCTTTTGCGCAAACTTTTCAAGCTCATAGCTGCTTGTTATATCACCCGCTTTTACTGCGGCACGGCAGGCAGCAGAATGATAAATCCAATCGAGCTTTTCTGTTGTGATTTCGCGTATGTTTGAAGCAAGGTAGCCTGCAATTTCTGTAAGCTGTTCGGATAAATCAACACCTTCCAGAATACATGGATACTCGCTCAAAAGCACCGTACCGTTGCCGAAATCATCAACGGCAAAGCCGGCATCACTAAGCAAATCAAGATTTGCAAGGACAGCGGAATATTCATCCTTGCTCAATGTTACTGCTATGGGAGAAAGCAACATCTGCGAAGCGATATTTTTATTCTCCGTTTTAAACTGTTCGTACAGTATTCTTTCGTGTGCTGCGTGTTTATCAATAAGCAGCAATTCGTTACCCGATTCAACAAGAATGTACGTAGTGAAAACTTCGCCGATAACGCGTGTTTCAACCGGCTTTTCTTCCGTCACGGTAACGGTTACGGGTTCTTCAATATTTTTTTGTACAGCGGGCTGAACTTTTGGCAGAATATCTGGGATAAGCTGCGGTTCATCTTCTTCCCTTGCACTGTAGCCCGACACCTTGGGAGATTCCACACGAACAACAGTTTCGGGCTTTTTTTCTTTGACAAATACAGGCTGTTCCGCAGGCTGATTTTCAGCAAAATGAAGCTGTGCCGTTCTGGGTTCAACCGCAGCAAAATACTGCTTTGCCACCCTTTGCTCTATTATTTTTGAAGCATCCTGAGAGGGTCTTTCATCGCCCCTTGCAAGTGCATTTTTTACTGCATAATAAACCGCATTGAAAACCTCTTTTTCGTTGGCAAAACGAACTTCTGTTTTTGCGGGATGGACATTAACATCAACAAAATTGTACGGCATGATGAGGTTCAGCACACAGCTCGGGAATTTGCCGACCATGATTGAGCCTTTGTATGCTTCTTCAAGTGCGGCGCAGGCTGTTTTGGTGCGCACCATTCTGCCGTTGACATAGAAAAGCTGCATATTGCGGTTGGGTCTTGCGGCAAGAGGTTTTGAAATATAACCTTCCACCTTAACGGTTGAATTAGAACCTTCTGCAGGTATTAATCCACCTGCAAAATCGCCGCCGTAAACAGCAGAAATTGCCGAAATCAGCTTGCCGTCACCCGATGAGAAAAGGGTCTGCTTACCGTCGCGTATAAAGCGTACGGAAATTTCAGGGTGCGATATTGCAAGCCTGTCCGCTACAGCGGCAACGGAATTGGCTTCCGTAACATCTTTTTTAAGAAATTTCATTCGTGCGGGAACATTGTAAAAAATATCCCTTACTACTATTGTTGTACCTGTGGGGCAGCCCGCATCATCAACGCTGATAAACTGACCGCCTTCTACAACGCAATGTGTGCCGATTTCTTCTTCGGCGGTTTTTGTAAACATTTCAACACGGCTTACCGCGGCAATTGATGCAAGCGCTTCACCGCGGAAACCGAGAGTTGCAACGCAGTCCAGGTCATCGGCAGAGAAAATTTTGCTTGTAGCATGCCCTGTAAAAGCGTTTTTTATATCTTCACGCGCTATGCCGCAGCCGTTATCGGTAATACGGATATATTTGATGCCGCCCGCTTGGATTTCAACGGTAATTGAATCGGCACCTGCGTCAACAGAGTTTTCAAGTAGCTCTTTAACAGCTGAGGACGGTCTTTCAACAACCTCGCCTGCTGCGATAAGCTCATATATTTCTCTTGGCAATAAATTGATTTTAGGCATACGATTCACCGTCCTTTATCTGAAATAAAATTAAACTTCTTTTGCTTTCTGCACATATTTGTACAGAAGGGTCATAGATTCAATAGGTGTAAGAGTGTTTATATCAAGATTTTTAAGCTCCGCAACAATTTCATCGCCTCTGCTTGAAGCAAAGGACAACTGAAAATCGTCCTCCTGTGTGACATTTGCAAAGGAATTTGGTGCAGCAGTAAGCGGCTCCTGTGCTTCAAGACCTGCAAGCACGGCACGGGCACGCTTAACCACGCTGTCCGGCACACCTGCAAGCTTTGCAACATCAACGCCGTAGCTTCCGTCAGCACAGCCACGTACAATTCTGCGAAGGAATGTAATATCGTCACCGCGTTTTTTGACGGAAATATTATAATTCTTAACACCGTCAACGGTATTTTCAAGCTCGGTCAATTCATGGTAATGGGTTGCAAACAGCGTTTTAGCGCCGAGTTTCTTTTTATCGGCGGCAAATTCAAGCACAGCCCTTGCAATGCTCATGCCATCGTAAGTTGATGTACCTCTGCCTATTTCATCGAAAATAATTAGGCTTTTTGAGGTAGCGTTTTTGAGAATATATGCAACCTCGCTCATTTCAACCATAAAGGTTGACCTGCCTGCAGACAAATCGTCAGACGCACCGACACGGGTAAACACGCTGTCCACAACACCTACGGTTGCACTTCTTGCAGGGACAAACGAGCCAATCTGCGCCATAATAACGATAATAGCGGTCTGGCGCATATAGGTAGATTTACCTGCCATATTCGGACCAGTGATGATTGCACAGCGGTTATCGCCGCAATCAAGCTTTGTGTCATTAGGTACAAACGGCACACCGTCGAGCATTTTTTCCACTACGGGGTGTCTGCCGTCAACAATATCGAGAGTAGAATCGGCGGTAATCTGCGGCCTTACATAGCCGTTTTCCATTGCAACCGCCGCAAAGGAACGCAGCACATCAAGCCTTGCAACGGCATTCGCCGTGCGCTGAATACGCCCGAGCTGCTGTGACGTTTTGTTTCTGACCTGTGAGAAAATTTCGTACTCAAGCTGGACTATGCGTCCCTGAGCGCCAAGTACTTTGGCTTCAAGTTCTTTAAGCTCCTGCGTGATGTACCGTTCGCAGTTGGCAAGGGTCTGCTTGCGTATGTAATCTTCCGGTACAAGCTCCTTGAAAGAATTTGAAACCTCTATATAATATCCGAATACTCGGTTATAGCCTATTTTAAGTTTTTTGATGCCTGTTCTGTCCTGCTCACGCTGCTGAATTGAAGCAAGGTAACCCTTACCGTCATTCACCAGAGCACGAAGCTCATCAAGCTCTGCATTAAAGCCGTCACGCACCATTCCGCCTTCACGAACAGAAAACGGAGGCTCATCTACAACAGCGGCATCAATCAGCGCGGCAACATCATCAAGAGTATCAATGCTTTCGCTGATTTCGCAAAGCATAGCCGAACGGCATGCGGAAATATTCTGCTTTACCTGCGGCAAACGGTGAATTGCAGCACTTAGCGAACGCAGTTCGCGCGCATTCGCCGTACCGTAGGAAATACGGGTAATAATACGCTCCAGGTCATTTATACCTGAAAGCGAAGAAGCAATATCGGCGCAAAGTCTGCCGTCGTGCGTGAGTTCCTCAACAGCATTCTGTCTGCCGATAATTTTTGCGGGATTGGTCAACGGTCGCTCAAGCCAATCGGTAATTTCGCGCTTGCCCATAGCGGTGCAGGTTTTATCAAGCACCCAGAGAAGCGAACCCTTTTTATCGTTTGAGCGCATGGTGCGGGTAAGCTCAAGACTTCTGCGTGAAGAGTAATCAAGCTTCATAAAGCCGTTTTCGCTGTAGTAATCGAGCGAACGGATATTTACAAGGTCACTGCGCTGAACCTCACGCAGATATTTTAAAGCCGTACCTGCCGCCATAACAGCTTGTGTACTGATGCCGGGAGCAATTTCATCGCAGGTGCTGCAATTAAACTGACCTGTTATATTCGCCTCCGCTTCATCAAGCAGCAGATAATCTTCATCAAAAACCTCAACAAGGGCATTGCTTTTATCGGAAATAAAAGCGCGCACTTCGTTGAGCGTTGCCGCTTCGCGGTTGAGCAGAATTTCGCTGGGCATAAATCTGCCAAGCTCATTTATTATTTTTGTCTGCGCGGTTTTGCCTTCAATTTCTGTCAGGTGCATGGCACCGGTTGAAACATCAGCAAAGCAAAGACCCGCGTGCGAATCGCGGTAGAAAAGACTGCACAGAAAATTGTTTTTTGTTTCATCGAGCATATTGCTCTCGATAACAGTACCGGGCGTGACGATGCGAACAACATCACGCCGGACTATACCTTTTGTTGTTGCGGGGTCCTCCATCTGCTCGCAGATGGCAACCTTATAGCCCTTTGCAACAAGGCGTGCAATATAAGTATCTGCACTGTGGAAGGGCACACCGCACATAGGTGCGCGTTCCTCCTGACCGCAGTCACGTCCCGTAAGGACCAACTCCAGTTCAGCAGATGCTGTCTTGGCATCTTCAAAAAACATTTCGTAGAAGTCGCCAAGCCTGAACATCAGAATAGTATCCTGATAGTTCTTTTTTATTTCAAAGTATTGCTTCATCATCGGGGATAACTCAGCCATTTGCACGCCTCCGCAAAAGTGAAATATTTACTTACCAATCAGTGGCAGTCGCTGCCGCAGGATGAGCAGTTACCGGAACAGCTGTGTTCCTGGGGAGGTTCACAGGTTTCGGGGTCTTCACCCTTGATGCATTCTGTAAGAAGACCGACAATGTAGTTCATCATTTCGTCGATTTCATTTCTTGCTGCTTCATAAGTTTTCATGTTTTCGTTGTTCATGATTTTTTCACGAAGACCCATGAACTCTTCTTCATAAGCCTGAAGCTTCTGCTCATTTGCATCGTCCTTTGATGCTTCGTGCTGATAGCTCATATGAACAAGCTGCATTTTGCCGACAAGCTCATTGAGTTCGTCATCCTTTTCGTTAGCTTCTCTTGCAGCAACGAACTTTGTATATCTTTCGTCCTGCTGAATAGCCTTACCGAGTTCTCTTGTAAGTTTTACGATGTCCATTTTAGATTCTCCTGTATAATAAAATTGATTTATAAAATCCCATAGTTTGGGTTTTTAACAAATGTTTAAACAATTTCTCCGGAAAGAGTCCAGTTGCGGCAAGCCGTAACCTTAACATCAACAAACCTGCCTATATATGATTCATCACCGGGGAAATCAATCATAACGCTGCCGTCCGTTCTGCCCGAAAGCAGACCGCCGTTACACTCTTCACACAGCACGCGGTAGGTTTGTCCGACCATTTTTTGGCTGCGCTTTGCCGCTATTTTTTCCTGCGCCAAGGTAAGCTCCCTGAACCACTTGCCCTTATCCTCACGGCTTATGGGGTCAGGCATTGAAGCTGCCTTTGTGCCTTCGCGCGGGGAATAGATAAAGGTAAACAGCGAAGTAAATTCAACCGCTTCAATAAGTGATACTGTATCGCGGAATTCTTCGTAGGTTTCACCGGGGAAGCCTACAATAATATCGCTTGTAAGGCTGATATCGGGCATTACTTTTTTAGCGTATTCAACAAGGGACAGATATTTTTCGCGGGTATATCCCCTGTTCATTTCTTTAAGCACGCGGTTATTGCCGCTTTGGAAAGGCAGGTGCAGGTGACGGCTTACCTTTTCACACCTTGCCATTGTATCGAGCAGTTCAAAGGTGCAATCCTTTGGGTGCGAGGTCATGAAACGGATTCTGAAATCTCCGTCAATATTGTTTATTTCTTCAAGCAGCTGTGCAAAGCTCATTTCGCCGCTTTCACGGTTGTAGGAATTCACATTCTGACCGAGCAGAGTTATATCCTTACATCCCGAAGCTATAAGCTCCCTGGCTTCAGCAATAACGGCTTGACTGCTGCGGCTTCTTTCCCTGCCTCTGACATAGGGAACAATACAGTAACTGCAGAAATTGTTGCAGCCGTACATTATCGGAAGCCAACCCTTAAAGCTGCCGTCGCGCCTGACGGGAATACCTTCGGCAATATAGCCGTCGCAGTTTTCAACCTCAAACACGCGTTTGCCTGAACAAAGAACCTTATACATCAGCTCGGGAATACGGTGGAGTGCATGAGTGCCGAAAACAAGATTTACAAACGGATAGCTCTTTTTTATTTTCTGCCAGACATGCTCCTGCTGCATCATACAGCCGCATAGTGCAATAATCATATCGGGCTTATTCTGTTTAATCGGTTTGAGTGCGCCGACATTGCCGAAAACGCGGTCATGCGCGTGTTCACGCACGGCACAGGTATTGAAAAGCACAAAATCGGCTTCCTCAATTACATCCGTAAAACCATAGCCCATCTGCGCAAGCCAACCCTTCATACGCTCGCTGTCGGACACATTGCCCTGACAGCCGAAGGTATGCACATAGGCAAGCGGGGCTTTGCCGCCGTATCTGCTTTCAAGTACAGTACGTGCAAGGGCAGCATATTCTCTCTGCTTTTTTAGTTGTTCAAAAGGGACATCAAAAGCCCTTACATCTGACTTTGGCAAACCGTCAAGCCTCCTTCAATATGCAAACGGACATAAAACCCGATTATAGATTTTATATTATACTACAATATTTATATTATTACAAGACTAAATGCAGATAAAAAAGTTAAAATTTTATAAAAAAATTATCTATATATTGTGGATTTTTGCTTTTGCAAGTGATATAATTGTTATGTTTAAAATCAGGTCAGTTTGGCACAACACAAGCTGACATTAACGGAGGTTATATAAAAATGAAACAGCTCAACATCGGCATCATCGGCGCAGGCAGAATAGGCAAGCTTCACGCAAAGTCAATCTGCTACAATGTACCCACGGCAAAGGTTCTCGGCATCACAGATGTTTATAAGGAGCATCTCCCCGCACTTTGTGAAGAACTCGGCATTGAAAAGATTTATGATACATATGTAGATATGCTTGAAGATAAGGATATTGACGCAGTTCTTGTTTGCTCATCAACAGACACACACGCAGATATCGCAATTGCCGCAGCTAAAGCAGGCAAGCATGTTTTCTGCGAAAAGCCCGTTGACCTTACACCCGAAAAGGTTCAGGCAGTTATTGATACAGTAAAAGAAACAGGCGTTAAGCTCCAGGTTGGCTTCAACCGCCGCTTTGACCACAACTTTGCAACAATCAAGAATATGATTAATGACGGCAAAATCGGCGATGTTGAGGTTATTAAAATCACATCACGCGACCCCGAGCCGCCCTCAGCAGAATACGCAGCTGTTTCCGGCGGTATGTTTGTTGACATGACCATTCATGATTTTGATATGGCTCGCTTCATGGCAGGCAGCCCTATTACAGAAGTTTACGCAAACGCAACCTGCCTTGTTGACCCTGCAATCGGTGAAGCAGGCGATGTTGACACAGCAGTTATTTCACTCAAGTTTGAAAACGGTGCAATAGGTGTTATTGACAACTGCCGCCGTGCAGCCTACGGCTATGACCAGAGAGTTGAAGTTTTCGGCAGCAAGGGTGCAGCGGTAGCATCAAACGACACACCTTCAAATGTTGTACTTATGGACGAAAACGGCTGCACAGGCGAAAAGCCGCTCTACTTCTTCCTTGAAAGATACATGCAGTCCTTCCGCGATGAAATGCTTCAGTTTGTTGATGCTGTTATCAACGATAAGGAAGTTCCCGCAAATGTTGAAGACGGTCTTGGCGCAATTGTAGTTGCTCTTGCCGCAAAGAAGAGTGTTGCAGAAGGCAGACCCGTAAAGGTTTCCGAAATCTATTAATTAAAAGGATTGATTTGTAATGAAGCTTACAATGGCACAGGCTCTTGTCAAATTCCTCGACAACCAGTATGTCAGCTTTGACGGCGAAGAAACAAAGTTTGTCAAGGGCATTTTCGGTATATTCGGCCACGGCTGTGTAGTCGGCATCGGTCAGGCACTTGAACAGGGTGGTCATGACCTCACCTACTACCAGGGTCACAACGAACAGGGCATGGCACACGCCGCCATAGCTTTTGCAAAGCAGAGCGACAGAAGGCAGATTATTGCCTGCACGAGCTCAATCGGACCCGGTGCGCTCAACATGATTACTGCCTGCGGTACGGCAACAGCTAACCGCATTCCCCTGCTTGTACTCCCCGGCGACACATTCGCATGCCGCCAGCCCGACCCCGTACTGCAGCAGATTGAACAGCCCACAAGCTATGCCACAACCGCAAACGACGCTTTCAAGGCTGTATGCAAATACTGGGACAGAATTGAGCGCCCCGAGCAGCTTATGACCGCTTGCCTAAACGCAATGCGCGTACTTACAGACTGGGCAGAAACAGGCGCAGTATGCCTTGCAATGCCGCAGGATGTTGAAGGCGAAGCATACGATTACCCCGAATATTTCTTCCAGAAGAGAATATGGTATCTTGACCGCAGACCCGCAACACGCAGAGAAATTGATGCAGCAGCAGAAATGATAGATTCTGCAAAAAAGCCGCTCATGATAGTCGGCGGCGGTGTAACATATTCGGGTGCATGGCAGGCAGCACAGTACTTTGCCGAGCGTTTCAACATTCCGATTGGCGAAACGCAGGCAGGTAAGGGTCAAATCCCGTGGGATTGTCCGCTCAACCTCGGCGGTATAGGTGTTACAGGCGGTGCTGCCGCAAATGTAATTGCACAGCAGGCTGACCTTATTATTGCAGTCGGCACAAGACTTACAGACTTTACAACCTGCTCAAAGTGGGGCTTTAAGAATCCCGATGTTAAAATACTCAGCATAAATGTCAGCTCCTTCGACGCATTCAAGATGGACGCAACAAGCGTTATAGCAGACGCTAAAATGGCTCTGCTTGACCTTTCCTCCGCCCTTTCGCAGAAATACTACCGCAGCGGCTGGGGCGACGAAATTGCAGAAGCGAAGAACGCATATATTGAAGAAATGGACGCTTGTTACAACCGCGAATTGCCCGACGGCGGTTTTTCACAGACACGCGCACTCGGCATAATCAACAATCTGATTGCACCTGATTCCATAGCGCTCGGTTCTTCAGGCAGCTTACCCGGCTGTATGCAGCGCCTTTGGAGAAGCACACAGCCTAAGACCTACCACATGGAATACGGCTTCTCCTGCATGGGCTACGAAATCTGCGGCGCACTCGGTGCAAAGCTTGCTGCACCCGACAGAGAGGTTTATGCAATGGTCGGTGACGGCAGCTTCCTGATGCTCCACAGCGAGCTTTACACAGCTATACAGGAAGGTGTAAAAATCAATGTAATGCTGTTTGACAACAGCGGCTGGGGCTGCATTGAAAACCTGCAGAACAACCAGGGTACGGACACCTTCGGCACACGCTTTACAGCACGCAATCCGCTCACAGGCATGCTTGACGGACCGATTGTCCCCATAGACTTTGCAAAATGTGCAGAAGGCTACGGCTGCAAGACTTACACAGCAACAAATGCTCAGGAGCTTATTGAAGCACTTGAAGACGCAAAAAAGCAGACCATTTCAACCCTTATTGACATAAAGGTTGCACACGGCAGCATGAGCGGCGGCTACGAAAGCTGGTGGCGCGTAGGCGTTGCAGAGGTTTCTGAAAGCGAAAGAGTACATGCCTGTTATGAAGATATGCAGGCAAACATAAAGCTTGCAAGAGAATATTGATTGAGAGGAAGATAAACAATGCTTAATAAAGATAAAGTTTCACTTGCCATTGCACCAATTGCATGGACAAACGATGACCTGCCCGACCTCGGCGCAGAAAACACCTTTGAACAGTGCATCAGCGAAATGGCACTCAGCGGCTTCAAGGGCAGCGAAATCGGCAACAAGTACCCCAAGGATGTTGAAACACTCAAGCACAAGCTTGATGTAAGAGGTTTAAGAATCTGCAACGCATGGTTCTCCTCTCTCCTGCTTTCTGACGGATATGAAGCTACAATTGAAGCCTTCATAAAGCACAGAGATTTCCTGCACGCGCTCGGCGCAAAGGTTATCGGTGCATCTGAACAGGGCAACAGCATTCAGGGCAAACCCGTCAGCATTTTCGGCGAAAAGCCCGTATATACCGACGAGCAATGGGCTCTTGTAGCAAAGGGCTTTAACGAAATGGGCAGACTGGCAAAAGAAAAAGGCATGTACTTCACCGTACACCACCATATGGGTACCGGTGTTCAGACAGAAGAAGAAATTGACAAGCTCATGGAGCTTACAGACCCTGACCTTGTTTATCTTCTTTATGATACCGGTCACCTTTCATTCTCGGGTGAAGACGCTATAGGCGTACTTAAAAAGTATGTTAACCGTGTTAAGCACGTTCACCTCAAGAGCATTCGCCAGAGCGTTATTGATGACGCTAAAGCAAAGGGCTACAGCTTCCTTGACGCAGTACGCGCAGGCTCATTCACAGTACCCGGCGACGGTGATTTTGATTTCACACCCGTATTTGATATTCTTGCTCAGGCTGACTATGAAGGCTGGGTTGTTGTTGAAGCAGAACAAGACCCTGCAAAGGCTAATCCGTATGAGTACGCTTGCATGGCAAGAAAGTATATTTCTGAAAAGACAGGTCTTTAAGACTATCGACAAATCCGCGAGAACATACACAAAATAATATGGTTGAGTAATTATGTTTGTGTATTTGCTGCGTTTTTGCCCACTTTAGGTACAGTGTACATCTTCGTGGCAAACAACGCAGCATCTCATCGGATTTCTCGAAGTCTTTATTTTTAGGTTTTATTTCCCTATCACGAAAGGTTGATTTTATGTTTCTTTTTGATACACATGTTCACACAGCTGAATCAAGCACCTGCGGTGAAATACCCGCAAAGGATATGGTTGAATACTATAGACTTAACGGCTACGACGGAATAATCATAACCGACCATTTCAAGCCCTTCGGTGATGACAGACGCTACGGCAAGCTTGACTGGGAAGGCAGAGTAAACGGACAATGGCTCGGCTATGAAATAGCAAAAGAATGCGAAACAGAGAATTTCACCGTACTTAAAGGTGTTGAAATCCGTTTTAAGGATGCTGACAACGATTACCTTGTTTTCGGTGCAGACAAGCAATTTTACCTCGACCATCCCGAAATTACCGAAACAAGCCTCGAACATTTCCGCAAGGTTATAAACGAATACGAAGATATTCTTATTTTCCACGCTCACCCATTCCGCAACGGTATGACGGTTGTTAACCCCTACCTGCTTGACGGTATTGAGGTTTACAACGGCAATGCAAGTCACAACTCACGAAACAGCGTTGCTTACGAATGGGCAAAGATTCACGGCAGGCTGATGCTTTCGGGTACAGACAACCACGAGCCATTCCGCTCAACACCCGGCGGTGTTTATTTTGAAGAAAGACCCACCGACGAAAAGCAGCTTGTGCAGATGCTCAAAGCAAAGAAATACACACTCAAACTACCCGGAGGTATAATCAGATGATATTCCCCCTTAAAATGAAAGAAAACCGTGTATGGCGGCTTTACTACGGCGGCAAGCTGATAGATGAAATGAGAAAAAGTGGCAACGGACTTGACGGCAATTTTCCCGAAGATTGGCTGGCAAGCGTAGTTGTTGCAGACAACCCCGACAGAGCTGACAAGCCCGAAAAAGAAGGCTTGAGCAAAATTGAAACAAATGATGGCAGCGAGCTTTATCTCAAGGATTTGATTGATTCTGACCCCGAAACATATCTGGGCAAAGAGCATATCGAAAGATTTGGCGTAAATTTCGGCGTGCTGACAAAATTCCTTGATTCTGCGGAGCGTCTGCCCATTCAGGTACACCCCACAAAAGACGCGGCAAAGCGCCTTTTCAACTCCGACTACGGAAAAACCGAATCCTGGTATATACTCAACAGCCGTGTTATTGACGGCGAAGAGCCGTATATTCTGCTCGGCTTCAAAAAGCCCGTTACTTCCGAAAAGTGGAAAGAGCTTTTTGACAAGCAGGACATAGCCGAAATGCAGGAGTATATGCACAAAATAACCGTAAAGCCGGGTGATGTTTTCCTTATCACAGGCGGTACACCGCACGCTATAGGTTCGGGCTGTATGCTGCTTGAAGTACAGGAGCCAACAGACTACACCATCAGCGTTGAAAAGTGCGATATGCGCGGCAACCTCATGCCAGACCACCTCTGTCACATGGGTCTGGGCTTTGAAAAGATGTTTGAATGCTTCACCTACGAAGCACTGACAAAAGAAGAAATAGTGGACCGCTATTATCTTAAAGCAGATACGCTTGAGGATAACGGCACAAGTAAAAAAGAAGCCCTTATCACCTATGGCGACACCGCCTGCTTTGCACTCAACAGAATTTCTGTTGAAACCACATACGAGCGCAAGGGCAGCGGCAGAGCCTGCTGTTTAGCGGTTGCAAAGGGCAGCGGCAAATTCCAAAACGGCGAAAAAGTAATAGAAATCAAAGCCGGCGACTGCCTGTTTGAGCCTGCACAAACAGCTGACTATACAGTAATTGCAAACGACGGCGATACACTCGAAATCCTCGAATGTATGCCGCCGCAGATAAATTAAGAATTCGAAAATTAAATTCGCAATTCGTAATTAAGGAGGTTTGGTTATGCTGAAAATATTTGTAGGCTTTATATTTGCACTTTTTGATTTTAATATATCAGGTTTTGATATTCTCGCAGATTTTGTCGGATATATTCTGGTATACCTGGGATTAAATGAATTTCCCGATATACTTTCATTTGCAAAAGCCAAAAAATTTGCAATTATTTTGCTTGCTGAAGCACTGATAGAATGCATAGCAAGCGTAATGGGATTTACAGAAGAAATGCCTTTTAATATAATATACTCTGCGCTTGGTATAGTATTTACTGTTGTGTGGCTGCATTTAATGCAACTTATAATAAGAGGCATTGAAGAAATCGAAACAAATACAAAGCTGAACCTTGATTCAGCAAAACTTTATTCACTTTGGAAAAAACTGACAACCCTGCTTCCTGTCACTGCTGTTCTTTCGTTAGCATCAGTTTTGACGGCTGCAGCATCAAGAGGCGTTTTAATAGAGCTGTTAGAGCTTACCTCTGCCGCTTTAGCTATAGTAGCCGCAGTAATCGCAATAATAACCTTGGTTATAGATATCAAGCTGCTTATAGGCTTAAACAATGTAAGAAAAGCGCTTGATAATTATCACCCCGAGGGAACTGTACCTGAAAGCTTTTTCAACGATGAACAGCAGAATATGAATGAGTAAGCTTGCAAATTACAGTTTAGCGGCGAGTCGCCGCAGACAATGCCGCCTATTATAAAATCGATTAACAATTAAAAATCATTAACGGCGGAAATAAAAAGCGTAAAAACAAAAGCAAAGTAAAAATGAATGATGTTGGTAGGCTGAACGGAACAG
>JAFQBE010000003.1 GCA_017416765.1 Clostridia bacterium
TGCGAAGCAAAAGACGGAGGATTGCAGGATTTTATGTTGATTAAAATTTTACTAGCAACCCTCAGTCACTTCGTGACAGCTCCCTTGAAAGGGAGCTTAAGCCTTACTTTCACATTGATAAAGAACTCAACAAACTGTAATTTGTTAACCCGATTCAATTTTCTACCGGCGTAATAACGGGGTTTCCGTTGCGGTCAAGCAAGACGGTCATACCGCCGGCATTACCTGAACAATGGAAAACATAGTTTACTCCGGTCTGCCTGTCAACCCATATTTCAATAACATTAATCGCTCCCTGCGAATAAGTTTTTTCAAATCTTTTATTATCAGTCATTTTCTTTTCCTTTCTTTATCAGTTTAATCAAAGACTTCTCCTATGTCAGATATTTCAGTTAAAATCAAAACCAAAATATTAATCACAATATTCGCAACTATTATGCCGCGGATTCTTTTTTTAATTGAAAAGCGGTGCATTCTATCTGTAACCCAAATCCAGGAAAATGTAAAAAACACTGCAACGGCAAAACTCAACACCAAAACTGTTCTCAAAGCTTTCCCTTAAGCCGAAATATCAACATCAGGAAAATTAGACCGCACAAAAATGTATGCAAAAACAAGCAACATACATAAAAAACTGAACAATAAATTTACTACAGCTACTTTTTCATCAAAGAACAGAAGTTTTAATTTTCTCTGATTATTACCCTGCGACATTTTCAGCCTTTTCATTTCAACTCTTCCTCTTTGAAGCCGTTTGCTTTAGGCAGAAGCCACGCTCTTTTGCCATCTTCTACAGAAAGAACATTTGCAATTTTGCCGTCAATAAAGGTTACGGCTACATCGTTATCTATTGCAAGACCGTCGTGACTGCCGAGCTTTTTTATTTCATGCTTAAAGTTCTGCCAGCTGTTGCTTTCATAATGCGGGCAGTTACAAAATGGAAGCAGACCGACACACTCAACAAAGGTGAAAACGCCGCCTTCAAGGCAATCGTCCCAGCCCCAATCAAACCAACACATTGCGCCCGAGCTTAAACCGGAAAGGATAATTCCCTTTTCGTAGGCTTCGCGGAAAATTTCGGTTGCTCCGGTTTTATTCCATGTATCCATAAGGAATTTCAGGTTACCGCCGTCAACATAAACTATATCGCTGCCAAGAATTTTTTCGCGTATAACTTCATAAGTAAGGCTTTCATCGGTTAAGTAAAGAGCTTCACCAGTACCGCCAACCTCTTCAAAAGCTGACAGAAATATCGGCGTATCGCCTTTATCATCAAAGCTTGCTGTTGGCAGGAAAAGCCACTTCGGATTTTCTTTATCACACAAAGAGCGAATGTGACGAAGCAGCGGCCACATTTCGCCGTATTCAAAACTTCCGCCGCCAAGTGCTACAATTTTACCCATAATTTTTATCTCCTTAATTGTTAATGATTTCGTTGACATCTTTTTTATTATAAAGCCAGACTACTTTTTCATTATATTTATTCAATATGGCTTTAATTTCTTTCAGATTTTTATTTTGAAATGTATCCGTCCATTTTATAAGGGCTATTACTGATTTTAATGTTTCCTTTTTGCCCTTTGCAAATCCCAATTTCCTTTTTACAGAGCGGAATAAAATACGCGATTTATAAAGGTATTGAGGCATATCCAACACAAAAATTTTGTCCGCATCTTCAAAGCTCTGTCCTACCCAAGAATAATAAACGCCCTCAATTATCCAACTATCGTTTTGCAATATCTGTTCCAACAGTGCATTTCGCTTTTCAACAGGCATTTTTACTCCGTAACTATCCGCAGAATTATACCATTGGATATCGTCCAAATCAAAGCAAGGAATTTTATATTTTCTCGAAAGCCCTTTGGCTAAATATGTTTTTCCCGAACCACTGCAACCGATTATATGTATTTTCATAATTCACCACTTCATTAAATCTACATTGTACTTTCAAAAAATGAATTTAGCTTTTTGTATATTGTAACATAAATGCCGTATAACGGCAAATATTTTGACAATAATATCCTTAAAAGAATGAAAGGATATGATAAATTTATGGAACTCAAAGGTTCAAAGACAATGAACAACCTGCTTGCCGCATTTGCAGGTGAATCGCAGGCGCATACCAAATACCTTTACTATGCCGAAAAGGCAAAGCAGGATGGCTACGAACAAATAGCTGCAATTTTTGAAGAAACGGCAAACAACGAAAAGGAACACGCTGAAATATGGTTCAAGCTGATTAACGACAACACTATGCCTGAAACCACGCGCAACCTTACCGATGCGGCATCGGGCGAAAACTATGAATGGACCGAGATGTATAAAGGTTTTGCGCAGACAGCCAAGGAAGAGGGCTTTGAAAAAATCGCCTTCCTTTTTGAACATGTTGCAAACATTGAAAAAGAACACGAGGAGCGCTACAGAAAGCTGCTGGGCAACATTGAACAGGGAATTGTATTCAGCCGTGACGGTGACGCAATCTGGCAATGCCGCAACTGCGGACATATATTTATCGGCAAGGGTGCGCCGAATGTCTGCCCCGTTTGTTCACACGAACAGAGCTATTTCCAGATCAAACCCGAAAACTATTAATAACGATATAAAAGAGCCATCCCGAAAAAGGATGGCTCTTGAAGTCAGTTATCTAAAATTGTAAGTTCAACCGTGCATTTGTTTTCGCCGCAGTAAATACCATCTTCATTGTAGGCTTTTACAACGCAGATGCAGGTATAATGACCTTTTTTCAGGTTAATTCTGTTGGTCAGCTTATCGTTAAGCAAGCATTCACCCGGAGCTAAACGCGGCGACTGATAAAACGGGTCTACCTGATTTTTCGGAAGGTAGAAAGAAAACTCAAGGTCATATTCGGAAACCTTAGGATTTTCAAGCATTATACTGCCACGGCAATACAGATTATCAAAAATAATATCGGTATTAAGTCGGTAGCGGATTTCACCTTCGGGGATTTCGGTAATCTGATGTTTTTCGTTAATAACACCGTACTTAACCGCACCGCGCGGAATTGTAAAGCCGGCTATCATGTGGAAAAAGCCCAGTGCATTAAGTGCAAAAACCGCAATTGCAAGTACAACACAGCTGGCAAGCAGCATAATTGAAGCCTGCATAATTTTAGGATTATTTTTGGCATCGGCAAGAGTTATTTTTGCTTTTTTTTCTGTATTATCTTTCTTGTGTTTTTTCATCAGTTTCTTCCTCTTCAATTCCCACCTGAACGGTCAGGTCGGAATACTGAACTCCTATAAGCTTATAGCTTTCGGGATCATATGCCACAACGACAAGCTTTGTTTCGTGCGTACCGTAGGGCAATGAGTTAATTGTTATATCGGCAAGGCGCCTTCCTGCAGGCAGACCAAGCGACTGATAGACTACATTACCTGCTTCGTCAACAATTGAAGCGATAAGCACACATTCGTTATCAAAAACATTTACAAGGTTAAGCTTTGCCGGCAAATATTTTTCAACAAAGGTAATTTCAGTTTCTGCATAGTAACGGAATTCGTCCGTATCGCCTTTGCGCTTCATTCTGTCAGTAAATTCGTACTGCGTCGCCAGGTCATCCGTCACAACAAGGGCTTCGGAATCATCAACATTCACACCCATATACTTTACCTTTGCCTCACTCGGCACGGTAAAACGAAGCGACAGAATCAGCGCACCTACGCAGATTACAGCAATAACTATACTGACTGCAAGTATTACAGCAGAACCTTTTTTAGGGTCAACAGAAGCAAACTTCTTTTTTATCTGAAACTTGATTTCTTTAAAGGTTTTCTGCTTTTTAACAGGCTTTTTCTTTTGCTGTTTTTTAGGCTTTGCGGTTTGCTGCTTTTCAACCTGCTGTTGTTTTACAGGCTGCGGTTTGGGTTGCGGTTTAGGTTCGGGCTTTTTTTCCGTAGCCTGAGCAGGTTTGGGCTGTTCCGGCTTTTTCACCGCAGCGGGCTTTGCAACAGCATTTTTACCCTTATATGCAGCGGCCGCCTGTTTTGCAGCCTGGCTGTTTTTTTTCTTCTTTTGTCTTTTATTTGCCATTGTAAATTACTCCGCAATTATTTTGGTTCAGCTTCTCCAAGGAAGAGTATTCATACCCCACACCTGTCTGTAGCGGTTGAACTGAACCGCATCAACGGTAAAATCAATTTTAAGGGTTACGGATTGGTATGTTCCCGCATCAAGTGCGACAGAAATAGCAGACATATCAAAGCTTGCTGTATCAAAGCCGCTGAACACTTCAACCTTTTCATCTTCACCCGTCGGGAAAGAGCCTGCATAATAGACAAAGCCGTCTGCTGATCTGTTATCGTAAAGTTTACCGTCTGTTCCAAGTTTGAACGGAAGGTTATATTCACCCTGCAAGCGTACTGTATCACCGTTCGCATCAACCGCAGTCCATTCGTGTGAAACGCGGAAGCGGACAAAGGGAACGCCGTTGCCGGTTTTTTCAACAGTAAAACTCAAACCTGAAAGCTGTGAAATATCAACATTGTTTTTAGTAAAAGTATAGGTTAATACACCGTTACTGCTACTGGGAGTAACAGTAAAATGAAAATCGTCAAGCTGTGTAAGGTGCCAAGGATTAATAGGTGCACCGCTTGTAATCCATGCGGTTGTGCCGCAATATACCGCAACCAAGGCGCAAAGCACCAACGCAACAATCGCCAACGGATTGAGCTTGAATTTTTTTGTAGTTTTAGTTTTGCTCATTGTTTTATGCGCCCTTTCGGTAAAAATTATTAAGCGTTAGCATCCAACTCACTGCCATCACACTGTTCGGCACTCAATTTAACATCAACATTATAATTTACTGTACGGATATTATCATTATCAACATCATCAAGTTCAATAAACCTATCATACTCTACCCAGAAACAGATGCAATAGGTTTTAGAATTGCCTGGTTCAAGATGTTCAATCTGCTTGTTCGCTGTATTCAAAAATCTGAGCTCATCAAAGCTATTGTCAACGGTAACACCGACGAGCTTTTCACCAAGCTTTTCGCTGAGTTTTGAATCGAAATATTTACCTGCCGACTTAATAACACAGCTTTCATCCTGATTAACATAAACACCGTCAACAAGTTCGGTAACGCCTGTTGCGTCAGCAATTTCATCAGAATCGGACACTTCATAAATAAAATATCTCAAGCCCTTGTCAAACTCGGCTGATTCCTGAACATCACTGCCATTAACAGAATCGACAACTTCAATTCTAATCTGTGCGTTAAGTTCACTGTCACTCTGATTTTCAACTTCGAAAATATAATACTTTGCCGCATGCTCGAACATATTATTGCGTTCGTTTTCGTCAAGGAACTTGGTTGCGGCATCAAACTCCAAATCCAATGCTTTAATACTGCTGTCAATGGGATTACCTGCGGCATCTTTAAAATTAACAAGGAGCTTTTTCATTGAGTAATCCTGCGACTTTTCATCCTTATCGGAAAAATACGAAGTTGTAGGCTCTGCCATTGTATAGAAGCCGACGCTGAAAACAAGCATAGCGCAAAGCACTACACTAAAAGCACTGCGGAAATTAAAATTTTTCATACAGCTTCAGCCTCCTTTTTATTTTTTAAACGATAAACTATAAAACGTATTGCCATTAAAGCAACAAGAACAACCGCAAGCACAACCATAACTGAAACCGGCTCAAACTTCAAGGCTAAATTGCCAAGCATGGGTACACTGAACACCACTTTGCCAACGATATCATCAAAAGCTGTCGGCAGCGGGTCAGGCTGCGAATTATTATCGCCCATAGTATATACGAGTTTTTTTTCGTTATCTACCGAAACGATACGGTGAGTAAATGTGCCGCCCGAGGGTAGGTTCGCTGTAATTATATCGCCTTCAAGGTATTCCCCTGCTGCACGGACAAAAACCATATCACCTTCAAAAAGCTCATCCTGCATACTGGGGGTTGCAACGGCATAAACCTTGGTATCTGTAATTTTCAGACCGAGGGTAAAAACAAACACCGCAACGATAACTATAGAAACAATATTGTAAATAATATTAAATATTCTCATAAAATCAACTTGCCTGAACTGTAGTTGTCGGATCGGGAACCTGTTCAAAAGGATGCTCAGCAGTACCCATTACTTCCCATTCAACATGCGCAGTCTGCTTGGCTTCAAAGGTTAATTTAACTGTAATAGTCTTACCTTCACCAAAACTGCCTGAAGGTAAAACAGAATTTTTGCCGCTGTAGTACATTGCGGAAAACAGCGGAATAATCTGCTGGGTTACATTTTCAGCAAGACCTTGTATTGTATCGTCTGTACCTTCGATAGCGGGGTCATCATAATAAAAATAACCGTCTGCATCGTTATATGACCAATAGGTTTTTGAATTACTGTCTGCTGCTGGTTCTGCAACAAAGGGTGCGCCTGTATCCGCTGCACTTACAAAAGAACTGAGTTCTTCAAGACGGTTTCCGGCAGCATCAAAATATGTATAAGAAACCTTAACTCTTACCTGAGTATCAATAGAAGAATTGTTGATAAGATAAAAACTTGCATCTTCTTTAATTAAGTTCTGCAAGGGTTCAATTGAAGCGGTATTATCTGCAAAATCGCCAACCAGAGTATAACCCATATTACCTGATTGGAAATTGTGAAGCACGCCGCCTGCACCCTCGCCATAGCTGGGAAACCATGCATAAGTGCCGTTAACACCGAACACACCCGCTATAAAAACAAGGGAAAGGACAAGACAGATTATTTTATTTTTCATGCCTTCACCGCTTTCTTTTCAGATTTATATTTTTCGATTTCAACCGCAAGCCAGATTATATAAAACAAAGCTATTATAGCCTTACCCCACACGGTATTAAGAGCCTGAACTACATAGCCCCAATAAGGGAAGAAGAACAGCACCCTGCCCTTACAATTTGCAAAAGGGGTAGGCAGCGGGTCTGAAACCTTGCTTGCATCGCCCTTTGTAGCAACCGTTTCGTTTTCATAATCAACGCTCATAACGCGGTGGGTAAAGGATTTTGTTCCTGCCTCGTTTGAAAAAAGCAGAACATCTATACCCGGTTGAATATCGTTAATTTCAATTTTTTCAATATAGACCATGCTGCCCTTGGGTATATTGGGCTCCATACTGCCGGTTTTTACATAGTAGCTTTCCACACCTAAAAGTTTCGGAAACCACACGGCAACACATAGCAGGACCAGCACAGCCGAAAAAGCCGCAAAAAATTTATTGCTTTTTCTTTTTTTCTTCATCTTCATTGTTCTTTTCATTCATTTTTTTGCTGATATTAACCATTTCCATAGTAATGATTATACACATGGGAAGCACAATCAGCACAAGGAAAAACGCAGGATTTTCGCGTATTTTCATCAGCTTTTGCATTAAATTACTTTTACCCACTACCTTGCCGATAATTTTTTCACTTTCGGCAGAATATTCATCGGGGATTACATTTGCATCGCCCTGGGTAACAAAGCTGTAGGTTCCGTCACCGTCGTCGGTAACTTCCATAATTCTGTGGGTAACAATCATATTACCCAATGAGGGATTGCTCGAATAAAAGGTTATAACATCCTTTTCTTTAAGCTGAGAAGGGTCGGTTTCTTTAATAATAATAACCGTACCTATCGGATATTCGGGGGTCATACTGCCGGTTTGTACAGCCATAAAGCCGTAGCCGAAAACGGTAGTAGCCTCGCCCCTTTTGGCATTGTAGCCAACAAGAACAAGAACCGCTACAGCAAAAAGGATAAGCGCAACAAGAACAAAATTAATTATTTTACCTATAACTTTTTTCATTTTGCTTTATCCTTCCGCTTCTTCGCCGGATTCTTCTGTAATTAAGTCTGCTTCCAAAACAAAGGAAAGCACCTTATCCATATAAATATTTCTGGCTTTCTCGTCCATTTTTATTTCATATGTATATTCATATTGTGTAGCATTTTCAGGCTTTTCCCCTACAACACCATTGAAAATAAGAGCAGATGCACCGTCGCCGGCAAGTTCATCAATACTTTGAAATGCACCGCCGTTAACGCTTACAAGAAGTACCTTTGAAAGCATATTTTCCTCAACAACAGGGTTGTAAATATCAACAGGTGCAGCGGTTGTTTCTGTACCTTCTTGAACATCGCTTTCTGTTTGGGGTTCTCTGAGTTCAGCAGAAATCTGTGAAAGAGACATTTTCAAAGTGTCAGTTGGCTGCGCGGTAAAATACACTTTGAATCTCCATGTTTTACCGGGAACAAGCTCAAGATGCTGACCGTTATATGTAGACCAAAAATTAACGGACTGTTCGTACTGAATTGAATTAAACTGTGAGGGGACTTTAGGGGAGCTGACAGACGCAAGAATCTGACCCACCGATGCGTGATTGCCGACTGCAAACCATGCAAAGGTAGCACAAACAAGCACAAGCACCAATACGCCGCCTGCGACTGCCAACTGAAAAGCATTTGTTTTCTGACTTTTCATTCCTTAAAGTCCCCTTTTGATTTAATAAAATTTAGAAAAAGCTTACAAGCTTGTGGACACCCCAAGCCTCTTCAACTGCGGTAATATCAATTGAAACCGTAGTGAAGTTTACAAGCTCTGTTGTTGCTTCTGAACCGATAACAACTGTAAATGAACCGTTCTGATTCTTGATGATGTCTGCTGATACATTTACATTATCAAACTTAACATCAATGTCCTCAGCTATCAGTTTTTCATCAAGCTGTGCCGTTACGGTGAAGGTATAAGCCTCAAGCTCTTCATCGTAAGCAAAAATCATGTTATTGCATATTGATTCGTAACTTTCGGCGTAGTTTGCAGTACTATCAAAGATTGTGGCTGCACTCTTACCTTCGCCCACACCGGTTACAACAGAAATAATTGCCTTTGATGAATCAGCAATTCCGCTATCTTTCAGCTTATACTGTACAGCCTTAACGGTTTTACCGAGAGTGAAATCAATATATCTTACAAGGCTTGTATCTGCAAGAGTATAAGTGAATTCACCTTCTGCCGTTTCGCCCAGAGCAAGACTGCTTGTATCAGCTTTGAGGCTTGTGCCGGAAGTTGTTGCACCAAAGTATTTGACCGTATCACCTGAAACAGTCATTATTGCGCCCCAATCATCAGCCGCAACACCGGTAAATACCTTTGAAGTACCTGCGCCCGTGCCGTTGACAAAGCTTATCTTTGCACTTGCAAGCTTAACAGCATTCATGAAAGCATCGCCGTAATTTTCACCCGAGGCTATTGCAGCAGGTACGGGATAGCCGGAGAAGCTGTTTATTCTGCCCATTGTTGAAACAAAATCTGAAACAAGAGCAGTAGTAAGGTAATGTGTAGAGGCTGCTGTTACTCCGTTTTCTTCTGCTGCTACCATTGAAAGCTGCTTATCGTAGTAGCTGTTTGTAACGGTAATATTTTTACCGTCACCTGCTATATTACCGACTGTTGCACCATTTACATTACCTGCAAATACTGTGTTTGAAACTGATACTGAATCTGTTGTATTAGCAGGGCCGCTTCCGATAATACCGCCGACTGCGGAATTGCCGCCATCTACCAATACGGTTGAAAGGCTGTTTGTAACTGATACGCCGTTTTCAGCCTTACCGATTACACCGCCTGCACTGCCTTCGGAATTGACAACCTTACCGGAAACTACACAACCGTCTATAATTACAGGACCCTGTGCATCACCTATAAGACCGCCGATATACTCGCTTGTTGCAGCTTTACCGTCAGGACCGGTAACTGTACCGACGACAACGCAGTTGGTAATTGTAGAGGTATTGTTCATGGCTTTTGCGGCAAGCATACCTGCCGCATCGGTATTACCTTCCGGAACGGTAATACTGATACCTGCTATACCGAGGTTGGAAATATTACCGCCATCAATTACACCGATAAGTGCGTTATCGCCTTCCGGCGGAATTGTTACATTGGAAAGTGTGTAACCTCTACCGTCGAGGTTTGCGCTGAACAAATCAATGTATGCGCCCCAATCGGTACCCGTCATATCAAGTGCGCCGTTTGTGATATCGTCAATATCGTTACCTTCGGCATCTGTGACTTCACCGATAATAAAGTAACTGTCGGGGTTTGAACCGTAGTAGGAAAGAGCAACAACCTGTTCCTTGGTAGCGATGATATACGGTGTTTCTTCTGTACCGTTACCGCCGCTGAAGTTCGGATTGGGATTGTTATTTACCGTAATATGGAGATTGTAAGTATCATAAATCTTACTTTCTTCCTTAGTGTAGGAATGGTATTCTTCAATCTCAATACCCAAATCAGGCTTATTAGTAATATCAGGATTTCGAACGCTGATAATTGTTGAGGCAGCTTTATTATTTGTTGTGAAATATTTGCCACCGCCTGCAAAGTCATCCATTTCAGCAACGGATTCATCAGCCATTTTCCAGATAAATTTGCTGCTGATAACAGTATCGGTTCCGTAGGGCAGATAATCGATATAGTTATCGTTATTTACCATAGCACCTGCTGAACTCAGATTAGAGTAGGAACGCAGAGTTCTGTACATAAGGCTCTGTTCTGTTTCTTCTTTAATCTTATTACCGTCTTTATCAGCTTCGCCGGTTTCCTCAAGCACTTTAGTATCAAGAATTGCTTTCAACTGCGGATATTCAATATCAACAACTGTTTCTACACCATCAATTACAGCAGTTTTACCTGCATTATCGGAAACTACATAAGCACCCTTTACCATTATGTTCATATTGGAAAGAGTAGCTACTTCAAGCGTACGCTCTGCAAGATAGAAGTCATCGGCAAAGGATGAACCGCTCATCTGCTTATCAAACATACTGTCATTAATCGAACCATCATTGTGGCCGACAAACACATGCGTTGTACCTGCATTATCAACGGTAAACAAACCTGCAGCATAACAAGCGTTTATTGTGCCATTAGTTCCGTTGTTTGCAGCAAAGCTGCCTGCATTAAGTCCGGAATTTTCACCGCGCACAATAATATTGCAACGAGTATAGCAATTTGTGATTGCGCTGTTATTTGTGCCGACAAAGCCTGAAACAGAGCTTGTGGGAGAATCAAGAAGAATATCGCCCATTGTAAAGCAGGTTGAAATTGTGTTGTTGTTTTCGCCGACAAAGGCCGCTGCACTATTTGCTGAACCTGTTATATCGCCTACCGAAGCACTCATGGCAATTGTACCGTTATTGGTAAGAGCTATACCTGCAAATGAATCATTTGCTGTGCCTTCCCAATCAAGGTTGACAACGCAGCCTTCGATTATACCGTTTTTATTTACAGTCTGTGCAATACCTGCAACATTGTTGCCGCTGCTCTTGGTATGTGTATACTTCAAAGTGCCGTCGGTATTTTTCTCGTTGACGGGCATGCTGAATACATTTACGCCTCTGACAATACCGTCAAGATTGCCTACAAGGCTTTCACCTTCGCTGAATACTGTATCCTTAAAGGTTACATTCGTGATAACAGAACTTTCGTTTACGGTATCTGCAAGAGTTTCGCGCAGACCGTGTACAAAGTAGCCGTTACCGTCGAATGAGTAGCCATGAGCGAGTGCGGCAAAACCTACAGGTCTTGTATATGTACCGTCAAGGTAAACATTACCCATCATACGGTAATAAACCTTTGTATCATTGCTGTCAGTATTGGCATCAAGCGGTTCGTTCCATTCAAGGTACAAGCTCTCCGGATCAGCCGCTGCAGTTGCGGTAAGTTCGTTTGAAGTCATGGCAACATGCTTCATATCCTCTTGTGATGCTACAAGGAAGGGATAATCATCTGTACCAAGCATCTGTGCGCAGATACGCGACAGCGGACGGCTTGCAACTGTGCTGTAAACTACACCGTCACTCGGGTCAACTTTCTGACCGCCAACAGTTTCAATCGTGATAATGAAGTTAGCCTGTTCTGCCTTATTGCTTGAACGCTGAACAGAAAGAGTATTTGTATTCGGGTCAACAATGGCTTTCGCTGAACCCTGCTGAGTATTATCTGCTTCAAAGCCGAAGGTATATGCTGTACCGTTATGTGTAACTTCGGTAGGTATATTCATTGCCATGGATATACCCTTACCTTCTGCCGCCATCTGATCAAGCGGGTTAAGTTCAATAGCAACTACACTCAAAAGAGCGTTGAACTGAATTGTTCTGGAAACATTTTCATTAAATAATGCTTTAAGATAAGGATACGCACCGGGGGTATAACCGAAAACACTTCCACCAAGTTCAGATTGCAAACTACTGCCATCAATAAACTGAGCAGTTGTTGCTTGGGCAGCATTATCGAATGAACCGCTGATAACTTTACCCACAGAACCCTGTGAAGCATCTGTTTCAGCATCGTATTCTATAGCGGAAACATTAAGGTCATAACGAAGGTGTTTAGCAGATACTCCGCCGGCAATAACACCGATAACGCCGCCGACACCGTAATTGGCTGATGAATAATCCTTCATTCTGGGTTCAGCAAGAGTTGAACCGGATGAATAACCGTATTCTACACCGGCTTTAATTACGCCAAACAGACCGCCTGCACCTACAGCAGAAGCCGCAGATACATCACCGAATTTTGCTGCAACAGAAGCACTTGAATAAACATTCAATGTTGAACTGCCAAGTACGCCGACAAGACCGCCGACACCAAGGGTGAGCGACTGACAAGACGGCAATTCAACTGAGCTGCCGGTTTCGTTATCATCTTCGCTATCGCCATCGGAATATGAATATCTGACACCACCGCTGGAGAATACGCCGGAAAGCTGAGCACCGTCACCTACATGACCTACCAGACCGCCGACACCATATTCACTCGATGTAATGTAAGTCATGCCGTCATTGAGACCAACATCAACAGCACTGCTTGAGAACGAAGACGATATAACAGCAGCAGAGCCGTTTGATACACCTACAAGACCGCCGATACCGTGAGTACCGCTGTATGTGCCGGTAATTGAAGAGTTTACATCGCCTGTTGCGTAACTGTTATCAACAGCCATTTCATTGTAGCCTACAAGACCACCGACTACATTAGTACCGGAAACGGTAACTTGTGTAAACGAATGTGAAATAATTGAACCTGTTCCGCCCTTTGCGTAACCTACAAGACCGCCGACATTATTGCTGCCGATTACGCCGCTGCCAACCGGTTCTTTTTCAGCTGTTTCTCCATCTGCAGATTCTTTATCCTTCATCAGATGAGAAACAGAACAGTTGGTAATATTTACTGTTTTACCTTCTGCAGGCTGAATTGAACCAACAAGAGCACCAACATTATTACCGCCGCTAACAGTACCGATTTCAAGCACCATGTTACTTAGCGAACCGCCAAGCATAGTACCAATGAAGCCGGTATTATCGGATGCTTCAATATTAAGGTTGGAAAGCTTAAATCCGTTTCCTTCAAAGCGACCTGAATAATCCGGTATAGGATTAAACTTGTAATTACCGAGAACGATATCATCAGTAAATGTATAGCTTTTATCAGGTGTAAGAGCAACAAACTTGGTATCTATTACCTTGCCGTATTCGTCAGTTGCCTTAATACCTATAGAATTAAGCTGTCTTTCAGTTGAGATGGGATAAATCCTGCCGATACTGTCATTTCTGACTTGTACCGGATAAACAACCTTACGGTAAAGCTCAACCGAAGTATCATCGACAGTAACGGGAGCTGAATCCGTAACAACAAAATACGGAACCCTGTCGTTATAGAACATTTCACCGTTTTTAAGAACTTCACCTGTATACTTTTCAGCATCTTCTTTGAAGATATTGATATATACCTTGATACCGCCCTGTACATTTTCAAAGAGCAAATCCGTGTTCCTTATGCTCTTATCTTTACCGTCACCGTAAAGCTCGGTATCCATTTCGGACGGATAGTCATCAAGGTTATCACTTGTATCAAAGCGTGAAGATGAAGCTATAATACCTTCACCCATCACGGTAACAGGATAAAACAGACCGTCTTTATAAAGGGTGTTATTCTGTCTGTCGGTAATTTCTTTAGCTGACGGGTCAACCTGCAGCTTTGCAAGCTCAACATAAGCTAAGGTATAAGCATCTGTACCGGCATTAGCAGCAAGATTTACACCGTTTAATGAGAAATCTTCACCCGAAGCAGGTGTTACACCCGATTCATCTGAAACAACAGTAACCCATTCAGTTACGACTTCATCATTCTCATCAACTATCGGGTTGCCTTGTTCATCAACTACAGCCTGCTCTGCAGCTATACCCATTAGGTCAGCATCATAAATAACCGAACCCTTTGCATCATCCGGCACGGTAACACCGCCCAAAACACCAAGAACAGGATTGATCTTATCCGTGTCGCCTACCTGTGTTGCGGCAACTGCTGCACTGATACGTACATTCTTTGCGGTAATATCAGACCTTTGTGTATTTGAGCCGCCGATAGTAAGACCCTTGTAGAAATTAATACCGTTAGAATCCGATACGCTGGCGCCTACAAAAACATCTGATATTTCAAGCTTGGCGTTTGTGCCGACATAGCCTGCGAGACCGCCGACTGCACCGTAAATTCTTTCATCATTACTTTCTTTTACACCAAGGCTTACATATCCGAAAGTAAAGCTGCCGGAAACTGATGTTGTGCCGGAAACAAAGCCGACCAAAGCACCTGCGTTCTTATTTTGTCCGCTGTATTCTTTACCGGTAAGCTTTGAATAAACGGTTGTGGAAATAAAGCAGGAATCAATTGTTGCACCTGCACTTTCGCCGATAAGACCACCCAAAGCAGTATCGCCTATTACATTGCCCTTAACAACAGAGCAGTTTGTAACTGTTGCATTGTTTACCCTGCCAGCAAGTCCGCCGACATAGCTGTTAGCGGTAATACCGCCGACCAAATCCGCTGTTATATTAAAGTTTTCGGGATTTGTATTAACAGTCATCGGTCCAGCCAGTTCGATGTGAATATTTTTAAGTTCAGCACCTGAGCCGACACAACCGAACAGACCTGCATAATCGCTGCTGCGGTTAATATAAAGGTTAGTAATTAAGTATCCGCCGCCATCGTAGGAACCGATAAACGGAATCTGCTTTGTGCCGATAGGTTCAAAGCCCTGACCGTCTTTCCAGAGCGGACTTGTAACCGTTGTACTGTAGCCATACTGCGGAGCAAGGTCAATATTATTAACCTGCTTATAGTATGCGTCCGGCAAAGCACGCACAACATCAAAATGTTTAGGTGTGCTGATTAAGTACGGATCATCTTCTTCACCCATACCTTCAATTTCAACCGTAATAAGTCGAATACCTACTTCAAGACCGTAGGAATAAGTAAGGACAAGGTCACCGATAATATCCTCTTTTACTTGGCTGATAGTCAAAGTACCGTAAGGCTTTTCGTAATTATCAATTGAAATTACTGCACTTGTTTCGCCTTCATTCAAAACAATATGTGCACCGTTTTCCTTATTATAGGAAATAACATCGCTGCTTGTATTATCTGATTTAAACTTAATATCATTATATACAAGTCTGAAATGGCGGGACGCAGAAACACCTTCTTCGCCGATGTTTTCGGTATCAAGAGGAATAAGCGCACTTGAAGAATATTTATCATCAGCCGGAGAAATGCTGATATCTTCAGATGTACCTACCATGAATGACTTGCCGTTTTCAGTATAAGTAGTACCATCTTCCGTATAGGTATAGGTAGCTACATTGATATCTGTATATGTTTCAGCGGTATTCTTCTGACCGTAGAAATCTTTACAGCCATAGGCAATAATATCCTGCGGATATGACGATACATAAATATTTTCAAAATATGCAGTAAGATCTTCGGCAGATGTTGCAAAATTGTTACCCTCAATTGCAAAACCTAACAATTTACCGACATTTGTTGAAACACTCTGAGGATCTTTAACTGTAGCGTTTGTAGCGTCAACCATTGTACCGGTTGAATTGGTATAAAGATTAACTTCTGCAGACATTACACCGTGAGAAACGAGCGGAGTTTCACCTGCATCACTTACAGTTGAACGGATTTTACCGATATAGCCGCCTGCTGCACCGAGATACGGCTCAAAAGCAGGTGCAGTTTTACCGCTGCGGAAGCCTGAAACCTCACCCGAAACAGTTGTATCAACAACTGTTAAAGACGAAATATTTTCAAGCTGTTCGGAAATATAGCCGATTACACCGCCTGCAGTACAGTCCTTATTAAGGTTATCATAAGAATATGTACCTACATATCCGCTAAAACCGCTGCCGTTAATATTAAGAGAAGCCAGATTATCAACCTTACCTACAATACCGCCTGCTACATTATAGAACTGACGAAGATTGCTTGTTGAAAGGTTAGATGAACTGAGAACTCTGATATCTGCATTGCTGCCGGCAACTGCGTAATCACCGACATTGCTGTTGGTGATATTGACAACTGCTTCATCATCGTTTTCAATTTCACCAATGATACCGCCTGCTGTATCAAACGCTGTAATTGAAACACCGTGAAGCTTTGCCGAAGCGATATTCACATTACCGTATGAGTGCGCAACAATACCGCCGATACGGTCAGCAACCAGCTCATGATCATCTGCATTGGCAACATAGCTGCCCGCAGCCGTTGTACCGGTTACATTTACGGAACATGTTGCATCGCGAAGCTGCGTATTATTAACTTCAGCGTTAGTTATATTACCTGTTGCCCATGCGGCAATACCGCCTGCATAGGAAACATAGGTATTACGGAATCTGTCATAGCGTTCTGCAAGGATGCGGGAATCCGAAACAGAAGCATCAACAATTTCTGCTGCGCTTGAACCTGCAATACCGCCGACTTTGACTGTATAGAGTTTTCCTGAAGTATTACCTGCAAGCGTTGCACCTATAACATCAAGACCGCTGACTGAACAGTTGTTAATTTTTGTTGCAGCATCTGCAGAACCGACAATGCCGCCGACATTTGTCGAAGCAGGAATCATCTGACGAAGGCTCATAACATAAGCTTCACCCTGAGTACCTATGCGTTCTACACTTACATCGGTAATAGTTGCGCCAACAGCAGAACCTGCAAGAACACCGACAAAGTTTTCGGCATCGCGTGAACCGATTACTTCAATTTTCGGGTTTACAAAGGTAAGACCAGTTACAGTTGCGCCGTTGAGAGAATTGAAGAAGCCAGATTTTTCAGCATCCTCACCCTGTGCGGTAACATTTACATCGTCATGTGATTCAAAGCCGTAAATGGAGAAATAATCCCCTGCCTGTGTTAAGCCTGTGCTATTTATATTATCAACAGCAACAGCTGAAAGAACACGATAATCACCGGCAAAGTCAAGATCAAAATGATCCGATGAATTTTCAGTATATGTACCGTACTGTGTTGCAGAAACACCGTCAACAAGCTTACTGAGCTTGACATTTGCCAAATCAGTAACACCGAGATATTCTTCAATGTCAATTTCAGTGCGTTCATCAACACCTGCCTCAAACTTGGGGTTTGGATGTACTGAAGCGGCAAGCAAAGCCAAATCTTCAGCACTCATAACCTGTGAAAGAGTAACATTTTCAGCATAGGTATCAGCTGATGTTATAAGTGGATTATTGTTTTCTATTGCACAGAAAATATCATAGCACTGAATAATTGTTGAAGAAGCATTTACCTTTTCAATTGTGGAATAGAGGTTTGATGCATTGAAAACAAAGTATGTGTTTTCATAACGATAATAGTCATTGCCTGAAACTTCTACTACAAAGGCTGCAGCAAGCTCCATACCGTTGGAGTATGTAAAGACGAGGTTAAACTCAACGGTTTCTGTAAGCGTTACACCGTCAGCAGGAGCAAGAATATAGCCACCCTCTGCCGCTTTAACCGAAATCTTATTTGAATCGGTTTTTACAGATTCGGGCATCAAAACAGCTGTCTGTTCAAGAGCGGTATCTGTTCCCCCCTTATTGACAGCAGAAACGGTAAAGCCGTTAATCGAAGCCGCAGAATCAAAGATATAGTTTAAATCATTATCCGGCACATTTTGCGGCAAAGCATCAAAGCTGAAATCAGACATAGCAACAGGATATCCCGTTGCAAAAAGCAGAGAATTAATCGGAGTTATATTTTCTTCGTAATCATAATCCTTATGCTTTATACGGTACTGCTCACCAAATGTGAGAGCGCGCGTCTGTTCATTAATGGTATGATTCTTTATACCGGGTTCATTCTCTTTATCTGCTTCGTAGCTGTTTATATCGTAGATGTAATCAGTAAGACCGGATTTTGTATTTGCAGAATTGTCATTACCCGACTGTACAGGCTTGAGAACACCGAAGAGATAAGCCGAGCCGGACTGATACTTATAGCCGGAATAATAGATATTAAAGAAAGGCTGATTGGTATATCCGCTGAATGATGAACCTGAAACCATTACACCATTGGAAGGATTAGCTTCAAAATCATAAATGTAGCCGACAACGATACCTGTGGTAGTGGTTTTCTTTACAAATGAATCTTCACCCGCAAGGTTTTTAAAGCTTGCGGAAATTACACAGTTTTCTGCAAAGTGATGGTTCATCTCGTTAAACTTAGCTTCATCAACAATCATTCCGCTGGTCCAGATAGCACCAACAAGACCACCTACAGCAGAATCTCCGGAAATTGTTCCACCTACATGGCAATTGGAGATATGAATGCCGGAAAGGTATGTATCTTTTGACAATGAACCAATAATACCACCAGCACCCATATTATAATAAAGATTTGATATTGTGTCGGTGATTTTTGTATTATCACTTTCGGTAGCAGTTACTGTTGCCGATGTGTTACAAGAATCAATTACTATATTATAAACTCTTATTTTTGATGTATCTGTTGGTGCTTCAAAGCAACCAACGATACCACCTACACCATAGGGTGCTTTAACTGTTGTTTGCTCATCTAAAGTACAATCGGTAACTGTATGATTAACAGAAGGTGCATCAACACGAGCAATAATACCGGCTGAAGATATTGTTCTGTAAGAATACTTATCTGCTGTGTGTATATGTGTTCCTTCAACTATTGTAGAAAAAATATCTACAGCATTGATTGACACTCTTTCAGCAACAACTGATGCATGATTTGTGTTGCTTGAAAAAGATGAAAACACATCATTTGCATTCGATGTATATGTGCGTACAACAGCACCTGCAGCAATTTCACCCTTGACAAGTGAATCTTTTACAGTATTGCGCTTGTTACCGTTAGCCGAAATATCACCGGAATATGCAAAAGCTATACCAGCAGCACCATTGTCAAAGTATGTTGAATCATCAGTATCGTTTTCCGTTCCCTGAATAATTGCACTACCGGAAACGGTAACACCCTTTATTGAAGCTGCGTTCTGATCAGTATGAACAACAATACCGGCAGATGCAAGATCGCCCTGAATTGTTGTGGTATAACTGCTGTCAGCGGTTCTTTCACCTATTAACTTTGATTCGGAAATATTCCAAGAAATTGCGCCTTGACCTGCACTGAACAAGCCTCCAAATAAGCCTGCAGTATAATCTGCACCGCTTATATGAGCATTTTCTACTGTAACATTTGTAGCATTAAGCGAACCGGTTGCTACCGCTGCAACAGCTGCAGCGTATTTAACATCAGCCGTTGAAGTAACATCGGTTATTTTAAAATTATCAAAAGATGCATTTTGAGTGTAACCGAACAAACCGGCTACTTTATTTGTATCAGCAGACGCCGTTAACTGTAAACCGGAAATTTCAAACTGCTCATTTCCCGCATCCTTTCTTGAACCGAAAGTACCTGTAAACGGAGCACTTGATGTACCTATAGGAGTAAAGCCGCCCTTATACATACCGTTGGTGGGATCAAACATATTTTCAGTAAATACGATATCATTTGCTAACCAATAGTTATAAGCAAGAGCTTCATCCTTGATTAGTTTAAAATCAATCGGATCTGTTATAAGGCGATATGTTGTTCCGTTATAGTTAACAGTCTGTAAAGGAACAAAAGCTGTTGAAGTAAATTTAAATCCTACAGGAAGGCGCGCTTCATATGACCACCCTTCCCCGTCTGTAACTGAACCGATATAATCAATACTTACATCAATTGTTTCGGGGTTTTTAGGTGTAACGGTAAGTGAATTATATTCCGTATCGGAAACAATAGCGATACTGGGATTAGAACCGACCCAATGCGGTTTCTTACCGTTTTTATCCGCTGTATCTAAACGGAATTCGCCACGGTTTACTTCCGGGAAAACATAACCTACAAATTCCGTACCGGAAGAATAATCAGTGAGCTGAGGCTCAACATTACCATTATCAAAGTCACTACCTTTAAGATTAACATCATAATAGCAATTAACTATTAAAGAAAAAGTTTCAAAATAAGTAGGTATATAATTTGACCAATTATTTGACTTATCAGCACCGCAATAACCCATAAACGGGAATGTTGTTGTATCAATAGCAAATGATGAATAGTAAATGTTACTAAAGGTATAGGACATATCATCACCTATAACCATTTCCAAGGCGAAACCAGATCCTGAGTATCCGCCTGCAATGTAGGAATCCGTATTAGCAACTATACTACCAATTGTAACACCGCCACGTATCATGGTATTAGTTTCATTTGCTAATGTAGATTTAAGTGAACCGGATATTACAATATTTTTAAGTAGATCTTTGGGAAGATGAGTTTCTTCTGAGTACTCATAGCAAAAAGCAGATGTTATGGAACCAATTGCGCCACCAATACAATCTGTACCAATAATACTGCCGTCAAATACACTGTCAGTAATTGAGAGATATTGCGTATAAGCAACATATTCACTATAAAGATCAATGCCCCTGAAAAATCCAATAAAACCACCTGTACCGACACGCCAATACTCCTGATCGGTATGGTATGGCTCAGAAACCACATTCATATCAGCCACTGAAGTAATCTGAGCTGATACAGTGTTATAAGAAAGTTTTAACTGCGTTCCAGTAGATTTATATTGAGTTGCTAAACCAACAATACCGCCTGTTGCAGAAAAATATTTTAAAGTCTCATTATCGCATTCAATATAATTGGTGATTATTGTTTGAAAATCGACATCACAATACTTGATATTCACATCTGATATGTAAGAATCTCTATATGAATTATAGTTTGCAGTATTAGTACCAAGTATGCCTCCTACACCGAAATCATAAGTTTCTAGTGAATATCCACAAGGAACACAATCTTTGACAGTAGTAATAACAGATAAAAAAACATCACAATTGTTAATATGCAACACATTACCGATATTAACATATAACATAATGTTAGCGCCAACTATACCGCCAACAACAACGCCTTCAACCAAACTGTTTTTAAGAACACAGTCAACAAGCGTATCACCTTCTGCCGGACCGTTAACAGCACCGACTATGCCGCCAACAACAACATTACGATTCTTGACAGCAGTCGGTGAAGAAATATTGATATCTGTCGCTTTAATTTCTGCATTTTCAACAACTGCATTGCTTATAAAACCATATATCTTGCTGACTGCTTCTATCGCATCAGCATTATCATAAGATCTGTATGGACCTACATAACCAGCTATACCACCGATATAAAGTTCGGTAGTACTGTGGATAGTTGTACCTTTTTCTGAATCTGCAGAAACCTTTACATTTTTTATTGTTGTTTTAGCGTTTGTAGCCGCAACGATACCGCCGGCATTACCTGCCGACCTGACAGTAAGATTTGAAACCGTAATATCGAAGTCTGCTTCATCTTCCGGAACTTCTCGGCCAATATTAAGAGAAGATGCAGACATATTTGCTGCTGTTTCATAATATTTCTGATAAGTACCGATAAGGCCGCCGGCATTAACAGTGGCATAACCATAAACGTTGCCGATACTTGGACCTGCAACAACAATATTGCTTGCTGCAACACCATAAACATTTATTGTATGTGCTTCAGTATCGCTTTCTTCAGCTGAACCTATAATAGCGCCGATACCGCCGATAACAACAGCATTGTCCTTAAAGAATTTAGCACCATCGGTATATGACGTCTGTACCGTAACACCGTTAAGGGTAACATTATATATATCTGCATCACAGTCTTTCATGCTTGCTACAACAGCAGCAACACTTTTACCTGTACCGATTGCAGATGAGTCAATTATTTCTACATCATGGATATTGACTTTATCAATGCCTGTACCGACAAGCACAGCTGTACTGTCGCCGCCTGAAACAGCAAAATCCCTTATTTTCAAATTATATATACCGGAATCAGATGAAACACCGTTAACACTTACACCTTCAGAAAAATCAACAGCAGCAAAAAGAGCAGAATTGTCATTGGTACTTGTGATTGTAAGTTCGCTGATTTCGTAATTGTTACCATCAAATATACCTGTGAAAGGATAAGCGTTAGAGCCTATGGGCGGAATTACAGTATCGCCCATGCGTATATTTGCGTCCAACTTATATGCTTTTGAAAGATAGGTTAAATCTTTATTTTCAGAATCAGGATTGACTTTGTTGGAAAGCATAACCAAATCTTCTTTGGTAGAAAGGATTATATAGCCGTCCTGTGTTACAAAATCGGAAGATTTTACAAGATATTTTACATATGTCTGGAAGCCTGTTTCAAAGTTAACAACTTTAAGATAAACACTGTCACCTGCCTGCGCAGAGGTTGCTGCTTTGACAGTTACATTGAGTTTACCGTTTTCTACAGTAATACCTTCAATAGTAAATTTATCTGCCTCATATGCAGTTTCATTATTATTACTATCAATATTAATAAGAGAAACCGTAAAGTCGGAAACAGAAGCACCTTCAAAGGCTGTGACATGCTGCGGAATATCAACAGTCCATACAAAGTCGCCGCCTGCCATCATGTTCTGAGTAGGTACACTTTCCCCACCCCAAAGAGATACGCTTTCCTGCTCAACATTGGAAGCCTTATTGGTTGAAGCAAAGCTAAGCTTTGACCAAACTATATTTTTATAAGCTCTACTATATACACCGGCATGTTTACCAAATACCGCATAAACATATGTAGAACCAATAATACGGGAGCTGATAATACTGTTTGCTATAAGACCGCTGTTCTGTTCAGAATCTGCAATAAAGGCTGCACGGGAAATTTCGTTGCTGTCCCCAGATACATAAACACTTATTGCATTAACAAAACAATTATCAACAACTACTGCACCGCTGACATAAGCAATAAAGCCTGCAACATAGTTTGTTGCACCGAATTTTACAGATACATCGGTTGAGCAGCCATAAATATAACTGTTACCTACTGCGCAATCAATAAATGCAGCAGAATATGCAGGTGCTTTTGAAAGGTCTGCGATATAGCCTTCATATACAGTTTCGTCACCGTCATCCGGTGTGGGATCGCCGTCGGAAAGAGCAACTTTTACAATTGTGGAATCATATACGGTACCCAAAACAGATTCGTCTATATCTGCTGAAAGCTCAAAATTAAGATTTGATATATAGCCGCCCTTTCTGTTGGCTGTATCCAAATTTGGGTCGCTGACTGCATCTTTATAGTACGGACCTTTATCGCGTGTACCGATAACTGCTGTAAATAGCTTTGTATCTGTTGCAATAATATTATCGTCACCGTAAATTGAACCTGTAAAGATTGTTTTTGTCCAGGAAGACTCTGTAATAGCAATATCAGTTGTGATCTTATAATTACCGTACGGTGCAAGATGAATATACTGTGCCATTGCAGTCGACTTGATTTCAAACGGACTGCCTACACCTTTTGAAGGGTCGTAATCGGGATCACCTGTGGCATTGCTTGTGACAAAAATATCAAGAGCAAATGAAACCGGCAGATTCTGCATTGAAGATGCACCGGCACCTGTTCCCGCAAAATCAAAATCAGCCAAATATGATTTAGTTATAAGTGTGTTGTTGGAACCCGAACCCGTGTATGAAACATCGTCGCTTACTGTAACAATTGCCGCTGTAGTTCCTTCAATAACATTGAACGCATGTGTGTTATCTGCTGCATTGAGATTGCCTAAATCGCCACGTTCTACAACAACAGCTCTGTTTGAAGAAACAAGCTTACCGGCAGAAGTTTCAAGGATATAGGGGCGTCTTGAATCAACAGTATCAGTAAATACGTATGCAGTTGCACATTTACTTATTGCATCAGACCAATAGCAACCGGAAGCTTGGGCAGCATTGCCGCCAAAACCGATTACCGCACCTATATACTCCCTTGCAGGATTAATAAGCCTTACAAGCGTATAGCAATTTGAAATTGCCCCGTCAGGTGTGTTACTGTCTGCAAATGCAACAATACCGCCGGCATAACCATAGGTTTCGTTGTCTGACAAAAATGAACCTGTAGCAACACAGCCAGAAATTATACCACCGCTAACTATACCGGTATTTTCATCTTTTTGTCCTATTGTAACAGCAGCAATACCGCCGTAATAGCCATTGTAAAGTGCTGACTTCATGTATGCACCGACATTATGAACTGTGGAAGAAACGATTTCGCCATTATTAACAGAAGTTATACCACCGTAATATGCAAAATTTTCACCGCAATCAACACCGCAATAAATATTGTATGATGATGCTGTTGCCGCCTGAGCTGATGTTACAGAGCCTGTTACGGTAGAGTTATAGACATAACCCTTATTGTAACCGACAAGACCGCCGACATAACCGCCGCCGGTTATATTATTTTTGATATCAGCTGTACCTGCAAAATCAACAACACAGTTTTTAATACCATTCTCTGTTCCGCTTGTTTCATTATAACCGACAAGACCACCGATATAATGATTGTTACTTGTTATGTTAAGTTTAATTTCGGAAACTGATGATGAATCAACTATGCCGCGGTTCTGTCCTACAAGACCTGCTACATAGTCGTTGCTTGATTTTGTCGGGAGATTAACTGTAAAGTTATTTACCTTAACATTCTCGATCCTTGATCTGTTATCGGAAACAGCGGCAGCAATACCGTTGTAAAGAACATATGTATCAATTGTTACAGAAGAACCATCCGTATTTTCTGAACTGATGTCAGGAGAAACAAGTTCGATTTTACTGTCAACAATTTCACAGTTTGAAATTGTGCCGGCATTCATGTACGAAATAACAGCCATACGCTTGGGCTGGTCAGATGTTGCAGCAACATTAATGTCTTCAAATATAACATTGCTGATTTCAGATTTTTCATTGAGATAACCGAACAGTGCGAAGTTTTCATGGGGTACGCTGATTCGTGTACCTTCACTGCAGCTGATAACATATTTTTTTACATCGCCGTTTTCT
Organism: Clostridia bacterium; assembly: GCA_017416765.1. Lineage (GTDB taxonomy): Bacteria > Bacillota > Clostridia > Oscillospirales > Acutalibacteraceae > UBA8612. The sequence goes on from JAFQBE010000003.1 coordinate 25,295, forward strand.
TCGTACACAATGTTACCCTGCGTATCCCTTACAGTACCATCAAGAATAAAACGCACAACATCGGAAGTCGGCTGTCTGAAATTAGTTGAAACAAGATAGGCATTACCGGCTTTTTCAGGGAAGGGCAATTCAACACCTTCTGCAAAAAGAGGTGAAAGATCAATATTAGCACCGAGTCTAAAGTATTTATTTGATGTATCATCAGCCTGAAGATTGGGGAACTGGGCATTGACAATTTTATTTGCTTCAAGGAAATCGGAAGCATCCATAATAATATAAGGATTCTGCTGTGTACCCTCACCTTCAAGTGTTATTTCTTCAGCCGCTTGAAGTTGTATTGAAACATCGGAATCAAGAGTAAGTTCACCGCCCTGAACCGAAATTTCAGGTTCGGAGGATTCGGCATCAACAGAGGAACCGGAGGCAGATTCAATGGCAGAAAGAGAATTGGCAACGCTGTCCTGGTTTGCGTAAACCAAGAGATTGTATGCACCAGTAGACGACAGCAGTAATGCCGTCGCCAAAAGTATTACAAATGAGCGGAATGCCAACCTTTTCTTCATTTTTAAGAACCTCCAAAATATCCGGTAAAGTGTTCAGCTTTCGGTGTCTTTCTGCCGTTACACCGCAAGGCTTAATTTAATATTGCCTTTATTAATCCTCGTTGTTTTTTAATGCCTTTGCTTTTTCAGCAGCCTTTTGCTTAGCTGCTCTTTCTTTTTCCTTTTGTTTTGCTTTTGCAGCTTTCTCTTTTTCAGCTTGTAAAGCTTTTTCCCTTGCAGCCTTTTCTTTTGCCTTCTGTTTTGCCTTGGCTGCCTTTTCTTTTTCAAGCTCTAAAGCGCGCTGTTTAGCCATTTTTTCTTTTTCCTTGGCTTTTTGAGCTGCGGCTTTTTCTTTTTCAGCCTGTAAAGCTTTTTCCTTTGCTGCCTTCTCTTTAGCCTTCTGCTTTTCAGCAGCTTCTTTTATTTTTTGAGCTTCAAGAGCTTTTTGCTTGGCTATTCTTTCTTTTTCTTTCTGTTTAGCCTTCGCAGCCTTTTCTTTTTCAGCTAAAAGTGCTTTTTCTTTAGCAGCTCTCTCTTTTGCCTTGAGCTTTTCAGCTGCTTCTTTAGCTCTTTGAGCTTCCAGAGCCTTTTGCTTTTCTATGCGCTCTTTTTCCTTTGACTTGAGTTTTGCTTTACGCTCCTTTTCAAGCTGTAAAGCTTTTTCCCTTGCCAGCTTTTCTTTTGCTTTTTGTTTAGCTGCACGCTCTTTTTCTTTAGCAGCCTGTTGTGCTGCAAGCTCTTTTTGTTTTTTCTGCTCTGCAAGAAGAGCTGCTTTTCTTGCTTTTTCTTCTTCAAGTGCTTTGAGCTTTTCCTGTCTTGCCTTTTCTTTGGCAATTCTTGCTTTTTCTTTTTCCTTAGCCTGTCTTTCAAGCTCCTGCTCACGCAGCTTTGCTTTTCTTGCGCGCTCTTTTTCTTTTGCCTTGCGCTCTTTTTCGAGTGCAAGTTCTTTTTCCTTCTTTGCTTTGAGTCTTGCCTTTTCTTTTGCTTTTCTTTCCTTTTCCAAAGCAAGCTCTTTTGCAATACGAGCCTTTTCGCGTTCCTTACGACGCTTTTCAATTTCTTTCTGACGCTGAATCTCAGCCTGAATCTTAGCTTCAATTTCAGCCTTACGCTCGTTTTCAGCCTTCAATGCGCGGTCGATAGCTTCATTAATCTTGGTTTCTCCCGCGGTCTTCTTCTTGTTGGCTCGTTTAAGCTCATCAACAAAAATTCTTCTTATCTCAACTTCTTCCATATCGTAGTTGAGAACAAGCTCTTCTGCAAGGCGCTTGAGAAGTTTCGGCTTAACCTTACGCTTTTTAAGCTTTGCTTCTTCAAGTTCCTGCTCACCTATATTCTTTTTAAGGAGCATATAGTTAACGCTTGCCAATTTGAACAAGTCGTTTTTATAATCGTCGGGAACCATTTCGTTGGACTCTTTGGCTGTAATTTCATAACCTACTTCATCATAGGAAGAAATAAACTGCCAGAGATTAAGACAAGCACGGAAATTTGGGTCCTTCTGAATAACATTTGTACGCATAATCGGAGGACGGACCGGAGTACAGTGCTCAAGATCACGCATAAAGGATGAACCACAGAAACCGTTTACAACTCGCTTGATTCTTTCAATTCTTGCAAGTGCGCTTACATTTTCGTCACCGGGTTTCATATCTTCAGCACTCATTGTTGCAGTAGTTTGTGTTGCTACTTCCAATTTATAAGTAATTGTTTCATGACCGCGCTTTATTTCACTGTTCATGCTGAGCGATGATTTCTTTTCATCCTGCTCCATATTGAAAAGAACATTATAACGCGTATCAATAAAGTGTCTGAGATTTCTGAGAAGTGTGAAGATAAAACGGTTTTCATAAATTTCAAAGCTTTCTTCACGGAAAACGTTAAGAATCTGGCTGGGAGTAACGCGGTCGCCGTCAACACGGGCAATCATACTGGTGTGCTGTGCAAGGTGACGGACAGATTCAGCTGTAATTTTTCTTGCACGCTCAATGGGAACGATTTCTTCTTCCTGAACGATGAACTTACGGGGGTTACGCACAATCGTATCGAGTGCAACTGTACAAGCTTCAATAGCTTCAACCCATTTAAGGTCAATCTTCTTTTCAAAGAAACGATTGAACATAGAAATTTCATGCTTGCCGCTTTCCATAGCTTCAAGCATATCGCTGTAGTAATCATCACTGCCAAAAAGTGATAATGTACCTGCCTGATATTCGTTGTAAAGGTCTTCATATGAAGTTCCCATATTCAATCGCTCCTTAATTCAGACTTTTGCTTTTTTCACAAGCCTCCGTCCCGTAAAAACGGGACGGAATAACTTGCAAGAAATTAATATAGTAATAAATTACATCATCTTCTGAAGTCTTTCGAGATATTCCTTAGATTCGCTCATGTTAGACTTACCGAAGTGTTTGTTCAGGTATGTGATAAGACCCTGGATTTCATCGCGGATGAAAGAAAGGTTGAGTGATTCAAACTTACGAAGAATCTTATGACAGAGAACGAAATCAAGACCGTCGATTTCTGTACCACCGCAGCCTACATACGCGGGAACAAAATCCTGCAGCTGCTTAACGATACGGTTACCGAATGCAAGACGGAAATGTTCAATAACATAGTCGTCAAGTTCTGCAAGCTTGCGAAGGCTTTCTTCGGAAACCTTATATTTCTGCTTACATTCATCAAACATTGATTCGAGATGCTTGTAGCTGAGTGTAAGGTTATCGGTCCAGGGAGCCTCAAAGAACTTACCCTTTGTGTTAATATCAATCGGGATAGCACGGTCATAAACCTTATCGGTAACGGCGAAGGTCGAGTCGTCGTTATTGATTGTGCCGATGTACCACATGTTGTCGGGAAGCTTGAGCTTACCGTCGAACAGATGCTTGGGGTCAGTAGGCCATACGGAGGGAACAAGAGAAACAATCCATTCGTCACGGCTGGGCATTTCGAGAATTGAAAGCATTTCAGCGAAATAGTACTCAACACGTGCGATATTCATTTCGTCGAGGATGGTAAGATAAATATCTTCTTTGTATGTAGCTTCATACATCTTTTTGAGAACTTCAGTTTCGTTGAAGCGCTTGGTAAATTCGTTGAAGTAACCGAAAAGCTCGGTACGGTCACGCCATGACGGCTGAACGGAAGCGATAATAGCATCGTTCTGGAGGAACTTACCGAAAGAGTACGGAAGTGAAGTTTTACCTGTACCGGAAATACCCTGAAGGATAATCAGACGGGTTGAAGCAAATGCAGCAAGGAAAAGACGAAGGGTTCTGTGTTCATAGTAAAGACCCATACGGGAAGCTGCAAAGTTACGGTACATATCAATAATACCGGGAAGTGTGATTTCGTTATTATATTCGGGCGGCTCATAGCCCTCCATTTCGATATCAACCTGCGTGAGTTTGTAGAAACGGCTATAGTCATCCGCTGTTCTTTCATCTACACCGTCAGCAGTGGTTGTTGTTTCGCCTTCTTCACCTTCAGCTGCAGCAACTGCCGCACCCGAAGAACCGTCTACAGCGGATTCGAGATAGGGGTTTTCGCCGGGACGAAGACCGAGCTGAGAAACCTTCATAGCAAGGATTTTATCCTTTTCAATTGAAAGCTTCATAATTTCGCGGTTGAGAGTGGCAACTTCATTGAGAAGCTCTTCCTGATTAACAACCGTTTTACGGAAACGGATGTACTTCTTGATAAGAAGGGCAAGAAGTACAATAATGCCTGCAAGAAGTGCAAGCACAAGCAAGCAACAAAGTGCACCGAGGATAATACCGCCAACACCTAAAGTACCTGCATACTCTCTGAAAATTCTGACATATTTCGGAACATTGAAAATATTTGCAATGCCAAGACCGAAGCCTTTGATTATTCCCCAGAAGCCTTTAACAAAAAGCTGGTCAAGGAAATCACCGAGAAACTGGAAAATACCGCTCATTTTGTAGCCACCTTTGCTGTATTTTTTGAAAAATTATTTATTTTCGCTGTCGTTTATTTCGTTTTGCTCTGTCTGCTGCTCTTCTGCAGCCTTTTGCTGTGCAAGGAACTCCGCGATAATTGCTTTTATCTTTGCTTCCTCTGCTTTTTCTTTTTCAGCCTGTTCAAGTTCTTTCTGCTTGGCTAAATATTCTTCGATAATCATTTGTTTTCGTGCTTCTTCTTCCTGCTGTTTTCTCAGGTATTCCTGAATAATAGCGTCTTTTTCGCTTTGAGCCGCAGGAGGGTAATACTGCGGCGGTACATTGTATGCCACAGCAGGCTGCTGATTGCCCTTTTTATCGAGGGCCAGCGAACGAAGATAGCCGAAAAGCTGCCATATAACTATTAATGCAGCGGGCAACACAATAAGGAGCATAACACCTTGTGATGTTGCGGCAAAATCAAAGAATGCGCCAAGCTTTTCAACTCGTTTGCCTTGATACTGACCAAGAATTTTAGAGGAGGTAACATGTTTTTTATCGGGCTGGTCTGCATTATCGCCTTTTGTAACGTAGCTGACCGAACCGTTGCTTTCGATTACATCGTAAACCCTGTGGGTATTGATATACATTGAACCCGTTTTATCGTAAGCGAGGAAAGAAATTATATCGCCCACTTCATACCGATGGGTTTTAGGGTAGCGCTTAATGATAATCAAATCGTCGGGAAAGAATTCGTCTTCCATCGAATCACTCTGAACGGAAAGGAACGAATATCCGCCGAGATTTGCAACACCGGTTGACGATTTAACCGAAATTATAACCACCGCACAAATTACGATTGAAAAAACTAATATCACAGATGAAACCACATTCATCGCGATATGAAATATTCTGTTGTCCAAAATATTGGCTTTTTTCATATGCGTTTCCTTTGCGGGGTTAATATGTATTCAAGCGGCTTATAAATTAAGCTGCGGGTTCTTCTTCACTTGATGAACCGAAGGAGATTTTAGCTGAAAGGTGCTTTGCGGAAAGCTTTTCACCTGTACAGTCAGCATCGTTACCTTCAATCCAGATGCGTACTATGATTTCATCAGAACCGGTATTACCGGAAATCTGCGGAAGCTCAAAAGTAGCTTCGTACTTGTTGATTTCTGCTTCGCTCGCTGTAAGCTGACCAACAATATTCTGAGTTGAAACATAAGAACCATTGAAGTTAGCATCTTCAGAATCAAGAATGCTGTTGTTGTTTGAATCCTTAACAGTTGCAGCAGGAAGTTCGTTTGTAACAACTGCCTGTGCGCTGTCGCCTTCCATGGCGAATACTGTTGTCTGACCTTTATATGTAACTGAAACACGGGCTGCTTCAACAGCTGCGTTATCGCCATCGCGACCTGTAAGGGCGATGTTCATTCTGCCGTCAACAGTTTCTGTTGTTGTGGAACGGATTTTGATTGTAAGTTCGTTATAATCGCTGCCCTTTTCGGGTGTAAGGGAAGCGAAGTAGCCGCCTTCAAGACCGACCTTTGTGAAAGCTGCACCGTCAGCGCTTGAAACAGGAGAATAGCTGCCGTCTTCTGCTATAAGCTCACCTTCTGCGAAACAGTCTCTCTGGAGATATGCGCCCCATTCAACTGTCTCTGTTTCTTCTGCGCCCATGTGAGCATGACCAGCGGAACCCTGAATTTCAATACCACCGCCGGCTTCAATAACATCGAAGCCCAGGTCGAACAGCTCTGCGAAGCCACCGACAAGGAACCAGGCGTATGTACCGGATACCATTGTTGTTGCGGCAACGATAAGAACGATGATAGACATTCCTAATTTGCGTTTTGCCATTTTGTTTACCCTCTTTACTGAAATTTTTATTTAAGAGCAATGCGCTCTTGAATACTCTTTTGCGGACGGCCGATGGCCGCCCCTACGGTTTGGTTTGTTTCGGACAACCATAGGTCGCCCATAAGGTTTTGTTTTGCGGGCGATTCGTAAATCGCCCCTATGGTTTAATATTGTTATTAATATTATAAATATTTAGTTAATACTATTCGGGATTTTTTCGCGGACGACCGAAGGCCGCCCCTACGATTTTATTTATCAGATTCTTCGGCGGCTTTTTCGGCTTCCTGCTGTGCGAGGTATTCAGCGATAGCCTGTTTTTTGAGTTCTTCCTCTTTAGCGGCCTTCTCAGCGGCAGCCTTTTCAGCCTCCTGCTGTTTGATATATTCTTCAACAGCCTTTTTCTTTATTTTCTCTTCTTCGGCTGCTTTTGCGGCGGCAGCTTTTTCAGCCTCCTGCTGCTTGATATATTCTTCAACAGCTTTTTTCTTTATTTCGTCTTCTGTTTCTTCCTTCTTTTCGGGTTCAGCCGGAGCCTGTGGCTTTTCTTCCGGCGCTTTTGCGGGAGCGGAATTGCTTTCAGCCTGATGTGCCTGAATTTCAGCCATCAAGCGCTGCTTGATTTCTTCTTCCGCATCCTTAACAGCAGCAACAGCTTTTTCTTTCTTTGCGTCCATAAGAGTTGAAATAAACTTGAACAGTTCAAAGAAGAAGAATATAGCGGTCGGAATAACTACGCAAAGCATGAAACCGAGCTGTGACTGGAGAAAATCCATTATTGTACCGAGTTTCGGAATTGCTATACCAGTCCAAACACCTATGATACTTTCACAGTTGATCGGGAACTCATCATGAGTAACGGTATTATCACCTTTAGTGGTATAATAGTTGTATGAACCATGCCATTCTTTTTCAATAATTCTATGGGTATCATAGTACATCTGCTGTTCATAATATGCAGTATATGTTACTACATCACCTACATTCAAATCATTAGCTTGGTCTCTATCCAATAATTCAATTACAATCAAAGAACCAACTGGAAAGCCTTCCGGTCCTTCCATTGAATCCGTTTGAACAGACATTATTGCCTTACCGAACAAATTAGGAAGTTTTGCATCTCCTACCGTTGATGAAATAACTAATACAGTCATAACTATTGAAAATATTAAAATAATGGTTACAAAAACATTTCCAACAATTTTTCCTACTTTTTTCACTAAATTATTCCTCCGGATATTTAAAATTTGGGAGCAACTGTCATTTCGATTTTGATTATTCAATCAATATCCAAATCGCACCTGCTCAATCGGAGTCCGGTCGAATCGCGAAAACGACCGGACACCGTTTGTAGGGACTGCTAATCAGCAGCCAAAAGTACCTTTGTTAGCTAACAACTTAATTTCGGGCGGTTCATTAGCCGCCCCTACGGGGGAGATATCGCATAGGGGTGAGTTGCCCACCCCTATGCAAAAAGTAAACCTTTTAATTAAGAATAACTAAGTTATTGCTTATTTTGCAAGGTTAAGGCTAAGAGTGATGTTATCTGTATTTACAAGACCGAAACAGTCAGCATCCTGACCTTCTGCCCATACAAATACATCGAAGGAAACCTTATTTGTTTCGCCTGTTGCACCTTCAGCAAATGTGTAGCTGATTGTCTGAGTAGCAGCTTCGCCAACTGTTACAGCTGTGCCAAGTGCAAGACCGTCGGTAGAAGCAGCAGCTTCTGATGCATCGATAATACCATTAGCGGGAATAGCGGAGTCAGCAGCTGTACCTGCAGCACCGATGGGTGTGTAGGTGTTGTCCTTAGCACCGAACAGTGTGTATGCACCGTTGTTAAGCATTGCACCGTAAACATAACCACTTGCAGATGTGAGAGTGGGAGTTACTGTAACTGTACAAGGAACTTCAGCATAAAGATAAACTGTGAACTTAATGTACTTGCCGTTAAGCTGGTCAGCAGATGCTTCAGAAGCATTGAGAACAGAGATTGCTGAACCCTCAGCCTGAGCAAGGTTAGCGTTGAACCACTTCTTAGCAGTTACATCAAAAGAAACAGGAGTAAGGGCAGCGGGGAAGCTGTTGCCTGTAACAGCACTGAGTGAAGTCTGTTCAAGGCTTGTGCCCCATGTGCCTGTTGCGCCTGTTGCTGAGATGTAGATAGAACCTGCATCGTTAGCTGTTGTTGCGGAAATGCCTGTAACAGAAGCTGTGTTAGCTGCTGCGAACCAAGCGTAGGTTGATGATGTGAGAACTATTGCAGATACCATGAGCATCGCAAGAGCTGCCACGAGTGAACGTTTTTTCATAGTTTTTTCCTCCATTTAAGAGTTAGTGTTTTTTTAGGGATTAGAAACACATTTTATCCAAAGTGTTTCGGACTTTATGCGGGGTTAATCAAACGCTGTGACAAGGAAAAGCTTTATTAAGTCTCCCCCAACTTATTGGGCTTCTTTGTCGAGAACCTCAAGGTTCATCTTGAGTTTGACTTCACCTCCCATAATGTCGTTAACACATTCAGGATCTTCGCCTTCCAGCCAGACGACGACAGTATATCTGTCACTTTCGTCTACCTTGAAGTTTCGGCGGATATGTTCCATGACTACCGTATCGGAGACAAAGTTTTTATCCGCTTCGAATGTTTCCTTTTTGTTTTCGGTACCTACCTGCGGTTTTGCGTAAACCGTAGGCTTACCGTTTATGAAAACCATGACGCGTATTGCTTCGTCAGCACCCTTGTAGGCTGTGACTACTTCAAGACTTGCCAGGTAATCAACCGTTGCATCCTCTCCGCCCGGAATTTCTTCGCCGGCGTTACGCACCGCAAAGGTATAGGCGAGGTAGTTGGTGCCGTTATGGTCACCGTAGACTTTATCAATTGCTTCGTAGCTTTCGTAAACCGGGTCATCACCAAGCTCACCGTTCTGGTTGAGTAGCCAATGCTTTGTTATGTTATCCATGTTTTCGATTGCCGAGCCGTAAAGCTGAAGCGTGGGATTTTCAAACTTTTCGTTATCTGCAAGCTGGATACCGTAGAGGTTGCCCGCCATGCTGACCGTAAAACGGCCTGCGCTGTTGATAACCGAGGTACAGGCATAGCCTATAGCAAGCAGTATCAACAAAATGCCGACGATAATAGCAAGAATACGGATTAACCAATTGCGCTTATAAACTTTTTCGGCAGAGGTATTAACATCGTACTTATCCATGCCGTCCGGACTGAGTGCCGGTATGTAAGGACCGCTGGCGCCGGGAACGAAGCCGTTGTTTACGGGCTGCTCGGCTGCGGCGGTTTCTTTTTTCTTTTTAGCCATATTTATCAACTCCGATGAATTAATTCGGGTTATGCGGACGGCCATTGACCGCCCCTACGAAAGGTAGATTATTTGATTTTCTTTTCGTCCCAAAGCTCTTTGCAGTACTGTTTACCGCGAAGCCTGTCTGCACCCATTTTTGTAAGTAACGCTGCAAGCTCGGGAGTATCCACACCGCTTACCATTGTTTTAACGCCGAGTTTTTTTGCAAAATCCATAACACCCTGAACGATTATTCTCGGTCTGTCCTCATCCTCGTAAAGCTCGGGGTTAATGGGTTCTACCAGCTTGCTGTTGATGCCTATGTAATCAACCTCATACTGGGAAAGGTTTGACATTGAGGTATATTCAACGCCGACATCGTCAATTGAGAAGTAGCAGCCCTCTTCACGCAGAGCAACTATATTCTTTCTGACCTGCTCGCTGTCGCTTGCGTAGATGCTTTCGGAAATGTTGAAGCAGAACTTGTCAAACTCAACGCCCTTCTTTTCGAGAATCTTTTTAACCTGCGATACAAAGTAGGGCTTTGCAAGGTACTTGACAGAGATATCAAGAATAAAGCTGTTGATGCTTGCCTCTCTTGCTTCTGCACGGTTGAGCACATCGCAGCATTCTTCGATTGCCCAACGGTTAATTTCGCAGATGCGGTTGCTTTTTTCTGCAACGGGGATGTAGTATTCGGGAAGCATGACACCCATTTTTAAATCGTTTATGCGAACGCTTGTTGCATAGTCGAGAGCCATGTTGAGGTGATTGTCGAAAACGGGTTCAAACATGAGAACCATCGGACGGTTGCGTCTGCCGCCGGTGTTTTTCTTTTGCTGAACCTCATTTTGTTCAGCGGAAAGATTTTTGTTTTCTGCCATTGATGCCTGACCCCTTTGCAAATTAATTATTTATATATAATTATTATATATGAAGATAAAAATACACAGTAGAATTGTAACACCGTAAAACTGATTTGTCAACCGAAACAGCTAATAAAGATTAATATAATTTATAATTTTATACATTGTCACAAAAAAGTAACAAAACTCTGTGAAATTTGCACAACGTGAAAAATAAACCGATGAAAATTCATACGAATAATCATCGGTTTTTACAAACTGTTTTTATTTTTTCAATAAATGCCAAAGTATGAATCGAACGAGCTTTCATGCCACGAGGTAACAATTGCATCGGCAAAATCCGGCCGCGAAGAAACTATACCGTCCGCCCCGAATTTAAGGGCTCTTACCGTATCGTAAACATCTGCTCCGCAATCAACCCATATAGCCAAATCAAGCTCTTTTGCACTCTGAAAAAGGGCTTTGTTTATGCTTTCCGCATCAACAAAAATGCCCGCGGCACCCGCCTGCTTAATTTCTTCCAAGCTGCGCTCACTGTTCTTTGAATAGTTACACATAACATGAAGTTTCGGGAAATAGCCCACTATATACTCAAGCGCATATTCATCCACACCCGTTATTATACAGCCCGTTTGAATAAAGCTGTTGGTAAGGACATAATTTATTGCGGAAAGTCTGCTGTATTCGCTCAAGTTTACAACCAGTTTTTCAGCACTGTCTTTTTCCATCTGCTCAATAACGCGGCGAAGTTCAGCCGGATTTTCTCCTATTGAAGAATAAGAATCCGACAGTACGGCTGTATTTGAATCTGTTACGGCAACCTTTACTTCGATACAGCCCGTACGGTAATCAAGCTGATTTCTTGCGCCTAAAAATTCGCCTGCGGAATAGCCGTCCGTCTGCGAAGCGACAGCAACCGGTACAAGAAGCGTCCTGCCCTCTTCATCGGTTGCAAAGGGAGATTTTGAAAGGTACTGATTGATATACTGCCGCTGAATAAAGGTGACTTCATCCCTGCCTTTATAAAGGCACAAAAAACAGCCACCGACAGCTACTGCCACGCAGACAAGCGCAATTATAACCTTTTTACGCAAGGAATTCACCCCCGTAATTATTTTAATGCAGAATAAATTTCCTGCGTAATTGCCATGAGCTCATCGTACTTCTTTTCAATATCTGCAACAAGTGCAAACTGGGTACGGCAACGGTCCAGATTATGCTCCGGACGGCTGATTCTGAAATAAACATCGCCGTTGAGATAATCCGTAAGGAAGCGTATGCCGCATTCAAGCGTCATAATCTTACAGGAAAACGGAAGATAGTAAACCTCAGCGTCATTAAGACTTTCTGCAGCTGCTGAAAGATAGCCTTCGGTATAGCTGCGGTAAAAAGCTGTATTGAAGCTGACTTTGCTAAGATCCTTTTCATCTTCATCAGCGGTATTGCCTGTAAAACGAAGGCTGTCGCCAAAATCGTAAAGAGAAAGACCGGGCATGACCGTATCAAGGTCGATAATACATATACCTTCGCCTGTTTCCTTATCGAAAAGAACATTGTTAAGCTTGGTATCGTTATGGGTAACGCGCAGAGGAAGCTCGCCTTTTTCAAGCAAATCAAGCAAAACCGCACAATCATCCTTGCGCATTTTTACGAATTCAATTTCAGCCTGAACTTCTGCTGCTCTGCCCATTTTATCAGCTGAAAGTGCAGCTTCAAAATCGGCATAGCGTGAAACAGTATTGTGGAAATTGGGTATGGTTTCAAACAGCTTATCGGCAGGATAATCCTGAAGCAGCTGCTGAAAGCCGCCAAAAGCTTTGCCTGCTTTATAGCATAGCTCGGTATTTTCCGGAAAATCGTAACTGACTGTATCGGTTATGAAATTGATTACGCGCCAATACTTACCCTCTTTATCAAGATAATAGGGCTTACCGCCGTTGGTATAATAAACCTTCAGCGCTTCTCTTTTTACATTGCCGCCCGCTTCCTTCACCTTCTGCTGAACAAATTCAGTAACACCGACATAGTTTTGCATAAGTATATCGGGGTTTTTGAAAACATTCGTATTAATCTGCTGAAGAATATAGGTTTTTTCAGCACCATTATCGTTAAAAGTAAGGGCAAACGTGTTGTTGATATGGCCATTGTTCATTACTACATAGCCCGTATATTCACCTTTGAATTTGTAATTTGAAAGTATTTCTTCAAGCGGAAACATAGCGGAGTTCATTATAAAACTTCCCTTTCATCAATAAATTTTACACTACCGAAAAATTCGGGTCTGTGATAATCCGGCTTCGGTGTCGGAACAATAAATAACGAAGAATAATGAGGATATTGCGTTTCATCACCGCACTTGTATGCGTTGAGTTTAAGCTGCTTTTGTGACGCAAATGAAAACGGCAATTTAAAACAATCCGCAATAAGCTCATCGGGTATAAATATTTCAACGCCCCAGCCCGAATCAGCCTGCAAAGCATTGGTTTTACAGGGAATATCGGAAACTGAGCTCAACAAAGCCCTGTCAGCGCGGCAGGTGCCGATTTCGCTCAGATATGCCGCATTGGGGTTGATTTCAAAATTGACATAGCGTTTATCGTCCGATACAGGCTGTATAAACAGCTCCATACAGCTGTCCCTATAAATCGGTTCGTCCCGCTTTGTATAAACCGCTTTAGGCTGCGGCTCTTCACTGAACAAGCGGACAAAAAGCCCTTTGCTCTTTACAGCGCAGAGCTTTATATACGATGCATAAAAGCAAGGATATTCTTCTGCCCAAAGGTGGTTGGACAAAGCAAGCCGCTCAACCTTTTCCCAATCGGGAGAATTATTGAAAACGGGTATTGTAATTTCTTTCATAGCTTATTTTTCCGTATAAAGGCTCCAGAGCTGACCGAAGGTAAGCCCTGTTTCGTCTGTCCAGAAGGATTCCTTATAAGAGCCGTCAAGCAAGACTTTATTAAGACGGTAAATTATATCCTGTTCATTTCTGGCATCAATCCATTTAAGGAAAGCTGCACCGTAAATGCCGCCTTCTTCATATGACTTACCTGTATATGAACCGGGAAGCCCCCAGTTTTTATCTGCATACTGTGTTTTGAATTCCGAACGCAGATACGCCTGGATTGAAGACTTTATCCAATCCGGATATGTGCCCGAATACTCCTGCATGGTTTTAGCAATGGCAGAAAGAAGTGCATCGCAGTCATCGGGATGGTCAACAAACCAATTGGGGTTGATATATATTGTTTTGTCGCTGGCATGGCAGGCAGATTCGGCAGTATAGTTTACATCAATAACAAGGGTTATTTTCGGGCAGTTAAAGCCTTTACCGTATCTGTTATACATGGTTGTATAGCGGCTGCGGACTATATTTTCAAGCTTGTCGAACACGCCTTCGGGAAGCAGGTTCGGATCGCCCGAAAATTCATAATACTTATTTTTATTCTCGGTTGTTTCAATTTCAACAGCTATATCGCCCTTGGCAAGCTCATCGTAATACGATGCAAGTTCTTTAAAGCTTGTTGTGGTTTCGGGTTCACCGCCATTGGGCTTATTGCCTGCGCAGCCTGTAAACAGCAGCGTTACCGCCGCAAGCAATGCCGCAACAGACACAAGTGATTTTTTCATATTCTGTAACACACCTTTATGTATTTTGACTCAACAGTATCCGACACCGCTTTAAGTGATGCCGGATTGGATTTTTACATATTAGCTTCGGGAGATTCAACATGCGGGCAATCTATCTGCGGCAGAGTGTAAAGAGGAGCTGCCCAGCGGACCGCATTTGTGATTATGCGCTGAATTTCGGGGATATGATAGGTCGGGTTGCTTTCATGACCGGGCTGGAAATAGAACACCTTGCCCAATCCTCTGTACCATGTGCAGCCTGAACGGAAAACTTCGCCGCCCTTGAACCAGCCCATGAAAACGAGTTCATCGGGTGCAGGAATATCAAAGCGTTCGCCGTACATTTCTTCTGCCGGTATTTCAACATAATTACCTATACCCTGTGCAATGGGGTGAGAAGGCATAATGTTCCAGAGGCGTTCTCTGTCGCCCTCGCGCCAGCAGAGCGAGCAGGTTGTTCCCATAAGCCTGCGGAAAGGCTTTGAGAAATGGGCTGAATGCAAAGCAATAAAGCCCATTCCGCACATTACTCTGTTGTAAACTCTTTCGGAGATTTCATCGGGCACTTTGTGGTGTGCCATATGACCCCACCAGAGAAGAACATCGGTATTATTAAGCAGTTCATCAGTAAGCTCTTCAACAGTTGAGAGAGTAACTGTTTTAACCTTCATATCTTCATTCTTGCCAAGGAAAGCGGCAATGCAGTTATGAATACCGTCGGGATATACGGCAGCAATTTCTTCGCTTTCAACTTCGTGCAGATATTCGTTGTATATTGTAACATTAATCATAAAAACAGCACTCCTTAAAACATAATTACTTATATTTTACTTTAAAGTGCTGTTTTAGTCAATATCTTTTATGCTAATCTGTTAATAAAATTTACAGCGGTAATTCGGTGAGCGGTTTGAAAACATAGCCCTGCGCGAGCGCATAATCTATTATATCGCCCAAAGCTTCGGCATTGTCCTTCGAAACAGAGTGCAGAAGAATAATTGCACCGGGGTGCAGACGCGCCGTTACGGTGTCAAAAGCGTACTGCTTACCCTTCTGGTTTGATGTATCCCAATCGGAATAGGCAAGCGACCAGAATACGCTTTTATAGCCGAGAGAGCCGACAAGGTCAAGCGCATTTTCGCTGTACGCTCCTTCGGGGAATCTGAAAAACGGCGAAGTATAGCCGAAATTCGTGCGCAGATAATTATCCGTAGTTTCAATTTCCTGTGCCATTCTTGTACGGCTTATTTTGCTGAAATTAGGGTGTTTATCGGAATGGTTGCCGACAATATGCCCTTCTTTTATCATTCGTGAAATAAGCTCCGGCTCTGCCTTGATATGGTCAAGTGTACAAAAAAATGCCGCGCTGACATTCTTCTCTTTAAGTGTATCAAGCACCTTGAAGGTGTAACCGTTTTCATAGCCGCAATCGAAGGTAAGATACAACACTTTTTCCGTTGATTTTGTATCGTAAGTTACGGCGTTGTAGCCCTTGGTTTCAAAAAACTTCTGCGAATTTACGCTTATATCGTGCGGTTTTCCGTCCTTTGCTACACCGAAACTGTGGTTTATTGCAGCCGTAGGCAAGCCCCTTGAATTCTCGGGGTCATTTACCGCAAAATTAACCGACGGCAGGGCGGCATAGCCCGTAAAAGTTTTTGCTGAAGAATCGGGCGCACCGGTGATATTTTCCGCTCTGTACGGTGGATTTGTAACGGAAGGCTTATATTCCGTTGTCGGCTTTGTTACTGTTGTTTCAGCAGGTTTAATAGTAGTCGGCGTAACGGTATTTTTAACGGTTTCCTCAACCTTATTTTCAGCATTCTGAACTGTCTGTTCTTCCGTTTTTTCCGTTACATCTTCGCCGCCGAAAAACATATCAATATTGCTTACAAAAGCAACTGCCGCAACCAGCAAAAGTGCTACACAGGCAACAATAAGTGTATTTTTTCTCATTTTTCTTCCTCCTATGTTAAGGCAGTACGAAGCTGCCTTTAATTGATTATACCGCAAATGCTGACAAAATAAAAGCTATTTCATCATGGAATTTACCGTATCCATCATATTGCCTACTGTTTTCATTGCCTTCATTGCGTTTTTTCTTGTCTGTTTTTTAAGGCTGGGGGTCATCATAGCTGTGCCGAGTGCGGCAGCACCGCCAAGCACAAGACCGACACCAAGGCTCTTTACCATTGTTGATGTGGTTGCTTTCATTTTTATTTCACCTCGCAAAATTCAAGTTGTTATTATTTTTGTCTGAACAGCGGCAAAAAATCGGTTGAATTTAATGGAATGAGGCTTGATATACTGTTTCCTGTTGTGTTATAATTTTAATGTTATTTTTGTTTTGGCGGTGATACCTATGCAAACGGCAAAGCGTGCCCTTGCAATACACGATATATCGGGCTTCGGCAAATGCTCACTAACTGTTGCTCTGCCAATTATTTCAGCCTGCGGCGTTGAAACAGCGGTTATGCCTACAGCCGTGCTTTCCACACACACAGGCGGCTTTACAGGCTACACCTGGCGCGATTTAACAAGCGATATGCGCCCGATGGCTGACCACTGGAAAAGTCTGGATTTGAAATTTGATGCAATTTATTCCGGCTATTTAGGCTCATTTGAGCAGATAGAAATTGTCAAAAGCATTGTTAAGGATTTTAAAACTGAGAATAATTTTTTCCTTTGTGACCCTGCAATGGCAGACCACGGAAAAATGTATGCACTATTCAGCCCTGATTTTGCAAAAAAAATGGCTGAGCTTTGCGCTATGGCAGATATTATTGTACCCAATTTTACGGAAGCTGCATTCATGACAGGTGAAGAATATATACCCGGACCATATAGTAAGGAATATGTTGAACATCTGCTTAAAAAGCTTGCTGAACTCGGTCCGAAAAAAATTGTTCTGACAGGCGTTTATTTTGATGAAAACGAGCTTGGCTGTGCCTGCCTTGACACAGTAAGCGGCGAAACGGATTACTGCCTGCGCCCGATATTACGTGGCGTTTACCACGGCACCGGCGACACCTTTGCAAGCGCACTTTGCGGTGCGCTGCTCAACGGATTGGAGCTTAAAGAAGCCGCAAAAATCGCAACAGAATTCACCTGCGGCTGTATACGCAGAACACTTGAAATAACACCCGATGTACGCTACGGAGTTGCGTTTGAGGGCGAATTACCGCACCTTATGCAGGAGCTTGAAAAATATGGAAAATAAAGTACTCAACATCGTTCTTATAGAGCCTGAAATACCGCAGAATACTGGCAATATAGCCCGCACCTGCGCCGCAACAGGAGCAAGGCTGCACCTTGTAGAGCCGATGGGTTTCAAGGTTGACGACAAAAAATTGAAGAGAGCAGGACTTGATTACTGGCATCTGCTTGACATTACATATTATAAGGACACGCAGGACTTTTTTGAAAGAAATAAAGACGGTAACTTTTTCTATTTTTCAACAAAAGCGGTACACCGCCATACCGATGTTGAATATCCGGACAACACATATCTTGTTTTCGGCAAGGAAACAAAAGGACTTCCCGAAGAATTACTGCTTGCAAACCCCGAAAAATGCGTGCGTATCCCTATGATTAACGATTCGGCAGCAAGAAGCCTTAACCTTTCAAATTCCGCCGCAATAGGCGTTTATGAGGTTTTAAGGCAATGGGATTTCCCTGAATTACTGTGCGAAGGCAAATTAACAAAATACGAGTGGTAATAAACAAGGAACATATTTATGTGCTTGAATTTAGAAAAATTAGATTACATATTTACCTATAAACCGTTATTAATTGGCGGCAAAGCAATGGAATACTACGGGTTAAGAAAAGCCGGTAAAGACATTGATTTGGTTGTCCATCCTCAAGATCACGCAAATTTAGTAAACAAATATCCCGATAACATTAAGAATTTATACGGAGATATAGGTGTTTGTGAATTCGGGTTTGAGATATGGAATCAAATATGCACTTTTGATTATTCATATTTGAAAGCTGATGCTGTTGAAGAAGACAACTGTCTTATTATTTTTTTGGAAAAGCTGCTGTTTTTAAAAGCGTTAGCTATGGAAATACCCAAATACCACAAAGATTTAGAATTGGTGGTTAAAAAAGTTTTAGACAAAGCATATGAGAACTATAAATTAGATTAAAACTAATCGGCTTTTGCGGCGGGGTCAAAACCCCGCCCTACTTTAAATAATCTCAATACTCATAAAATAATGACACCGCAAGTCTTTTTTCACAAGGTTTGCGGTGTTTTCTGTTTGATTTATTTGATTTTAAGCTCTGTGCAGGTTGTACCTGTAAGGCGGTTGCTGACTTCATCAGGCTGATGTCCGCCGACAAAAAGTGTTATTTCACCGTCGGGTTCTGCTCTGCTGCCGTCATTAAGCACAGCCTTGAGCCAATAGCGGTCAATTACTGCGGTAAGCGTTGCGGTTGCACCTGCTTCAAGCTCTGCCGTAGCTATACCGCAAAGCTGATAATTAGGTGTTGCAACTCTGCTGTCAGAATACTTTGCATATACCTGCATATGCTCGATACCTGCCGTTTTACCCGTGTTTGTAACATCGGCTGAAACAGTAATTTTTTCATCATTCACATCAACAAGCTTTACATTATCATAGGCAAAGCTTGTGTAAGAAAGACCGAAGCCAAAGGGATACAAAGCCTCACCGTCAATATACCTGTAGGTTCTGCCAGCCATTGAATAATCGCCGAAATCGGGCACATTGTGTGCACCGTCATAAATTGTTACGGGCAGCTTACCTGCAGGAGAAACTTCACCTGCAAGGATATTTGCAACAGCAAGTCCGCCGAGTGCGCCCGGATACCATGCATGAATAATAGCCTTTGCGTGATTTCTGACCTTTTCACCAAGGTCGATTGAGCTGCCGCACATAAGCACAACAACAACATTTTCACAGACATCGCATACGCCTTCTGCCAGCTTCTGCTGTGTTTCGGGAAGATAGAGTGTTTTCTTATCACCTGCTGCGGTATACGGGTCATCAAAGCCCGTATCTTCACCTTCAACAGAGCAGTCAAGACCAAGAGCAAGCACCGTAACATCTGCTGCCGATGCAGCGGCAAGACCGTCGGAAAGCATATTATTAAAGCCGCTCCAATGGTTCTTCTGTTCAAAGCAGTAGTTACAGCCGCGTTCGACATTGACCGTTGCATCAGAGAATACCCTGCGTACACCGTCAGCAACTGTTACATACTCGGAAGCGTATGCATTATAGTTACCCTCAAGCGCTGTAAGCGACTGGGCATTAGGACCGACAACAGCAATACGCATATCGGTATTTTTATCAAGAGGAAGATAATTATCATTTTTGAGAAGTACGGGACACTGCTGTGCCGCTTTAAGGTTGAGCGCTTTATGTTCCTTACAATCGAGCTTATCGTAGCCAATATGTGCAAAGGGATTTTCTTCTTCAAACTCACCGAGAAGGAAGCGGATAGTATAAATATTTTCTGCAGCAGCAGTAATATCTTCATCAGTAATCAAATCCTGCTCATATGCATCAACAAGAGCTGAATATGTATCGCCGCAGTTGAGGTCACAGCCTGCTTTAAGAGCAACGGCAGCAGCCTCTTCCTTGGTTGCTGTATAGGCATGGTCGCGGTAAATATCGCCTATAGCACCGCAGTCTGAAACAAAATAGCCGTCAAAGCCCCAATCGCCGCGCAAAACCTTCTGCATGAGATACGGATGAGCACAGCATGGATCGCCGTTTGTACGGTTGTACGCACCCATAACACCTGCAACGCCGCCTTCTTTAACAGTCTTTTCAAATGCAGGGAGATAGGTTTCATACATATCGTGCAAATCAACCTTTGCATCGAAACCGTGGCGGGTTTTTTCGGGTCCTGAATGTACGGCATAGTGCTTGGAGCAAGCCGCACCCTTCATAAACTCGCCATCGCCCTGAATACCTTTTATAAAGGCTGTACCGAGGGTTGCGGTAAGGTACGGGTCTTCACCGAAGGTTTCCTGACCTCTGCCCCAACGGGGATCGCGGAAAATATTGATATTAGGGGCCCAGAAGGTAATACCCTTGAATATATCGTAATCGCCGAATTTTACGTGCTGATTGTACTTTGCACGGCCTTCGGTAGAAATTACATCTGCAATTTCATTGATAAGTTCAGGATTAAACGAAGCTGCCATAGCAATTGTATGGGGAAAAACGGTAGCAGTACCTGCACGGGCTACACCGTGCGCACCCTCATTCCACCAGTTGTATTCGTTTATGCCAAGTCTTTCAATAGCAGGAGAATTGTAGAGAAGCTGACTCATTTTTTCTTCAGCTGTCATCTTTGAAACAAGCTCTTTTGCCCTTAATCTTGCAGTTGCTTTATCCATTTTACCTTCCTCCAATTAAACATCGTTACGGATTATATCTTCATAGGTTTCGCGTTTTACAACAACTCTTGCTTTACCGCCGCTTACCATTACAACGGGCGGCTTGGGTATACGGTTGTAGTTGGATGACATGGAATAATTGTATGCGCCCGTTGAGAACACAGCTACGATATCGCCGGGTTCAACACGCTGAATCATAGCATTTTCCTGTATAAGGTCGCCGCTTTCGCAGCAGCGTCCCGCAAGGGTGATTTTATAGTCCTTCGCTTTATCAGCTTTGTTTGCGCACACCATTTCGTAGGTTGCCTGGTAAAGAATATAGCGGGGATTATCGCCCATTCCGCCGTCAATTGAAACATAATTTCTGACACCGGGAATTTCCTTTACCGCGCCAACGGTATAAAGAGTAATACCCGCAGAGCCTGCAATACTTCTGCCCGGCTCGATAATAACAAAAGGTGTTTTTACACCGTACTTTTCACAGGCAGATTTGAGTACACCTGCAACGGTAGCCATATATTCCGAATATTCAAGAGGCTTATCAGCATCGGAATACTTGATACCGAAACCGCCGCCAAGGTCGAGCTCATCAAGCTCTGCGCCCGTTTCAGCCTTAATATCCGCCATAAACTTAACCATAACCTCTGCAGCATGCTCAAAGGGCATAACCTCAAAAATCTGCGAGCCGATATGGCAATGTACACCCTTGAGGCAGATATTTTCAGCCGCTATTGCCGCCTTTATGCCCTGCATTGCTTCGCCTGTTTCAAGTGCAAAGCCGAATTTACTGTCAATCTGACCGGTCATGATAAAAGAATGTGTGTGTGCGTCAATACCCGGCTTTATGCGCAGGATTACATTAACCGTTTTGCCCTGCTTTTTGGCTTCTCTGTTGACATTTTCAAGCTCGTACATATTATCAACAACAATTCTGCCGACATTTTCGCGAACAGCAAATTCAAGCTCATCAAGCGTTTTGTTGTTGCCGTGGAAGAATATTTTATCAGTCGGGAAGCCTGCGCTGATTGCGGTATAAAGCTCACCGCCCGAAACAACATCAAGCCCCATTTTTTCTTCGTTCACAATTTTGCACATTGCCTTGCAGTTAAATGCCTTTGATGCGTAAATTGCAAGACCGTTGCCTGCGTAATTATCTTCTATTGACTTTACATACGCGCGGCAGTTTTCTCTTATTTTATCTTCATCGACAACATAACACGGTGTACCGTAGGTTGCGGCAAGCTCAACCGTATCGACACCGCCTATTGTCAGATGACCTTTTTCATTTACCGACAAACAATCTGAAACAAACATATTTTAACCTTCTTAATTATTTTAGTCGCAAGCCTTTTCGATTTCGGCTTTTACAGCTTCAACACCGTCACCCTTCACGGATGAACAGGGAATTTTTACTATATCGGTATAATCTGCAAGCTCGGTTTCAAGCGCTTCAAGCCTTGCATTATACTCGGTTTTGTTTAATTTATCGCACTTTGTAAGAGCAATAATAAACGGATAATTCATCTCTTTAAGGAAAGAGAGCATGGTCATATCGTCGGCTGTGGGCTTATGGCGCATATCAATAAGCTGAACAACCAGCCGGATATCGCGCTCAGTTTTGAAGTAACCTTCCATAAGCTCTGCCCAGCGGCGCTTTTCACCGGGAGCTGCCTTTGCGTAGCCGTAGCCGGGCAGGTCAACAAGCCTTGCATTACCCACGCTGAAAAAGTTTACCGTTATGGTCTTGCCCGGTACGGAGCTGACGCGAGCAAGAGATTTGCGGTTGAATATTTTGTTAAGAAGCGAGCTTTTGCCGACATTTGAGCGACCTGCAAAAGCTACTTCGGGTACTGATGATTTGGGAAGCTGACGCAAAGTACCGAAAGCGGCTTCAAACTTTACGCTGTTATAGTTAATTTTCACGTCTTACACCTCTTACTGGGCATAGTCATGCACGGAAACTTTTTTATCGTCCACGGGAGTTTTTGCTTTTTTTGCCTTCTTATCCTTTTGGGGAAGTTGACAAAGTGCAGTTTCAAGCACAGTCATAACATCCGTAGCGGGAACAAACTCAACATTTTCCTTGACTATTGCTTCAACATCGTCGAGCGACGGAATATTGCGCTGCGGAATGATAACCGTTTTAACACCTGCAAGGTAAGCCGCCATGGTTTTTTCTTTAAGACCACCTATGGGAAGCACTCTGCCGCGCAAAGTAACCTCACCCGTCATGGCGACACTTGATTTAACAGGAATACCTGTAAGCGCAGAAACCAAGGCAGTGGTAATTGTTATACCTGCGGAAGGACCGTCTTTTGGCACAGCACCTTCGGGGAAATGCAGGTGAATATCCTTGTGTTTATAGAAATCGGGCTGAATACCGAGCTTTTCGGCATTGGCGCGGATAAAGCTGATTGCCGCATGGGCAGACTCCTTCATAACATCGCCGAGTGAACCGGTAAGCTCAAGCTTGCCTGTACCGTCAAGCACAGCAGCTTCAACATCAAGCATTTCGCCGCCGACAGCAGTCCATGCAAGTCCGCGGGCAACACCAACCTCATCCCTGATAAATTTATCTTCACGCTCAAATCTGCGTGTTCCGAGTATATCCTTCAAGCCTTCGGGTTTTACCCCAAAGCTCTTTGCGCCGTTGGCAACTGCAACCGCACCCTTACGGCATACTGCAGCAAGCTCTCTTTCAAGCTGACGCACACCTGCTTCGCGCGTATAGCCATCAATAATTTCGCGTATTGCGGAGTCACTTACGCGAAGAGTTCTGCCGTTGAGTCCGTGGCGCTTTGCCTGCTTGGGAAGAAGATGCTTTTTAGCTATATTGAACTTTTCTTCGGCTGTATAGCTGCCAAGCTCAATAAGCTCCATTCGGTCAAGCAAAGGCTGCGGAATTGCAGAACGGTCGTTAGCCGTTGTAACAAAAAGCACACGGCTTAAATCAAACGGCAGTTCAACATAATGGTCGCGGAAGGTGTCATTTTGCTCACCGTCCAGCACCTCAAGAAGTGCCGAGGACGGATCCCCCTTATAATCTGCACCGAGTTTATCTATTTCATCAAGCAGAATAAGCGGATTACAGCTGCCTGCCTGCGAAATTGCGTTGATAATTCTGCCGGGCATTGCACCGATATAGGTTTTTCTGTGACCTCTGATTTCAGCCTCATCACGCACACCGCCAAGGGAAACGCGGGCATATTTTCTGCCCATTGCCGCGGCAACGGAACGCGCAATTGAGGTTTTACCGACACCGGGAGGTCCGACAAGGCATATAATCTGCCCTTTTATATCGGGCGAAAGCTTACGCACGGCAAGCATTTCAATCATGCGCTGTTTGACCTTTTCCATGCCGTAATGGTCATTATCAAGTACTTTTTTGGCTTTTTCAAGGTTAAGGTCATCGGTTGTGTATACATTCCACGGCAAAGCAAGACAGGTTTCAAGGTAAGTTCTGATAACCATAGCTTCGGGCGAAGACTTTGAGGTTTTATCAAGCCTTGAACATTCCTGCAAAAGCTTTGCTCTGCCGGCTTCATCAATATTGAGTGCTTCAATTTTCTCGCGGAAAACTGCGGCTTCGTCGGCTTCTTCACCGTCAAGCTCAACTGAAATTGCACGCATCTGCTCACGCAGATAGTATTCACGCTGATTCTGGTCCATCTGATCCTGAACCTTTATCTGAATCCCCTCTTCAAGTTCAAGAATCTGTGTTTCACTGCGAAGCAGGGCGCACAGCTTTTCAAGACGGACAAGCGGATTAAGTTCAGCAAGAATCGGCTGCTTTTTATCGGCTGAAATTGCCGAATTTGATATTATGAAATCAGCAAGCTCGCCCGGATTTTCCTGTGCGAGAACATCGAGAATGAATTCGGTAGGCATATTCGGTACAAATGCCGCATATTCCTGAAAATCATCCTTACATACGCGCACAAGTGCCTGGGCATATTCTCTGTCCTCAGATTTGATTCGCGTTGTGTTGCGCTGCTGAACAAGGGTTACAAGGTAGGGTGATGTGCGCTGGATTTCAACAACACTGCCTCTGTAAAGACCCTCTACCGCAACACGAAGGTTTTCATTGTTGGGCGAAGAAAGAATCTGCTGAACTGAGCAGATAACACCCATTGAATAAAATTCGGAAGGCAAAGCAGGCTCTTCTGTACGAAGGTCCTTCTGCATTACCAGAAAAATTTCACGGTTGCCCGCCATAGCTGCTTTAAGTGCCGCTATTGACTGCTTGCGACTGACTTCAAAGTGCAGCTGCATATTCGGAAATACCGCCATGCCGCGTATAGCGACGGTCGGCATTGAACGGATTATAACTTCTCTTGCCATTTATTTAAACTTTTCCTTTCGCTTTCGCTATACAGACTTATGCTGTATGTACAAATGCTGTCGAAAGCTGATTTTATAGTTGTTTATTTTAACATAAAGATATTTTTTAGTCAACTTAATTAAATTAGTAATATATAGGTTTTCTTGAAAACATCTGTGTAAAGCAAGATATCTTTACACAGATATCGAATTGTAATAAAAGTGAAGAAATGTTTTGTTTTTCTTCTTCAAGGGATATTTCCGTTGATATATCACACTTTATTGAATCAGATATAAAAAACAGAAGCAATAAATCATATAAAAAATGGCACTATGTAAAGGTAGAAGCCATTACATAGTGTCCAAGTAAGCAAATTAAGTTTTGTATTAATTTCAGCCGATTACGCGTACTCTGTATACGCCTTCAACCGCATTGAGCTTTTCGACAACACAGTCGCAGGACATATCTGCTACCGTATAGGAAACACCCTTTCTTGAAGCTGTGGTAACATTTGCTGTGCAGCCTTCCATAGCAGCCATAACTGCGGATATGCATGCATCTGTATGAAGAACACATACACGCTTACCGTTGAGCGCACCAAGACGCATTGCAGGAGCATTAACGGAGTTGATAATTTCGCCCTTTTCAAGGTAAGCTGTAAGCTCATCAGCAGCCATAACAGCACAGTTATCCTCCGATTCGGGAGTTGATGCACCGAGGTGAGGCAGAGCAACAACACCGTCAACACCAATCTGTTCATCAGTCGGGAAATCGGTTACATAAGCCGCTGCCTTGCCGCTTGAAAGAGCTTCAATAACGCTTGCGTTATCAACAAGCTCGCCGCGTGCAAAGTTGAGAATACGGACACCGTCCTTCATCTTTGCAAATGTATCTGCATTAATCATGCCTTTTGTGCTGTCATTACAGGGAAGGTGGAGAGAAATATAGTCAGCTGCGGCATAAACAGCTTCAAGGCTGTCAACAATCTTAATATCGGAATTGAGAGAAGCTGCTGCCTCTGCGCTGAGGAAAGCATCGAAGCCGACAACATCCATACCGAGTGCAACAGCGGCATTTGCAACCTTTGCACCGATAGCGCCAAGACCGATTACACCGAGGGTTTTGCCCATGATTTCAGGACCGACAAACTGTGACTTGCCTTTTTCAACAAGCTTGGAAACATTTGCACCTTCGCCTTTAAGGGTTTTGCACCAATCCATAGCAGCAGGAATTCTTCTGGAGGAAAGGAAAAGACCGCAGAGGACAAGCTCTTTAACCGCGTTTGCATTTGCGCCGGGTGTGTTGAAAACAACTATACCCTGCTCTGTGCATTTGTCAAGCGGAATATTGTTAACACCTGCACCTGCGCGTGCAATAGCTACTGTATTTGCGGCAAATTCCATATCGTGCATTGCTGCGGAACGAACCATTATTGCATCGGGTGCTTCAACTGCATCTGCACAGGTATAGCCTGCGGGGAATCTGTCTGTACCGCACTTTGCAATTTTATTAAGAGTAAGAATATTCATTGTAAAAGTTCACCTCAACCGTTGTTCTTTTCGAATTCAGTCATGAATTCAACAAGCTTTTCTACACCTTCATAGGGCATAGCATTGTAGATGGAAGCACGCATGCCGCCGACTGAACGGTGACCCTTGAGGTTCACAAAGCCTGCTTCTGTAGCTTCCTTGACAAACTTTGCATCAAGGTCTGCATCGCCTGTAACAAATGTTACATTCATCATTGAACGGTCTTCCTTATTGACACCGTTTTTGAAAAGCTTGCTGTTATCAAGGAAATCGTAAAGAACCTTTGCCTTTGCTGCATTGCGTTCCTTCATTGCTTCAAGACCGCCGATGCTCTTTATCCATTCAAGAACAAGCTTGCAAATATAGATGGAATAACAGGGAGGTGTGTTGTACATTGAACCGTTATCGGCCATCTCTTTGTAGTTGAGCATTGAGGGTGTGTAATCGCGTGCGTTGCCGAGCAAATCTTCACGAACAATTACAACAGTAAGACCTGCGGGACCGATATTCTTCTGCGCGCCGCCATAGATAAGACCGAACTTTGTAACATCCATGGGTTCTGAAAGGAAGCAAGATGAAACATCGGCAATAAGCGGAACATCGCCTGTATCGGGAATGTACTTGTAGGTTGTACCGTAGATAGTGTTGTTGAAGCAGACATAGACATAGTCAGCTTCGGGGTCAAAATCAGACTTTTCAAGCTTGGGGATATACGAGAATGTATCTTCCTTGGAGCTTGCAACTACGCGTACATCGCCGTACTTGCATGCTTCCTTATATGCCTTGGTTGAAAACTGACCTGTGAGAACATAGTCTGCCTTTTTGCTGCCGTTCATAAAATTGAGCGGGATAGCTGCAAACTGTGTGGATGCGCCGCCCTGGAGGAAGAGGACTTTGTAGTTGTCGGGGATGCCCAGAACCTCACGGAAAAGTGCTTCAGCTTCTTTGATTATACCCTCGTAGATTTTGGAGCGGTGGGACATTTCCATAACGGACTGACCGCTGCCCTTGTAATCAAGCATTTCTGCCGCTGCTCTGTTGAGAACGGATTCAGGAAGCATTGAGGGACCTGCTGAAAAATTATAAACTCTTGCCATAAAAATTACCTCCTGCAAGAATAAGAATACAAATTAAAATATACTTGACATTATATGCTTTTTTATTCTTTATTGTCAAGCATTTTAATGTTATTATTAATAGAAAGATTTGACTTTTAGCAAATTTACTAAAAAAAGGCGCAAACAGCGGTCAAATAACAGAAATTTCCATGATTGAAAAGCACATATTTTTGGTATAAAATAAGCAATGTAGGTTTTTACCGGTTTATAAAACAAATGATATAAATGAAAGGATGTACCGAAAAATGAACGCACTCAACAAAAAGACAGTTGAAGATATCGACGTAAGCGGCAAAAAAGTACTTGTCCGCTGCGACTTCAACGTACCGCTCAAAGACGGAGTAATCACAAGCGATAAGAGAATAGTTTCTTCTCTTCCCACAATCAAGTATCTTCTTGATAACAATGCAAGAGTTATCCTCTGCTCACACCTTGGCAGACCCAAGGGTGAGGTTATGCCCGAATTCTCACTTGCTCCCGTAGCAGCACGCCTTTCCGAGCTTCTCGGCAAGGAAGTAAAGATGGCTAAGGATGTTGTAGGCGAAAGCGCACAGGCACTTGCAGCTTCTCTCAACGACGGCGATGTAATGCTTCTTGAAAATGTACGCTTTGAAAAAGGCGAAACAAAGAACGATGCAGAACTCAGCAAGGCATTTGCTTCTCTTGCAGATATCTTTGTTAACGATGCATTCGGTTCAGCTCACAGAGCTCACTCCTCAACAACAGGTGTAGCAGACTACATTCCTGCTGTTTGCGGCTACCTTATCCAGAAGGAAATTTCCTTCATCGGCGGCGCACTTGAAAACCCGCAGCGTCCCTTCGTTGCAATCCTCGGCGGTGCAAAGGTTTCCGACAAAATCGGCGTTATCACAAACCTTCTTGACAAGGTTGACACACTTATCGTCGGCGGCGGTATGGCATACACATTCATGAAGTACCTCGGCCACAACATCGGCACATCTCTCCTTGAAGCTGACAAGGTTGAGCTTGCAGGTGAAATGATGGCAAAGGCTAAGGAAAAGGGCGTAAACTTCCTTATCCCTGTAGACAACAAGGTTGGTAAGGAATACGATCCCAACACAGAAGCACAGATTGTTGATTCAGACGATATCCCCGAAGGCTGGATGGGTCTTGACATCGGTCCCAAGTCACAGGAACTCTTTGCAAACGCTATCAAAGGCGCAGGCACAGTTATCTGGAACGGTCCGATGGGCGTTTCCGAATGGGAAAACTTTGCAGCAGGTACAGTTGCAGTTGCTAATGCAGTTGCAGAAAGCGGCGCAATTTCCATCATCGGCGGCGGCGACAGCGCAGCAGCTGTTCAGAAGCTCGGCTTTGCTGACAAGATGAGCCACATCTCCACAGGCGGCGGTGCTTCCCTTGAATTTATGGAAGGCAAAGAGCTTCCCGGTATCGCAGCACTCAACGAGAAATAATTAATAAATGATTATTGCCCGTGTAATTTTCTACACGGGCAAGATTTTAGAAAGGATGTCAATATAATGGATAAGAATCTCCGTAAAGTAGTTATCGCAGGTAACTGGAAAATGAACAAGACTCCCGATGAGGCTGTTGCACTCATCAACGAAATCAAGCCCCTTGTTGCAGATGCTGGCTGTGACGTAGTTGCTTGCGTTCCCTATATCGACCTTTTTGCAGCTATGGAAGCAGCAAAGGGTTCCAACATCAAAATCGGTGCAGAAAACTGCCACTGGGCTGAAAGCGGCGCATTTACAGGCGAAGTTTCCGCAAAGATGCTCAAGACAATCGGTGTAGAATATGTTGTAATCGGTCACAGCGAACGCAGACAGTTCTTCGGCGAAACAGACGTAACTGTTCAGAAGCGTGTAAGAGCAGCACTTGACAACGGTCTTAAAGTTATCCTTTGCGTAGGCGAGCTTCTTGAAGAACGCGAGCAGAATATCACAATGGAAATTGTCCGTATGCAGACAAAAATTGCTCTTCTCGGTGTTTCCGAAGCAGAGCTTGAAAATATCATCATCGCTTACGAACCCGTATGGGCTATCGGCACAGGTAAAACAGCTACTGCTGAACAGGCTAACGAAGTTAACTGCGCTATCCGCGCTCTTATCGGCGAGCTTTACGGCAAGGCAGCAGCAGATAAAATTGTTGTTCAGTACGGCGGCAGCATGAACGCAGGCAACGCAGACGAGCTTCTTGCACAGTACGATGTTGACGGCGGTCTTATCGGCGGCGCATCACTCAAGGCTCCCGACTTTGCAGCTATCGTTAAGGCAGCAAGCAAATAATTACTGATTATCACGAGGTAATACAAATGAAAAAGCCTATTCTTCTTTGCATTATGGACGGCTTCGGCAAAAACCCGAGCGATTACGGCAACGCTATTGTTTCCGCAAAGACTCCAAACCTTGACAACCTCTTTGCAAACTACCCCCTCACATACATTGGTGCATCAGGTCTTGATGTCGGTCTGCCCGACGGTCAGATGGGTAACAGCGAAGTAGGTCACACCAACATCGGTGCAGGCCGCGTTGTTTATCAGGAACTTACCAGAATTTCAAAGTCAATTTCCGACGGTGATTTCTTTACAAACGAAGCATTTATGAACGCAGTTGAAAACTGCAAAAAGAACGGCTCTGCGCTTCACCTTATGGGTCTTGTATCCGATGGCGGTGTTCACAGCCACAACACTCACCTTTACGCTCTGCTTGAGCTTGCAAAGCGCAACGGACTTGAAAAAGTTTTTGTTCACTGCTTCATGGACGGACGCGATGTTCCCCCCACAAGCGGCAAGGATTTCCTTGTTGAGCTTTACAAGAAGTGCGGCGAAATCGGCGTAGGCACAATTGCCAGCGTAATGGGCAGATACTACGTTATGGACCGCGAAAAGAAATGGGACCGTGTTGAAAAGGCATACCGTGCAATGACAGCACTTGATGCTCCCAAATTCACATGCGCTAAAGAAATGATGGAAAAATCCTATGCTGACGGCATAACAGATGAATTCATCGTACCCTGCGTAAACGAAAAGGCTGAAGCAGTAAAGAGCGGCGACAGCGTAATTTTCTTCAACTTCCGTCCCGACCGTGCAAGAGAAATCACACGCGCATTTGTTGACGGCGAATTTGACGGCTTCAACCGCGAAGAAAAGCTTGACCTTTACTATGTCTGCATGACTCAGTACGACGAAACCATGCCCAATGTTGAGGTTGCTTACAAGCCTGAGCGCATTACAATGCCCCTTGGCGAAGTAATCAGCAACGCCGGCATGAAGCAGTTGAGAATTGCAGAATACACAAAATACGCACATGTTACCTTCTTCCTCAACGGCGGTGAAGAAACTGTTTACGAGGGTGAAGACAGAAGCCTTACCGATTCCCCCAATGTTGCAACCTACGATATGCAGCCCGAAATGAGCGCATACATCGTAGCAGACAAGGTTGTTGACGCTGTTGAATCTGACAAGTATGATGCAATCATGCTCAACTTTGCAAACTGCGATATGGTCGGTCACACAGGTGTATTTGACGCAGCAGTTGCAGCTGTTGAAGCTGTTGACGAATGTGTCGGCAAGGTTGTTGACGCTGTTATGGCAAAGGGTGGTATAGTCCTTATCACAGCTGACCACGGTAATGCAGACAAAATGTATGAAGATGACGGTTCTCCCTTTACCGCACATACAACCTTCCCCGTTCCCTTCTGCGTAGTCGGCTATGACTGCGAACTTAAAGAAGGCGGCAAGCTGTGCGATATTGCTCCCACAATGCTTCAGATTATGGGTCTTGAACAGCCCGCACAGATGACAGGCTCATCGCTTATTAAATAAAATATTTTTCATTAATAACCCCGCTGTATTGATTACCAAACCATTACAGCGGGGTTTATTATACACGCAGACTTTTCTTTTTTCACAAAATAATATTGATTAATTAAATAATATATGTTATAGTGCATAATACTTAAAAATAATAAAAAGAAAGGAAATCCAAAACTATGCTTGAAGCACTTTTTGCATCAAAAGTATTCATTAAGGTTCTCACTGTACTTTCAGCTTTTCTGATGCTGTTCCTCAGCCCCGGCGGTGCTATCCGTCAACCCGCAGCAGCAGATAAATGCCCCCCCTTCATGGGTGAAGTTGCAGTTGCAGACGAGATGGATGAAATCGTTATTCCGCAGAACCCCTACCTTGCAAAAGAGGGTACAAACGGTATGCACGGTAACTCCTACAACACAGGCTCATATAACCACATGGGTCCCCTCGGCGTCAACCCCGTTGTAAAGAGCCGCTCATTAAATGTCTTTGGCGGTCTTGTTGCAACATGTATGTTCGACAGCAAGGGTAGAATCATGTGTATCAGCGGTAATGCTGTAGGCTTCCGCCTTCTTCTCCTTGATCCCGATACACTTGAAATTCTCGCTGAAACACGTCTCCCCCAGCGTCCTTCAACTATTGAAGCCATCAAGAGATTTGATTTCGGCTCAATCTCAAGCGATACTTCCGGCGGTGCTTATTGCCACCTTCTCGCAGGCGACAGACCGATTATCGGCAACTCTGAAAATATAATTCAGATTTACAGAATTGAAGAAGCCGACGGTACACCTGAATGGGTAGTTGAAAAGGAATACAACATCAGCAGCTACCTTCCCGAAGGTTCATACCTTACAGATGCTGTTCCCGACTACGAAGGCAACATCTGGTTCGTAACACGCCCCGGCGAAATCGGTTATATTGAGCCCGAATCAGGCAAAGTTCACCTGACAAAGCTTACATTTAACGGTCAGGGCGAAGAAATTCAGAACACCTTCGGTATTTCCGAAGACGGTGTTTATATTGTTTCCGACCACGCTATGTACCGCTTCGACATTAAGGAAAACGGCGATCCCTACTATACCTGGAGAACATCTTATGATCGCGGCACAACACTCAAGCCCGGTGCAATTAACCAGGGCAGCGGTACAACACCGACACTTCTCGATGTTCCTTGCTCCGATGGCAGCGTTAAAAAGGTTGTTGCTATCACTGACAACGCTGACAAGCAGGTTCACGTTTGCATTTATGACCGCGAAAACGGTGACATCATTGCTGAAGTTCCCGTATTTACAGAGGGCAAGAGCGTAAGCGAAAACAGCCTTATTGCTCACGGCCGTTCCTTCATCGTTGAAAACAACTATTCCGAAAGCGGTTCAGGCTTCCTTGTAACAGACCCCACAAGTGAACCCGGCGTTGTAAGAATTGACCTCAACGAAGACTGTACAGACGCATTCATCGCATGGGAAAGCCAGGAAGCATCCTGCACAGTTGTTCCCAAGCTCTCCACAGAAAATGGTCTTGTTTATCTCTACACAAGAGAGTACGACGATGCAGCGGATAGCGATGACGATGGCATCCCCGCTAACAAAGTTGCATGGTATCTCACAGCTGTTGATTTTGATACAGGCGAAACTGTATTCAAGGTGTTCACAGGTATCGGCAGAAACTGGAACAACAGCTACGGTCCGATTACAATTGGTCCTAACAACACCCTTTATGTAGGTGTATTTAACGGTATTATTTCCGTTAAGGATACTCCGACAGCTGCAAACTAAGCTACATAACTACAGCCCAACCTTTACGGTTGGGCTGTTACTTTTTTATGGATAATTTATAAAACTGAAATTACAGCAATACTTCCTTACCTGTTTTTGCAGATTCGTAAATTGCGCAAAGAATTTTAATCATATCAATACCCTGCTGAGGCTCAAAAATCGGTTTTGCTCCGTTAATTACAACATCGTAGAAATGGCGAAGATTGTACATATGACCATGCTTTTCCGTCATGTTTGCGGGAGCGATGTCAAGCAGCTGACCGTCTTCTTCCGTAAATATTTCAAGCACACCGTTGCGCCATTCAAGACCTGACTTTGTACCGCGAAGTTCAACAAAGCGGTTTTCGCGCTTGATATTGGATGCCCAGCTGAACTCAATCTGAAGCACTGCACCGTTATCAAAGCGTATCATACCCATTGCAAGGTCTTCAACATCAAAGGTACCGTCTGCCATTTTATCGCCGAAATCGGAATTGACGGAATCGCTTGAATCGTTATCTGCAAACTTGCAGTATGTATTGCCGGAAACGGCTACCGGTGTGGGGTTACCCATAAGCCATATTGAAAGGTCGATAAGGTGAACACCGAGGTCAATCAGCGGACCGCCGCCTGACTGTTCTTTAGTTGTAAACCAGCCACCCTTTCCGGGGATACCGCGCCTTCTCTGCCAACCGCAGCGACCGCAGTAAATTTCGCCCATTGCGCCCTTTTCAATATATTTCTTGGCATATTTTGAAGCATCAACAAAGCGGTTGTTTCTCATAATCATGAGCGTTTTGCCCGCCTTTTTAGCTGCTTCATTCATGCGGACAGCTTCCTCAACGCTGACAGCATCTGGCTTTTCGCAGAAAACATGCTTGCCTGCCTCAAAAGCGGCAACAGCTATAATCGAATGAAGATAGTTAGGTGTACAGATGTCAACGGAATCAATGGTTTCATCCTTTAAAAGTTCCTTATAATCCGTATAAACATCTGCATTAGGGAAATAGTTATCTTTAAGATACTGTGCCCTTTCTTCAATAATATCACAAAGGGCAACAACCTCTATTCTGTCATCATCAAGATATTCTTCAAGGTGTGCACCCTTACAGATGCCGCCGTTGCCTATAATACCTACACGCCATTTTGCCATAATATATACCTCCTTATATTTTAACATTAAAATAACATTATTACAAACCGCTGTCAACAGTTGTTTTTATTACAAATATTTTTCAATTACAAAATAATCATTATACGCTGTCCCGTCATGACCGATTAGCTTTTTCTCCGACAAAGCAAAGCCGATATCTTTAAGTGCCTTTATTCTTTCTGTAGCAGCCGGTACAGCTTTTGTGGCAATTTTTCTGCAATGAAACAATTTGAATGTTGGTGTAAAGATTAAAGACATTATATTGATTATAAACTTTTGCTTTTCATAATCGCTTCTCAAATCAAGGCGTAGTAAACCGCAAGCATTAAAATAATCATCCGATTTTCTTTTAAAAAGTTCTATTGTGCCTACAGCTTCATTAGTAGTTTTATCAATAATTGACCAGCGCACAAAACCTTTTCTTTCATATTCCCACAGCCAATACGCTATAGCTTCTTTCATTCGTTCACAAGAAGTGTAATAAAAAGTATCACCGCCGCAATTATCACTGTTAAAAAAAGGTACGGCTTTTTCATCGGAATATACTTTGAGCAAATCGTCACAATCTTTCAGCTCAACTTTTCTCAATAAAAACATTTCATTTTCGAAGCTCGGACACGCTTTGTAAACATCATTATTTTTCAGACACATAAGTTTTCTCCTTTTGTCGAACATTTGTTCATAGTTTAACATTGTTTTTCTATCTTGTCAACAAAAATAACCTCTTTTTTATATGGAAGCTGACATATTGCGATAGGACCATATGTATGGTATAATTCTATCAAGAAAAAATACAAGGAGATACATATAAATTATGAAAGCAGCAAAAAAGGTTATTGCAATTTTTCTTTGTTTAACCTGTATAATTTCCTGCACCTGTTTTTCGGGTACGGCAAAGGAAGATAATGCGACCGTAACAGGCTTTACCAATGAAGATTTTCTTAAAACTAAGGGGCAGAAGCTCGTTAACCAAAACGGCGAAGAAGTACGGCTTAAAGGTGTTAACCTTGGCGCATGGATGATTTGGGAGGACTGGCTTTGTCCCTATGACCCTGTTGAAGATAAGCTTGACCACTATACTGTACTTACCGAGCTTGAAGACCGTTTCGGCAGAGAAGGTGCATATAAGCTTTTCAACACATACATGGATAACTGGATTACAGAATACGACCTCGACGAAATCAAAAAGCTTGGTTTTAATGCGGTGCGTGTCCCCTTCTGGTACAGAAATTTTTACTACGATGACAAGGGTACAAAAATCCTTGATGAAAACGGCAAATGGGATTTCTCACGCCTTGAATGGATTGTCGGCGAATGTTCGGAGCGCGGTATATATGTTGTGCTTGACATGCACGGTGCCGTAGGCTACCAAAGCGATGCACCACACAACGGTAAGGGAGATTCCTGCGGACTGTATGACGATACCGAACAGGGCGAAAAATACCGCAAGCTTACCGACGAGTTGTGGACAGAAATTGCAACCCGCTTTAAGGATGAGCCTGCCGTTGCAATGTACGATTTGCTCAATGAGCCCATGTGCGATGTTGACTGCGACGAATTTCAGCGCAGAAAAAACAACGAATTCATTTATACAAGGCTTTATGATACCGTCAGAAAAGTTGATGACCGACACATAATCACAATGGAAGCTATATGGACAGCGATTGCCCTGCCGCACGCATTCATGAAAGGTTGGGACAATGTTGTTTATCAAGTACATTTTTACAATAATTCAAACTTTATATTTACTGCCTTCGCTTTTTTGACAAAAATTATTTTCTTTGATGTTCCGATGATGATGGGCGAATTCTTCCCACATGGTGACACAACCTGGGAAAACTGCTTCAACACAATGGATAACCTTAATTACAGCTGGTTTTTGTGGACATACAAGGCATCCAACCATGGTATGTGGGAATCAGACTGGTGTTTACGCGGTGCAAAGGACGGCTTTAAAAGAGCTGACATATACACCGACAGCTACGAAGAAATCGAGCAAAAGTGGGGCGAATGCTTACGCACAGAAATCGGATTTCAGGACAGCGGACACTATGAAAGAAATGTAAAAGACCATTTATAAAATTTCCCAAGGAGGAATTTACATAATGACCATTTTAAGAACAACAATCACACTTTTTACGGCAATTTTCATGTTCATATACAACGGTATCACTTCATTTTTGCCCGTAGCCATACCCGAAGCAAAAACGGAAGCAGAATTGAATGAGCTCCTTTATGATTTTGATGTAAAGCCGCTTGCAGATGAAATAGTTGTTGTAAGCGGACTGAGCAAGGATGAACGCGCAGCTGTACAATGCCTTCAGGGTCTTGTAAGCAGAGATAAGCCATCAATTTTCATAAATTACGGTATGGATTCAGCTACCGAACTCAAAGAGCTTGAAGCAGCAGGCTACACCCTGCTGTACAAGGACGAAAGTGGCAACAACTGGGACCTTACAAGCCTTATCAACCGCTATTCTTCACACATAAGCGATAAAGGCTATGTTCTTTATTCCGATTCAGACACACATTCTCAGATTAATCTTGCATTCAACTACGCTACGGTTAATGGCTGGCTTGCAGTACCCGTTTCGTCAGAAAGTAAAGCAATAGCCGCAGGGCTTGAAAAGAAAGAGGATTTAAGCACAACTGTGCTTGATTTTACACACGAAGAAACATTTTATGACCAATACAAGGACGAATTCCGCAAGGACTGCCTTGTTCACCTTTATGCCGATGCAAGCGGTCTGCGTGACCTTGCAGTACAGCAAAAAATATTTATAACCTTTGTTGAAGACGATGACTATGTTGCACGCGCTTTCCGCGATAAGATTTACGGCGACCTTGAACCCGCTTCGATGATACTCGGCTGGTGCAAATACGAAATAAAGCACACAGAATGCGCTGGCAGATTCGGACACTATGTTATTCCGTCAGACCACAGTTTCAACATGAGCCTGCTCACCTGCAACAGAATTGAAACAGGCAAAATCGGTGCAGAAAATGTAGTTGCACCTGAGCTTGACCCTTCAAAGCACTACATTGCAATTGTATGGAGTGACGGCGACAATGCACAGTGGATTTCCAACGGATATAAGGAATTTCACACCTGGCAGAGCTATGATATAGACACACCCATCACATGGACCTTTGCCCCTCAGATGTATAAATTTTCAACTATAGCTGTAAAAAAAGCACTTGATAACAAAGATAATGAGGATTCCTTCATTACGGGTCCTTCAGGTGCGGGTTACGCAAGAATTTCAAAAATGTCCCCTGAAGAGGTAAGAGCTTATTCTGACCTTACAGCAGCAACGATGCTTAAGAGCGGTATTTCAACAATGACCCTGCTTGATGAACTGAACAACGAAATTGACTTTGCTTTATACGCCAACAAGCTTGGCTACTTTGCAAGATACGATAACATCAAAGGCGGTGTGCTTCAGATAGACCCTGATGAGTACACCGGCGGTTACGGCGGTGGCAGAGGCAGAGTTTTCTTTGCAAACGACAAGCCCTTTGTTTCAGTAAGATTTTCACTCTGGCATCCGAGCGGTGACGCAAGCCAGGTAACTCAGGAATGGCTCAAAGCACAGGCAGATATTATCAACACCTACCCTGCAGATATAAAAACAATCAACGGCTACAGCATAATCAATGTCCACCCGTGGACAGTAGGACCGGACGACCTTGCATATTTTGTAAGCCAGCTTGATGACGGAATTGAAGTAATTTCGGCAGATGAGCTTATTGCCGCAGTAACGGAAAACATACCGCACAAAGATGCCAAACCCGATACAGCTAAATAAAACAAATAACTAAAACGGAGGAACAAAAATGTTTGAAAAATTTTTAACAGATGTACTTAAACTTGCTCCAAGGCAGATGTGGGGCGTTGAACAGCAGAAAATTTATGTAAAAAAGCTGTTTTCTGCAAAAAGCCTGAAAGCAGCAATTTCAATTATACTTGTAATTATTGAGCTTTGCGGACTTACCATTCTTGATTACCCCACAACACCCCGCGGAGAAGAGCTTGACCTGACAGGCTACAGCCTTGTTTTTGAAGACGAATTCAACGGCAATGCGCTTAACACAGATGTATGGAAATACTGCAACACAGGCGTACGCCGCGGCGGTTACCGCACACCAAGTCAGGTTGCAGTGAAAGACGGTAACCTTGTAATTACCGCAGAATACCTTAAAGACGGTCAGTTTGGTGAAGGCTGGTACGCAGGTGACCTTGCAATGCGTGAATGGTATAAGCAGGGCTATTACGAAATCCGCTGTAAGGTAAGCGACGGCGGCGGATTCTGGAGCGCATTCTGGATTATGGCAGCTCACCCGTACGAGGCAGAGTATTCCAAGGGCGGTATAGGCGGCGCTGAAATTGATATATTTGAAGCGCCCTACTACGGTAAAGGCATACAAGAAAACGCAGTTACACAAACAATTCACTGTGCAGGTGTTGACGGAGTAAAGGAAGGCTATCAGTCACGCATGCTCGGCGCATTCTACGGCAACGATATTTACAACGAATACAACACCTACGGTGTCAAATGGACAGAAAACGAATACATTTTCTACATCAACGGTGTTGAAACCGCACGCTCCTCTTTCGGCAACGGCACATCACAGGTTGCGGAAGAAGTACGCGTTTCGCTTGAAGTACCCGATGCAGAATTCCTTGCTCCCCTTGATAAAGAAACATATCACAGCGAATTTGTTGTTGACTATGTAAGAATTTATCAGCCCACACTCACACCGGTTAATTAATAAAAAAATATAAATGAACCGCTGCAGCGAGCTTTATTCGTTACAGCGGTTTATTTTGTTATTCAACTTAATCTTTTAATTATCTCTTTAAATTCCTGTGTTTCACGCACAGGGTCAAGCTCATCATGAATCAGCCATTTGTCGCGGAGAATTTCACACAGAGGTCGGGTATCGGAGGTTTCAAAATCAAGTTTTCTTTCAGTTATTTCTCCAACAAGAACCGCACTGTATTTTTGTTCATCGGGTCTGTTGTCAAAAGCCTTTGCTTCATCAACAGCCAAATGCAAGTGCTTATATGTATTATTATAATCACCCATAAGAGCATATCTTTTGGCAATATCAAAATCGAGCCAAACATCACCCCAAGCATTTTTCGGACGGTTGCCGTCAAGGATGAGCTTTTCAAGTTCAAAAATTTTAGTTATGGCAATATATTCAGTTTCAGCATCAACAACATCAGCATCAGCTAAAAGCCAAATAAAGGATTTTAAAAACTCATAGCTTTGCTTTATTGCATCTCTTAAAAAGGGTAATTCTTCGTCCTTTTCCAACGCCCACCACATTTGTCTTTCTTTACAAAGCTCCATTTTTGGAAAAGTTTCATAAATCTTTTTTCCCATTTCTTTTCTTCCGTGGAGAATATGATTAAATGCCAACCTTGATGCCGCTTCAAGCCTGAGATTGATATCGGGGCAGTACTTCATTATTCTTTCGCCCAATGCGGTTATCTCCGCATCGTATTTTTCCATATTCTCTTTCCATTCGGGAATATTACCGTCATCATCACCTGAACCAAAAAGAGCATACATCAGTTTATCAAGCAGAATGTAATTATTAGGGTATTCTTTGACACCTTCACGGGCAATTGCAATACACTCGTTAATCTCACCCTTACTTATTGCCTGCTGGAAGCGTTCAAGGTATTTTTCAATGTTTTCCTTCTCGGTTATCTCATCAATGCCCATAAGCTTATCGGTTGATATGCCGAAAAACGATGCGATTGTCGGGATAAGCTCAATATCAGGGTAACAAAAGCTGTTTTCCCAACGGGACACAGACTGACACGATACCCCAAGCACTTCTGCAAACTCTTCCTGAGTAATCTCCTTTTCTTTTCGTAATCTTTTTATGGTTTCACCTATATTCAGCTTCATAATAAAACCTCTCTTTCAAAATTGAAAGTGCGCCCTTTCTGAATACATTGTGGCACATCGCAAACCAAGTTTCAATATCACATTAAGAGAGTTTTTTTCAACAATATAGTGAAAAATCATAACATATCATTCATCGGTGGTGAACACAGCAGTTGATAAACTTAAATTTGTTAAAAAATTGCAGTTCAGCAAAGTTCTTTTTCTATCTTATAATAGTATTGCTCGTATTCTTCTTCAAACCACCAGTCATTTTTGAAAATTCTGTTTTCTATAGTTTCGATTTTCTTTGGCATTTTTCCTTTAAAGTACTTCGTTTTTATTAACTCCAAAAGCTCAACTGTAACTGGCTTTTCTCTATGCTTTGCTGCTGCAAGAGTTTCTTCAAGCCTATGTCCATAGCTTGTTAAATAAGAATGCAATCCACCGGATGCCATTTCTTCAAGAAACAACTCAAGCAGCTCATCATCGGTCATCGGGTCATCATCCACTGTATCATCGAGAGTAACCAAAGACGGCTTTATTTCATCAATAACATATGGCTTTAATTTTTGCCAATCAGTAGATAATTCTCTGAATTCCAACGACTCCTCGTAGTTTGAAACCTCATTGCAAAGCTTAATCAGATATGATTTGCCTTTTTCAATTTCTCCGTTGTTTATATAGTAATCACCTAATCTGAACCATAAAGTAATGTCATCATAAATATACTTAAGATGTTTATTTGCGTCTATTTCAAAATATATCATATAAGCCTTATCGTATTCGCCGTTTGCTCTTGATTCCTCTGCATACTCCATCAAGAGCATCGGCAGATACTCCAATGTTTTATATTTTGTGATAAACCGAGCAACATCCTTCTGAGTTTTAAATTTACTCATCTGTTCCATCAAATCATCAATCATTACTATTTCACACATAAAAGTCTCCGCAAATTCCTGTCGGGGTAATTATTTATTATTTAACAGCTTTTTCAAATACTGTCCAGTATAGGATTTTTCGCACTTTGCAACCTCTTCGGGTGTACCGCAGGCTACAAGCTCGCCGCCCTTGTTGCCGCCCTCGGGACCAAGGTCAATTATATAGTCGGCAGTTTTGATTACATCAAGGTTATGCTCAATAACAACCACCGTGTTGCCGCTGTCAACAAGCTGCTGAAGTACCTTTATAAGCCTTGCGACATCGGCTGTATGCAGACCGGTTGTAGGTTCATCGAGTATATAAATTGTTTTACCGGTTGCAACCCTTGCAAGCTCTGTTGCAAGCTTTACGCGCTGGGCTTCACCGCCCGAAAGCGTCGTTGCAGACTGACCGATTTTGATATAGCCGAGTCCGACATTATACAGCGTTTCAAGCTTGCGTTTGATTTTCGGCACAGCAGAAAAGAAATTCATGCCTTCCTCAACCGTCATTTCAAGCACATCGTAAATTGTTTTGCCGCCATATTTTACTTCAAGCGTTTCGCGGTTATAGCGCGTACCGTGACAAACCTCACAAGGCACATAAATATCGGCAAGGAAGTTCATTTCAATTTTAACTATTCCGTCACCCTGGCAGGCTTCACATCTGCCGCCCTTTACATTGAAAGAAAAGCGGTTAGCCTTATAGCCGCGTATTTTGGAATCAGTTGTAGCGGCAAACAGCTCGCGTATATCTGTGAACACGCCAGTATAGGTTGCGGGGTTTGAACGTGGAGTTCTGCCGATTGGTGACTGGTCGATATTAATTACCTTATCAAGGTACTTAATACCCGTTATTTTATCGTGCTTACCTGCAAAGCGGCGTGCGCCGTTAAGCTCTGCGGCAAGCTTTTTATTGAGTATTTCGTTAATAAGTGAAGATTTACCCGAGCCCGATACACCTGTAACACAGGTAAGTGTACCGAGCGGAATTTCAACATCAATATTTTTAAGGTTATTTTCTTTTGCGCCTGTAATTTTAAGCTTTTTGCCGCTGCCCTTTCTGCGTGTTTCGGGTACGGCAATTTTCTTTTTGCCGCTTAAATACTGACCCGTCAGCGAATTTTCATCCGCCATTATTTCTTCAGGCGTACCGCAAGCTACAATTTCTCCGCCGTGAATGCCCGGACCGGGACCTACATCGACTATATAATCAGCACTGAGCATAGTTTCCTCATCGTGTTCAACAACTATAAGCGTATTATCAATATCTCGCAGGTGTTTAAGCGTTTCAATAAGGCGGCTGTTATCACGCTGATGCAGACCGATACTCGGCTCGTCAAGAATATACAGCACACCGGTAAGCGATGAACCGATCTGCGTTGCAAGGCGTATACGCTGACTTTCGCCGCCCGAAAGCGTACCCGCAGAGCGTGAAAGCGTAAGATATTCAAGACCTACACTTATAAGAAACTGTAAACGCTCGCGGATTTCGCGCAGAATAAGGCGCGCAATTTTAGCATCGCGTTCAGACAGAACAAGATTTTTTATAAATTCAAGCTCTTCTGAAATCGGCATTTGCGTGAATTCGTTTATATTCATACCGCCGACGGTAACACAAAGAATCTCTTTTTTCAGCCTTGCACCGCCGCAATCCGGGCAGCATTGCTCTGACATATACTGTTCAATTTCGTTCCTCGACCATTCGCTTGAGGTTTCGTTGTATCTGCGTTCAAGGTTCTTTATCACGCCTTCAAAATCGGTACGGTAAGTACCGGTCATGAAAGCGGTGTTGCGCTCCATTGTAATTTTTTCGCCGTTTGTACCGTAAAGCAGAATATCAATAATCTTTTTCGGCAGTTCTTCAACCGGTGTATCAAGCGAAAATTTATAGTGCTTTGCAAGCCCTTCAAAGTACATTCTTGCAATACTGCCGCTGTCATTAAGGCTCCAGCCGCTTGCTTTTATTGCGCCTTCGTTAATTGAAAG
The DNA here is from genome assembly GCA_017416765.1 of Clostridia bacterium. Taxonomy (GTDB): domain Bacteria; phylum Bacillota; class Clostridia; order Oscillospirales; family Acutalibacteraceae; genus UBA8612. The sequence goes on from JAFQBE010000003.1 coordinate 68,244, forward strand.
GGTACGGTCGGGAATAACCATATCCTCATCAATTTTCATAAAAACACCCAGACCCGAACAGGTGTTGCACGCACCGTAGGGATTATTGAACGAGAACATTCTCGGTTCAAGCTCTTCAATACATGTACCGTGGTCCGGGCAGGCATAATTCTGCGAAAAGAGCTGTTCTTCGCCGCCTATTACATCACAAAGCACAAGTCCTTCGGCAAGATTAGCTGCAGTTTCAACGGAATCTGCAAGGCGGGAACAGATTGACTCCTTGACAACAAGGCGGTCAACAACAATTTCAATATTATGGCGTTTGTTTTTATCAAGAGTTATTTTTTCGCTTAAATCATAAACATTGCCGTCAACCCTTGCGCGGACATATCCGCTTTTTTTGGCGGATTCAAAAACCTTTAAGTGTTCACCCTTCTGACCCCTGACTACGGGCGACATAATCTGAATTTTTGTACCCTCTTCCATCTGCAGGATTTTATCGACAATATCGTCAACGGTCTGCTTTTTTATTTCTCTGCCGCATTCGGGGCAATGCGGTACACCGACGCGAGCATAAAGCAGACGCAGATAATCGTAAATTTCGGTTACTGTGCCTACTGTAGAACGCGGATTTTTTGAAGTTGTTTTCTGGTCGATTGAAATTGCGGGAGATAGGCCCTCAATATAATCAACATCGGGCTTTTCCATCTGACCAAGGAACTGCCTTGCATAGCTTGACAGCGATTCGACATAGCGGCGCTGACCCTCAGCATAAATAGTATCAAACGCAAGGGAGGATTTGCCCGAACCTGAAAGTCCTGTAAAAACAATAAGCTTATCGCGCGGTATTTCAAGGTCAATATTTTTCAGATTGTGCGCTCTCGCACCTTTAACAATAATTTTTTTCTCTCTCATTTATCTGCTCCGTTACTTCATTTTTCTGAGCTTTTCTATTCTGTCACGCAGGTATGCCGCGTGTTCAAATTCAAGTATTTTTGCCGCAGCTTTCATTTCGTTTGTCAGCTGTTTAATAAGCTGTTCACGCTCTATGCGGCTGAGCTGTTTATCGGTCTTTTCTTTACCTTCCGCTTTGGAAGATATTTCAAGCACATCGGAAACCTCTTTGATAATCGTCTGCGGTGTGATTCCGTGCTCGGCATTATAAGCCATCTGCTTTTCACGGCGACGCAGGGTTTCATCAATAGCGCGCTCCATTGACGGAGTTACGCTGTCAGCATACATTATAACCTCGCCGTGCGAATTTCGCGCAGCTCTGCCTATAGTCTGGATAAGCGAGGTTTCACTGCGCAAAAAGCCTTCCTTATCGGCATCGAGTATTGCAACAAGGGAAACCTCCGGAATATCAAGACCTTCGCGAAGCAGGTTGATGCCTACAAGCACATCAAACTCACCGAGGCGCAGTCCGCGGATTAACTGCATACGCTCAATGGTATCAATATCGTGGTGCATATAGCGGACATTGACACCCATATCGGTAAGATAATCGGTAAGGTTTTCTGCCATTTTTTTGGTAAGCGTAGTTACGAGCACGCGCTCTTTCTTTTCAACGCGTTTATTGATTTCACCAAGCAGGTCATCAATCTGACCATCTGTGCTTCTAACAGAAATTTCGGGGTCAAGCAGACCCGTCGGACGGATAAGCTGTTCGGCAATCTGCGCGCTTTTGTTACGCTCAAACTCGCCCGGGGTTGCGCTGACAAAAATGCGCTGATGAGTTCTTTCATAAAACTCGTCAAAGGTCAGCGGGCGGTTATCATAGGCAGAGGGCAGACGGAAACCAAAATCCACAAGGTTCTGTTTTCTCGCTCTGTCGCCGCCTATCATTCCCCTTACCTGCGGCAGAGTGACATGTGATTCATCAACAAACAGCAAAAAATCATCGGGAAAATAGTTGAGAAGCGTAAACGGTACAGACCCGGGCGGCATACCCGAAAGCACGCGCGAATAGTTTTCTATACCTTTACAAAAGCCTGTTTCACGCAGCATTTCAATATCGTATTCGGTGCGCTGTTTTATGCGCTGCGCTTCAAGGAGCTTGCCCTGCTCAACAAAAGATGCGTAAACCCCTGTCATTTCATCAAAAATTCTGCCTATAGCTTCTTCCATTTTCTCCTGCGGAATAACATAGTGCGATGCGGGATAAACAGCAGCATGATTAAGCACCGCCTTGACATCGCCGGTAAGGGCATTAATTTCACTTATACGGTCAATTTCATCGCCGAAAAATTCTACGCGTATAGCAGTATCCGACGAATATGCAGGGAAAATTTCCACCACATCGCCTCGGACACGGAATTTATTACGGATAAAGTTTATATCATTGCGCTCATACTGAATACTGACAAGCTTTTCCATAAGCTCATCGCGGCTTTTTTCCATACCTGGTCGCAATGATATAAGCATATTTTTATAGTCAAACGGGCTGCCGAGTGTATAAATGCAGGACACACTTGCCACTATTATTACATCCCTGCGCTCAGCAAGAGCACTGGTTGCCGAATGGCGGAGCTTATCAATTTCATCATTTACAGCCGAATCCTTTTCAATATAGGTATCCGTCGTCGGAAGATAAGCCTCCGGCTGATAATAATCGTAGTATGAAACGAAATACTCAACCGCGTTTTCCGGAAAGAACTCCTTAAACTCGGTGCAAAGCTGTGCGGCAAGTGTTTTATTGTGCGCAAGGACAAGCGTGGGCTTATTGACACGCTCGATAACATTTGCCATTGTGAAGGTTTTACCCGAGCCTGTAACGCCGAGCAGAGTCTGCTCCGCATAGCCTTTATTAACACCGTTTACAAGCTGCTCTATAGCTTGCGGCTGGTCGCCCGTAGGCTTGTATTTTGAATGAAGAATAAATTTATCCACACTTTTCCCTCCTTGCGCAATTCTATTTTATATGATATTATAGCTACATTAAAAATCAAGGTGATAGATTTGAAAAGTTTTACAATCAACAAAAACGATGCCAACCAGCGGCTTGACAAATTTATAACAAAGGCTGTGCCGCTTTTGCCGCAGGGGCTAATGTACAAATACATACGCCTGAAAAGAATAAAGGTAAACGGCAAGCGCGCTGAAATTTCGACAAGACTGCAGGTAAACGACCTTGTTGAAATGTACATAAACGATGAGTTTTTTGAGCCTGCACCCGAAAAGTACGATTTCCTGCGCGCATCGACAAAGCTCGATATAATTTACGAAGACGAAAACATAATACTGCTTGACAAAAAGGTAGGGCTTTTAAGCCACCCCGACGAGGGCGAATATGTTGACACACTTATAACACGCGTTGAACGCTACCTTTATGAAAAGGGTGAATATGACCCCAAAGACGAAAGCAGCTTTGCGCCTGCGCTTGCAAACAGAATCGACCGAAATACGGGCGGTATAGTAATAGCCGCAAAAAATGCAGAATCTTTGCGCATACTCAATCAAAAAATAAAGGACAGAGAACTGAGCAAGGTTTACCTTTGCATTGCGCACGGAAGCTTTGACAAAAAGCAGGCAACACTTACAGCCTACCTGAAAAAAGATGAAAAGAAAAATAAGGTCGCCGTTTACGATAAGCCCCGCGATGATGCAAAGGAAATACGAACACGCTACAAGGTTCTTGACGAAAGAGATAATTTAAGCCTTGTGCGCGTTGAACTGCTGACCGGCAGAACACATCAGATAAGGGCGCATCTTGCGCACATCGGTCATCCCCTGCTCGGTGACGGAAAATACGGCACAAATGCACTTAACAAAGCCAAAGGCTACAAAAAGCAGTGCCTTTATTCTTACCGCCTGCAATTCACATTCACAACTGATGCAGGTTTACTCAACTACCTCAACGGCAAAGCATTTGAAGCGAAAGACATATGGTTTGAACGCGCATTCAAAGACGGCACATTATGATATCATTTCGTTGAAAGCGGCTTCATCAATAACCGTCACACCAAGGTCATTGGCTTTTTTGAGCTTGCTTCCCGCTTCTTCACCTGCAAGCACATAATCCGTTTTCTTTGAAACGGAGGATGAAACCTTTCCGCCGAATTTTTCGATTATGGCGGCTGCTTCGTTTCGGGTATAAGTGGGAAGTGTACCCGTTAAAACAAAGGTTTTACCCTTGAATATATCGCTTTCAATTTCCTTGAGCGATTTCATGTTAAGTCCGAGTTCAGTTAATTTGTTTATAAGTTCAGCAGTCTGCGGCATTGCAAAATACTGAGCAACGCTCTGCGCCATTATGCCGCCAAAGCCTTCGATTTTTGAAATATCTTCAATACTTGCTTTCTGCAACGCTTCCATGGTTATAAAATGCTCACTCAACAGCTTTGCGGATTTCTGACCGATATGGCGTATACCAAGCCCAAACACAAGCTTATATAAATCGTTCTGTTTTGAATCGGCTACAGCCTTGACAAGGTTGTCAGCCGATTTTTTTGCAAAATGCTCAAGGCCGATAAGGTCATCGGCTGTAAGCTTATAAATATCTTCAACGCCAGAAATAAGCGAATTATCAACAAGCATTTCAACAACTGCTTCACCGAGCGATTCAATATCCATAGCATCGCGTGAACAAAAGTGAATAAGCCTGCGTTTAAGCTGTGCGGGACAATCGGAATTATTGCAGCGTATTGCGGCTTCCTCGCCCTCGCGCACAGCAGGAGCACCGCAGACGGGGCAGATATCGGGAATATGAAAAACCTCATTTCCGCCCTTTTCTGCAACTGAAAGCACTTCGGGAATTATATCGCCTGCTTTACGAACGACAATGGTATCGCCGATTGCGATTTGCTTTTCGTTGATAAAATCCTGGTTATGGAGCGTTGCACGGCTGACGGTAGTACCTGCAAGCTGAATCGGGTCAAATACGGCTGTAGGGGTTAAAACGCCCGTTCTGCCGACATTTATTTCAACCTCACGCAAAACCGTAGGCTTTTCTTCGGGCGGATATTTGAAGGCTACTGCCCAACGGGGAAATTTTGCAGTGCTGCCCAAAGCTTCGCGCTTTGAAAAATCGTCAACCTTTATAACTGCTCCGTCAATATCAAAGGGCAATGTACCGCGCATTTCACCAATCTGACGAACTTTTTCAACAGCTGAATCAAAGTTCTCAAACCTCTCGTAACCCGGTACGGTTTTGAAACCGAGTTCACCGAGAAAATCAAGCGATTCCTTATGTGAAGAAAGTGTTTTGCCCTCAACCTGCTGAATATTGAAAATAAACATATCCAGACCGCGTGTTGCGGTAACCGCACTATCCTTCTGACGCAGCGAACCTGCAGCAGCATTACGGGGATTTTTGAACGGCTTTTCTTCCGCTTCCTCCTGCCTTGCAACAAGCTCTTTAAAGCTTGAATGAGGCATATAAACTTCACCCCTGACTTCGATAAAAGGAAGTGCAATATTGAGCTTATGCGGAATTGATTTTATGGTAAGGATATTATGGGTTACATCTTCGCCCACATCGCCGTCACCGCGGGTTGAACCGCGGACAAGCACACCGTTACGGTATTCAAGAGATACGGAAAGACCGTCAATTTTAGGCTCCACAACATAAGCTGCTTCGCCTGCACCCTGCTTTACTCTTGAATCAAAGGCATAAAGCTCTTCTTCGCTGAAGGCATCAAGCAGACTTTCCATACGGACAGTATGAACAACAGGTGCGAAAATATTGCTTGCCGTACCGCCCACACGCTGAGTCGGCGAATCGGCAGTAATAAGCTGCGGAAATTCTTCTTCAATTCCCTTTAATTCACGCATGAGCATATCATACTCATAGTCGGAAATTTCGGGTGCATCTTCATCATAATAACGCTTTATATGGTAATTGAGCTGCTCTTTGAGTTCAGCCGCCCTTGCACGCGCAATTTCAAAATCTGCCAATTTAAACACCTCTTTATATTGTAAAATTACAGTTTGTCGGGGACAAACAATGTAAAATGAAAAATTGAAAATGTAAAATTGTGGGAGGGCTTCGCCCTCACCCATTATAATTATCGCTTTAAATCAACATTTTATAAATTCGGAGCGAAGCGACCCTTAATTTTCAACTTTCCATTTTCAATTTTCAATTCAGTTTGACAAGCTGTAAATTAAAATCATAAAAATAATATATTCCATTTTATCAAAAATATAAATTTAAGTCAACACAAAACGAACAAATGTTTTATAATTGTACAAAAAAATTCCTGCCCGAAATGCGCGGGGTTGCTAAGGACAGTTTATAAAAACAGTCATTAGATACCGTGCATTGCAGAAGGAAAAGAAATAACCAAGAGAGAGTAAAATCTTTCTTGGTTTTCTGTATTTATTGATATTTGCACATTCGACAAATCATTCTTTAATTTGTAAAATGAAAGTACAAAATTTAAAGGAGGACTTTTTATGTCAAACAAAAACACAGTTCAATATCGTCAGGTAGGCGATTATCTCATCCCTAACCTTATTTTTCCACCCGAAGAAGCAAGTATCAGGCTTGGTAAATGGGGAATGTTACACAAAACATATCTTGAAAAGCATAAAACAGCACTTTTTTACTCTCTGCTTATTCAGGGTAAGTTGTATCAGCTCTGTGCCGAGGCAGAAAATCAGGCTCGAGATATGTTTGATTCTCTTGTGGAACAGATGAAAGCAACTGAGGGTGTAACCGAGCAACTGAAAGAAGAAAATCAGATGGAGTGGGTATGCCGGATGCAAAACATTGAAGCAAGGTCAAGGGAAATTATCTGTAACGAATTAATTTACACGTAAGAGTTAATCTAACAAACAACTCCGAGTAGATTTTTAGTCTGCTCGGAGTTGTTTTCTATTCAAAGGGAACCATAATAACAAGTAATGCTATGTTTAGAATAATAATGCTGTATTTTACAAAAAGCTGAATAATTAAGGTGGATGATATTTTGTCTTTGTTTTCTTTTGCAGTTTTGTATATTAGCATTTGAATATAAAATTCCCTGCAACTATAAGATATTTGTTCAAAAAGGTTAGAGTATTTTTTTCGCAAAAAACTTGTTGTAATATTTTCTACTATAATGTTATACACAACAAAAATCACTACATGTGCCAAGACTATCCAAAAAGTGACATCGTTAGCGAAAAGATAATTACATGCAGCAGTACCTATTAGAAATATGCACTGTAAAGTAATCATCACTTTATTAACAAATATAATTTTTCTCATTTGCCTGTTTTGGTTATCCATATCAACACCACATTTATAGTCATTATACTACTAAACTAAATAAACTTTTAATATATCAAAAAACGCTTAAAAGTTTAAGAACCATTTTATTGAGTGAATTTTTCGATTTTGACAATGACTTTTTCACTGTAATTATGATATGAATTTTCCAATTTGTTAATATAACACACTCTGATAACATCGTCCGTTACAAATGAATCATCATAGTCTTCTGTGTGAAAGCCCCTGTTATTATACCCGTTAGAAATAGTACTAAACTCAACACCATCGACCGAAAAATTAAGAACATTATCACCCTGTTTATATAAATCGTTAACCATTCCTTCAATAATTTCATATTCACCGGATTCATATAAATATAAATAATCGTTATTTTTAAAATTTGACCATTCGCCGATTAATCCTGTTATCTGGAAAAAAGTTATTACAGACAAAAACATCAATACTCCTAAAAATTCTTTTTTGCTTTCAAAACTTTTTCTCATCGAAATTAGTAAAGAAAAAAACAACACGCACATAACAACACCCGAAATGGCACCTACTATACGCGGTGCATCTAATATACTATCATTTAATATATCATATACTACCATAATCGAAATACCTACTTACTTTTTGCTGTTCATAAATTTATCGGTTTTAATTAGATTTGAACTATTTGTTTACCGCATCAACCATAACCGTCACAACAAAAACTTTTTCTTTTTCATCATAATCAAACGATATATCGCCGTTATATTTTTTGAGAGTATTTCTGACACTTTTTAATCCGTAACCATGAAGTTGCTTGTTGGCTTTAGTGGTAACAGGCAAAGCTTTACCATCTGACATCGGGTTAGCATTACAAGAGTTGGAAACGATTATTACAGAAAAATCATTTCTGTAATCAGTTTCAAGTGATAATGTTTTTTGCTCGGACTGTTTTGCCGCTTCAAGTGCATTGTCCAACAAATTGCCGAGAATTGTTACTGTGTCATAAGGCTCAATGTTTGCAAGATTATTATTTTTGATGTCGAACTCAAAATTCAAACCATTTATTCGACATTCTGTTACATATTTATCTACTACAACATCAAGCGTATGGTTCCCACTGTGGCAGACCTTGCTGTATTGGGCAAGGCTTTCACTCATTTTTAAAAGATGCATTTCTATTTCGGGGTTTGTATTGAGATTCCTTATGGCTGACAGATGATTTTTAGTGTCATGTGCATAAGCTCTGAGATTGTTGTTTTGATTCTCCAATATATCAAAATACTTTAAATCGGTGTTTAGTTTTTCACTTTCTTGTCTTAATAATAACAGCTCTTGTTCTTTCTCTGCGTTATAATGATATGATATAAACAGCAAAATTGTCGATAAAAACAAAAAGACACTTACGCAAGTCATAACAATCATAGTGTTTTTGCTGAGTTGATATGTTGTCATGATGTACCAGAACATTACCAAAGAAGACAAGACTGCTGTGGGAAAAAGATAAAAACTAAGTGGTATTTTTGATGTTTTTTGATTTTTATTGATAATACCGGACAAAATGAGCAGCGTAATAAAATACAAAAACTTACTTGTTAAAACATCAGCTAAAAGAATATATATGTTGTCGTTATAGCTTGTTAATTCAATATTAAAGAGAGCTGAAATTGAAAAAATGGCAATAAGTTCTGTTGCACACATAAAAGCACTGGATAATACCGAATAGAAAAGAGCTTTTTTTGTTTTTATATCAAAGCATATAACTGAAAACAAAAAACTTATAGCAGAATATGATATTGTGTTTACTAATATTGAATTTTTAAAGATGATATTTATTATTGCACCTATAAAAAAAATTCCGCTTCCTATTAAAACAGCTTTAAATAATTTATATTTGCTTTTACTGACTCTTGAAAAGAAAACATAAGAAATCAGCATTTCAAAAAAATAAACCAAAACAGAAGGTACTATATTATGCATATCATCATCTCCTCCTTAGATACGCAAACCAAAACTTATGAAAATCCGTCTGCCGTCGCGAAGCTATGGGGATTCTCACATTGTTCTGAACAAAAAGTTCGGAATATTTATAACCTGTTACATAATGCAGATTTACAATAAATGATTTGTGAACCCTATAGAAGAACGAATTTTGTAAAATTGTACACCATTCGTCAAAGGTTTCTCTTGTGGTGAAATTCCCTTGTGTGGTAACAAGTGTTACTTGACGGTTACCCCGTTCAACATAAATCACATCGTCAACCAATATTTTCTTGTGTTCATTATCAGTCCATACATAAAAATCAACATAACTTTCATCAATATACTCCATTGCTTTTTCAAGCCCGCAGTATAATCTTTCCGCATTGAAAGGCTTTTCAAAAAATCTGAACGCTCTTAAATCCATTGCTTCATCTTGATAGTCGTTATATGACGTGATAAAAAATATAACAATCTTGCTGTTACGCTCTTTGAGAATTTTTGCAAGAGATATACCGTCCAATTCGTTCATTTGTATATCAAGAAATGCAAGCTGATATATTTCATTGCTGTCAACAACGGTTTGTGGGTTATTTGTTGTGTCGATTTCAAAATCTGCAAACCGACTCTGCATATATTTTTCGATATGTATTTTCAGCTCATCAACATACTGCTGTTCATCATCACAAATGAGTATTTTCATCATAAATCACCATTATCAGTATAGCATAATTTATTTTATATAACAACCAATTGAGTCAGCGTTTCGACAGGAAAAATCTGCAGTTCGTCAAACATCCTTGTATAAATAATTATTTATAGATATAGTCGTTATAACAGTTATTGTGAAAGGATGGTTTTATATGAATTTTGAAATATCCAAAGAAAGAGTCCTTTGCGGAATGGAAACAATGAACAGCTTTGGACTTCGTCTTACCGGTTCAAGCGGTCAGCAGAAATTTGTGGATTATCTTAAAGATGAAATTCACAAAATGGGCTTTAAGACATACAGTGACCTTTATTCATTTGACCGTTGGGAGGAAAAGCATTCTTCAATCAAAATCATAAATTCGAACGGCGATGAAGAAATTGAAGTCACCTCTGCGTGGCCTTATTCGGGAGAAACTGATGAAAACGGTATTACCGAAGAAATAGTTGAGATTTTTGGCAAGCATATCAACTATCTTCCTGCAAAAGGAAAGATTGCACTTGTAAAGGTTAAAGACCTCGAAAAGGTTCCCACAGGATTTGCTTTTAATCAGCGTAATTCATACCCGAAAGGTTTGTCGCTTCCCCAAAATTATAAAGGCCCCGTTGCTGATTCATTCGTAAAGATACCTCTTATTTCTGTTGCAAAAGCAATGGGCGTTAAGGCGGTTATCTGCATATGGGAAGGTATGAGCGATGAAATGGTAAAGGGACAATATCTTCCCTTTATTATGGATTATCAAGGTATTCCTGCCCTTTGGGTCGGTGAGGAATCGGGCGAAAAACTTAAGAAGGCTGCAAAGGAAAAGAAGAAAGTTAACCTTGTGCTTACTGCTGAAAAAGAGAAAAACGCTAAAACGGAATCTTTTTATACCGTTCTTGAGGGCAAAAACAAAAGAGAAGCAATTATCATCAACACTCATACCGACGGTATAAACTGTGTTGAGGAGAACGGCCCTATTGCAATGCTTGAAATGATGCGACTTCTCAAAGATATGGAGCTTGACAGGACACTCATCTTCGTTTTCGTAACGGGTCATTTTAGATTGCCGAATTTCAAACAGCACGATATTCAGGCATCATCAAAGTGGCTTAAAAATCACCGAGATATGTGGGACGGCAAAAAAGGGCATATCAAGGCTGTGTCAAGCCTTGGCGTTGAGCATTTAGGCTGCACAGAATGGAAGGACAAGGATGGGAAATATCAGTGCACAAATCCCATTGACGTTGAACTTGTCTATACTGCAAACAAAGCAATGGACAAGGTATATTATGATTCCCTTGAAGACAGAACAATGGTCAGAACAGTAACCGTAAAAGGCCATAATTTTCTTCATTTCGGTGAAGGTCAGCCACCGAGAAATGTGGGCATTCCCGATATTTCGCTTGTAACTGCTCCCGATTATCTGACGGCAATAAACGAAACTCATCAGATGGAAAAGTTCAGCCTTGACCTTATGTGTGAGCAGATTGAAACATTCCTTAAAATGACACTTACACTCGATAAAATGATTGTGGACGAAATCGGCAAGCCCGAGCCTTATTCGCTTATATTGGGCAAGATAAAATAATTTTTGCAGAAAGGATTTTATGCTATGAAAAGGATTTTTTATAAAGTATTGTCACTTGTTTTGTGTGTTACTATGCTCTTTACTATGAGTTGTGTGAGCTTTGCTTATTCTGAAATTGAAGATGAGTATAATTATGTTACAGAAGAAAATGTGGTTCCCGAAGATGAAAAAACTTCTGAAAAGTCCGGAATAATGTCATTTTTTGAAAATGTTAAAGCTTATTTTTTGATGTTCGTTATAGTTGTCGTTGGTGCTGTTGGCGGAACCATTGGTCCGTGGATAGGCAAACTTTTATAAGACAAGGGTAAACAACACCTACTGCTGTTGCTATTGCTGTCGGCAGTAGGGTTAAGTTGATTTTGTTGTTATGTTATTGTACAATATTTTTGCAGCATAAGGAGTGAACGATATGATAAGCAAAACTAAATACCCTATTACAAATGAACAAATTAAAAAACTTTTCTTCAAAGCAGGTTTTAAAAACATAGGCAACATTGCGCCGTTAGGCGACGGCGAATACAATGCCGTTTACTCCGTCACTGCCGACGGCAAAGATTATGCAATAAAAATTGCACCTGCACCTGATTGTGAAGTGCTTACCTACGAAAAAAATATGATGAATGCGGAGCTTTATTGGTATGAGCAAATTGCAAAAACAGAAATCAACGCTCCTGCAATAATTTACAGCGATTTTTCAAGAGATACAATAAGAACAGATTGGTTTATAATGGAGAAATTGGGCGGTAATGCATTAAGTCACTGTAAACTTACTGATGTAGAAAAACAAGAAAGTGAAAAAGCAATACTTGATATTGCGGCTGAAATGCACAAGGTATATCACAACGAATTCGGCTATGCCTCAGGAGAAAAGTTCAGCACATGGTATGATGCATTAAAACACATTATTACTAGCCTTGTTTCAGATTGTTCAAAAAAGAACCGTAAATGCAAAAACGGCGAAAAGCTGCTGAAAGTTCTTGGAAAATATAGAGATGTTTTCACTGATGTTGAATGCGTTATGGTCAACTTCGACTTGCACCCCGGCAACATAATGTATGACAAAGAGAATCCAAAGAGCAAATATTGGATTGTTGACCTTGAAAGAGGATTGTGGGGCGATAAAATTCTCGATTTTGTTCATTTTGATTTGATGCATCCTATGGAGAAGAAAACAAGAACTCTTGAATACTACAACTCAGTTGCTGAAAAGAAAATAACGGTTGACGATGGAATAAAGCTCCGCTATGCAATGGGACAAGCACTTATGGCTCTTATTATGGAAACGGAAAAATATTACCGCTACACTCCCCATCATTTTGGTTGGTGGAGAAACATTGTGGCTTGTGCATTCTTATACAACTCCGCTTTCAGGGTGTTTAACAAATGAACGGCGAAAATGCAAAGCTTGGTACGCAGAAAATTCCAAAGCTGATTTTAAGCTTTTCAACAACGGTACTTGCAGGTCTTGTTTTCAACTCTGTATATACACTTACCGACACGCTGTTTATCAGCCATGCTGTGGGTGACAACGCAATGGGCGGCGTTTCTCTTATACTGCCCTTTACGATTTTACAGGGTGCAATTGCAACCACCGTCGGAAGCGGTGCATCTGCCATAGTATCAAGAAAGCTCGGCGAAGGTGAAAACGGTGAAGCGGGAAATGTGACCTTCAACGCAATGCTGATTTTTTATGTAACGGCTATTATCACAACTCTTCTCGGCTTTGCTTTTATGAATCCGTTACTGAAGGCTCTCGGCTGTACGGGTGAACTTGAAATATATGCAAAAGAATATTTTACAATAATTCTTTTAGGCAATGTATTTTCAACAGGATTTTCATCAATTATACGGGCAGAGGGTAAAATGCTTTACGGAATGCTCATATGGATAATACCCATTTCAATCAATATAATTCTTGACGCTGTTTTCATTTTAGTGCTTGATATGGGTGTAAAAGGCTCTGCACTTGCAACGATAATTTGTCAGTTTACATCGTTCCTAATGAGTATGCTGTTTTTTACGCGATTCACAGCACAGAAATTCAAGGGTGTACACCCTGACAAAAAAACTGCAATAGAGATTATCGGTATAGGTCTCCCGTCGCTTATTCAGTCAGGTTCATTGTCTGTAATGTCAGCTATTTTCAACAATGTTCTTGCAAAAGTAAGTGGAGAAATGGGCGTAACAGCTTTTGCATATGTTAGCAAAATTATCACCTTCGGTCTTGCACCTCTGACTGCATTTTCCTCAGCGCTTGTGCCAGTTGCAGGCTACAATCTCGGAGCAAAAAAATATGACAGAGTAAAGCACTCCGTCATTTTTTGCATAAAGCTGAGTATTATATATTCCCTTTTAGCGATAATATTAGTGCAATCTGTGCCTGAATTACTTATAGGGATTTTTACGGACACCAAAGAAATAATCATCCTTGCATCAAAGGGAATAAGAATAATATCCTTTTCTCTTTTATTCGCATCTGTTCCTATGATTACGGGTGCATTTTATCAGTCAGCAGGCAAAAAAGGAAGTGCATTCGTGATGTTTTCTGCAACACTAATTTTTGCAATACCATTGATTTTGATTCTACCTAAATTTGGGGAAATTGAGGGTATCTGGCTATCCTACACCCTTGCAAGCTTGTTTGCTGCAGTTCTTGGAATCGGATTTTTTAAAAAGTTTGAACATAATTGATGAAAAACAGTATAACAATATACATTTGGTTTTTTATTCAATGAAATATTGCTGACCAAGGAGTAGTGATTGTGATTAACAGAAGCAATTTAGATATAATACTCAAAACTAAAAGTATTTTCGGTGGGTATGATTTTTGTCTTAATGGATTAACAGATAAGAATTCATCTGTAATTTAGAAATGAGTTATGGAAAAATTAAAAGAAAAGATGTAATTCAAATCATCAGAAACAAATATCCCGTTAGGATAGCAGACTTACTGCTTTCCCAACGGGGATTTTTTGTTATAGTGCATAAACTTAAGGTTCTCTTAATTGTACATTTCGACAAAGTTCGATACTTTTTTTGAAAAATGGTGTTACTTTTTCCGTTTTACAACACTTTACCTATATAAGACAAATTTTATTTTAAGGAAAAGTAACTATGGAAGTGAAAAAAATCGGACAACCAAAAACCAAAGAGGAAATAACGGAGCTGCTGTCAAACAACGATCTGGCGTGCATCCCGATTACATATTACGGCTGCGAAGGCTTGTTTGTACCCGTAAGCGACAGCGGAAACTGCGACCTTTTTCCCGGCATTCCGGTGACCACCTGCGGCAAGGACATTTGCATAGTTTATCCTCACGATATTGTGTACATTGCCATTGAGGACAGAAAGTCCGTGATGTACCTGACGGACAGAAAACTCGAAACCTACCACCCCATAGAGCATTGGAAAACCGTCCTCGACGAAAACTCCTTCGCCCAACCCCATTACAGTTACATAGTCAATCTGAATTATGTGTCGGAAGTGACAAGGGATTTCGTTAAGGTAAGATACGGTGATAAGGAAGAGCTGGTTTATACTTCGTCGAGGAAGATAGGTGCGTTTAGGAAGGCTGTAGCGGAGTTTGAAAAATAAACGTTTTTGTCGAAATATGGAGCATTTTTGCAGTGTAGGTTGAATTACTTCCCATTTTGCGATAGTTTTAACATATATGTACCTATATATAATTACAGTTTATTTCTATAGTTATATTTATTAAGCACTTGCTTCTTTCTCTTGGTTGTTACCTCGGTGTATATCTCTGTTGTGGCAACACTACTGTGTCCGAGAATTTCTTGAACAGAACGCAAATCGGCACCGTTTGCAAGAAGATTTGTAGCAAATGTATGCCGCAAGTAGTGCGGTGTCGATTTTTCGTTAATTCCGCAAGCTCTTTTCGTAGAATTATAGATGTATTCAATACCGTGAATACTTAGTTGTTCACCAAAGCGATTTACAAATATCTTATCCGTATTGGTCGATCTGCTTTTGCGGATTTTCAGCCATCGGGTAAGATTGCTCCAAGTGTCGTTACAGGATATGTAAATAAGCCTTTGTTTTCGTCCCTTGCCGTGAATGAGAATTGTCCGTTCAGAGTAAATAACATCACTAAGCGAAATATTTGAAGCTTCGGCAATTCTTATGCCAGTACTGATTAATACATCAATTAATGCAAGGTTGCGAGAATTCTTCCAAGAATCAAAACCCGTTGTTTCCTTTTCGGCACAGTTGCTTAAATATGTGATCAGCTTTGATGTTTCTTTAATTGCCAACGTTTTGGGCAAGCTTCGTTCTTTCTTATAACGGAAATGGTGATTCTGATAGTAGTTTACATCAGTATAACCTTGCTCATAAAGAAAACTGAAAAACATTTTCAGTGTAATTAGCTTTCGGCAAATTGTGTTGTCTTTGAGACCTCGCTCTTTTGATAACACTTGCACATATTTCAGGATCACCGTTTCGTCGAGCGCATTGTCTTGAAGAAATGCCTGAAAATCTTTTAAATCCGAACGGTACGCCGTTATCGTTTTATCGGATAAATTTTTTGTAGATTGGATGACTTGTATAAAATCATCACTTACTGTTTTTATACTTTTCATTTGATCACTCCTCGAAATTTTGAAAATGTGTTCGCAAAATCATTTTAACAAAATTTCGAGGAGAGTTACTAACTATCTTACAATAATACTCAATTATTGTAGGATATGATATTGAAGGAGAATTATTATGGGAAACGAAATAATCTTATATGGAGATTGGGACATTGAGCAGTCTAAAATCTATATGAAGAGTTTATGCGATAATCTTGATTTAA
>JAFQBE010000021.1 GCA_017416765.1 Clostridia bacterium
CATGGATTCTTGCCGTATCACTGAACAAGGGTAAATACACACTTGCCACAAAATACGGCAAGGTTTGGAACAAAAACGGCATTGAATTTGAAATAGTTTTCGACACCCCGAAATGCCGCAGCTTCACAAGCGAAAAGGTGGGTAATCTCACCACATTCACGGTTGTAACCGACCCGCAGGTTGCAAAGGTTCAGCTCATAACCCAGTCCGGCAATACGCTGACCTATACACAAAGCAACAGCTACATCGGCGAGGACGGCTTACGCTATTGGACCGTAGTGCGTAAAATAACCAAGCCCGGCACAATCGGCTTGCGTACAAAATACGGCTATACCTGGACTACAACCGATTTTACAATTGAAGTTTAAACAACAAAAGCCACCAAAACGGTGGCTTTTTAAAATGTGAAATTGAAAGTTAAAAATGTAAAATTGATGGCGGGACACCCGCACCCGATTACAAAAATGTCATTCTGAACGCAGTGAAGAATCTTTTATCTGTATCTTCTACACCTTTAAGATTTTTCGCTAACGCTCAGAATGACAGTGCCTTTTCTAATACAGACACAGCATGGGAATTCACAAATTGTCTTTTTTACTTTGTTGTACTTGCAGATAATTCTTGCCAATCCGGTCAATACTAAATAAAAAAACGGCGGGATTAAAATGAATTATGAAAAACTGAGGCTGAAGGTCGGGCATTTGCTTTTGGGTAAAAAACGCACGGCAAAATTTGTTGTGATTTTCCCTAAGCTGCTGTTTTTATTGCAGGTGGCTTTGTGGGGTGCAGGGGTATATAATGCTGCTGTGTTTGAAAGGGGTGAATACGGCTTGGCGTTGTCTGCTGTTTTTGCTGTTTCTTCAATTTCGCTTTACTTTTTAACGGTCAGCTTTCATCTGCTGCGTGACCGTTGGCTGTTTTGCAGTATGGGTAAGCACAAAAAGAAGCTGTCGACGCTGTTGATTGAATTCTCTTTGGCGGATTTTTTGCTTGCGGTAAAGCTGAATGTTTTTTCGCGTGTGCGCTGTGTATTGCGGGCTGTTTTATTTCTGGCTTTTCCGGTTGCGGTTTGTGTTTATTGCTTCGAACTTGCCGGGTTTGAAATGACGCGGACGAAGTGGCTTATTTGTATTGCGGGCTGTTCGCTGCTGCTTGGGCTTGGCGCGTTTTTTACCGTAGCTTCGCTTTGTTCCGTTTTTACGGCAAAAAGGCTTTGCTGTTTTGATATCAAGCATACTTTTTCCGCCTTTATTTTCAAAACGGCCGCGCTTGATTCGAAATGCTTTAAGCTGCTCAATTTCAGGCTTACATTTTATCCGCTGTTTGGTGCGAAAAAAGCGCTTGCAGGTATGATTGATGCTCGTATGCAGATTAGAAACAGCAATTCAAGTATGAATAAATTATGAACTGAAAATCAGCGTAGGTGTTGACAATATCTTCCGCAGATGCTATAATTACCCTACATTGCAATAGCTATTGTAAAAATTTATTTAAAAAGGAGAAAACAAAAATGAAGAAGTCATTCAAGAAAATTATTTCCGTTGTTCTCTGTGCAGCTATTCTTATGGGTGCCGCAAGCATTACATCCTTTGCAGCAAGCAGCGCAACAGAAGATCTTATGAACAGCCTTTCTTCTTACCTTGATGCATTTAAAAATTTCGATATGTCTGATTTTAACGGCTTTGTTACCGCTATTCTTCAGCTTTTCGGCTTCAAGGGCGCATTTGAAGGTGTTCACAGCATTCCTGCCCTTATGGAAGAATGGGTAAGCTGGTTCGGTCCGATTGAACAGCTTTACGATTCCTTCATCAACTACATCAGCACTACAGACCTTCTTGCTGTTATCGGCAACCTTATCGGCGGTCTTTCATAATCAGTAACTTAAAATTTTTTAAAAGACTCTCTTTAAACGGAGAGTCTTTTGTGTTATATTAAAGAAAAAACAAAAACGGAGTGTAACCTATGACCTACGAAAACAACTGGGAATCTCTCAATTCGCGCCCCGTACCTGAATGGTTTGCCGATGCAAAGTTCGGTATTTTTATTCACTGGGGTCTTTATTCCGTACCTGCATATGCACCAAAAGGCGATTATGCAGAGTGGTACGGCTTTTCCTGCAATATGGAAAACTGTGAAACACCGGTGCAGGAAAAATATAAGGCTTTCCATAAAGAACACTACAATTCAAGACCTTATTTTGATTTTATAAATGATTTTACCGGCTGCCGTTTTGATGCAAATAAATGGGCAGATCTGTTTAAACGCGCAGGTGCAAAGTACATAAACTTTGTTTCAAAGCATCATGATGGTTACTGCCTTTACGAAACAGAGTATGCACCGGGGCTTAACTCTGTTGAGTGCGCACCCAAGCGTGATTTTCTTATGGAGCTTAAAAACGCAATGGAGGGTACGGGTGTACGCTTCGGCGTTTACCATTCCGTTTACGAATGGTGGCATCCCTATTACCTTGAAGACCCCGAAAAATATGCGCTCGAACACCTTCACCCCATGCTGAAAGAACTTATTGAAAAGTATCAGCCCAATACTCTGTTTACCGATGGTGAATGGTCACACGAAAGCTCTGTGTGGCATTCAACCGAATTCCTGCAGTGGCTTTATAACGAATCAAGCGTTAAGGATTTTATCGTTCCCAATGATCGCTGGGGTAAGGAAACACGCGGTAAGCTCGGCGGTAACTTTACAACAGAATATGGCATTATCGATGTTTATCTCGGTACAGAAAGACGAATTGAAGATGTTGAGCTTGACAGACCCTTTGAAGAATGCCGAGGTATAGGCCGTTCTTTCGGTATAAACAAGGAGGAGCAGTGCGAAGATTATCTTTCGGCAAAAGAATTGCTTGAAACCCTTTGCGACCTTGTTTCAAAGGGCGGCAACTTCCTGCTGAATATCGGTCCGGATGCTGACGGTACAATTCCAGTTATTATGGAGGAGCGTCTGCTTCAGATGGGTGATTGGCTGCGCGTAAACGGTGAAGCAATTTACGGCACACGCATTTATACTAAAAAGCTTCAGCCCGGCGTATACTACACAAAGAAGGGCGATACGGTTTATGCAATAATCAACCGTTTTCCTTTCGGTTCACAGGTGCTCGAACAGGTTGAATATTCAGCTGACCTTAAAGCGGCTTTGCTTGGTTGCGATGCTGTGCTTGAGGTTAAAAATAACGAAGGCAAGGCGGAAATTGTGTTCCCTGCAATTAACCCCGACAGCCTTGACAGCAACTGGCTTTACACAATAAAACTTACAAAATAAAGAAGGCGTATTAAAATGCAGGATATGCTTAAATTCAAAAGCGGTACGGATGTGCGAGGTATAGCAGTAGGGGAAAGCGACGGTATAATCCCATTTCTTTCCGATGAGGCTGTGCGCAATATAACCTGCGGCTTTGTAAAATTTCTCAATAAAAAAACTCTTAAAATAGCGGTCGGCCACGATTGCCGCGTATCTGCCGGCAGACTTAAAAATGCCGTAATAAATGCACTTGTTGATTTGGGTGTCAGCGTTATTGATTGCGGCCTTTCTTCAACACCTGCAATGTTTATGACTAATGTTGAGCTTGGCTGTGATGCTGCGATTCAGCTTACCGCAAGCCACCACCCGTGGGATAAAAACGGACTTAAATTCTTTGTGAATAAAAGCGGAATAGACGGCAAACAGCTCACCGAAATATTGAAAAATGCAGAAAATGCACAGTTCCCCGAATGTGAAAAGGGCAGAGTAGAAGCGGTTGATTTTATGCCGCGTTATGCTGAGATTCTGCGTGAAATTATTATAAAAGGAACAGGCGAAAAAACACCGCTCAAAGGGCTTAAAATAGCCGTTGATGCGGGTAACGGCGTCGGTGGCTTTTATGCAAATCAGGTGCTTGCACCCTTGGGCGCGGATGTTTCGGGCAGCAGATTTTTAAATCCTGACGGAATGTTCCCCAACCATATTCCCAACCCCGAAAACAAGCAGGCGATGCAGGCAGTATCCGAAGCGGTTGTTGAGAGTAAATCCGACCTTGGTCTGATTTTTGATACCGATGTTGACCGCGCTGCCTGCGTTGATTCAAGCGGTAAGGAAATCGCCCGCAACCGCCTTGTAGCCCTTGCTGCGGCAATTGCTTTAGAGGGTAATGATGGCGGTACGGTTGTTACCGACAGCATTGTTTCCGACGGCTTGATTAATTTTATCAATAATACTCTCGACGGTATAATTCTGCCTTTTAAGAGAGGATATAAAAATGTAATTGATAAGCAAATTGAGCTTAACAACTTACGCATAAACTGTCCGCTTGCAATTGAAACCTCGGGTCATGCCGCGTTCAGGGATAATTATTATCTTGATGACGGTGCATACCTTGCGGCAAGAATAGTTATAAAGCTTGTTGAGCTTAAAAAGCAGGGCAAAACGCTTGAAAGCCTTTTTGCTTCACTTGAAGAAGCCGCAGAAGAAAAGGAAATCCGCCTTAAAATAAAGGTTGATGATTTTCGCAGCTACGGTGAAAAGTTCATTGAAGAGTTGCGCGAATTTGCAGACAACAGTGAGTATTGGAGCGTTGTGCCGAACACTTATGAAGGCGTTCGCATCAATGCTGATTCAGAAAGCGGAAATGGCTGGCTGCTTGCGCGTTTGAGCGTTCATGACCCCGTAATTCCCGTAAACTTTGAAAGCAGAACTGTCGGCGGCACACTTGCCGCGGCAAAGCTGTTGCTTGAATTTGCAAAGAATTACCCCGAACTGGATTGTTCGGCACTTGAAGAATATTGTAAATAATTTATAGACTTAAACAAATAAAGCTGCTGTTTTTATAAACGGCGGCTTTATTTTTATAAATATATCTATAAAAGCTATTGAAATTTGTTCGCAAAGATTGTAAAATAAAATCGGTTATGTGTAAATTGAATTAAAAAGGGGTTATATACATGGCAAAACTTAAAATGGCTGTTATCGGTACAGGTGGTATCAGTAACGAACATATCAGAGGATATATAAACAATCCCGATACCGAGCTTTATGCTTTTTGCGATATCAACGCTGAACGCGTTAAAATGATGGCGGAGCAGTACGGTGTTCCGCTTGAAAGGACTTTTACGGATAAGGACGAAATGCTCAGAGCACTCCCCGAAATTGATGCAGTAAGTGTCTGTACATGGAACAGCGCTCATGCGGAGTGTACCATTGCCGCACTCAATGCAGGCAAACATGTTATCTGCGAAAAGCCAATGGCTATGAATGCTGAGGAAGCAAAGCAGATGATGGAAGCTGCAAAACGCAACAACAAGCTGCTTATGATTGGCTTTGTCCGCCGTCACGGCAACGATTGCGAGGTTATCCGCGAAAATGTTGACGCAGGTACATTCGGCGAGCTTTATTATGCAAAGGCTACATATCTTCGCCGTAACGGCAATCCCGGCGGCTGGTTTGGCGATAAATCCCGTTCAGGCGGCGGTCCGCTGATTGACCTTGGCGTTCATGTTATTGACCTTGTACGCTTTATTTTCGGCAATCCGAAGCCTGTTTCGGTTTATGGTGTTACATTCCAAAAGCTTTTCAACCGCCCGAATGTTTACGGCGGTAAGGCATGGAAGGCAGCAAGCACAGGCGTTGAAGATATCTGCGATGTTGAAGATTTAGCTTCTGCCCTTATCCGTTTTGATAACGGCGCGGTTTTAAGTGTTGAAGCGGCATTCAGCCTTAACATCAAAAGGGATGAAGGCAATATTGAGCTGTTTGGTACAAAGGCAGGCGCAAAGCTTGACCCCAATGTTGAAATCTTCACAGAGCTTAATAACCGCATGGTAAATATCGGTTTTGCTCAGGATACTGCATTGAGCTTCGACGGCCTTTTCCAGAAGGAAATTGATAACTATGTTGATGCAATTCTCGGCAGGGCAGAATGTCTTGCTCCCGCTGAGGATGGTGTTGAAATGATGAAAATTCTTGATGCTGTTTATGAATCTGCCCGTACGGGACATGAGGTTGTGCTTGACTGATGAGTGAAAATAAAAGAATCTTCCTTTCATCGCCTCATATGAGTGATGAAGGATACGAAATGGAATACATAAAGCTCGCTTTTGATACCAACTGGATAGCTCCGTTGGGTCAGAATGTCGATGGATTTGAAAAAGAGCTTTGCGAGTACACGGGTGCTAAATATGCCGCGGCATTAAGTGCAGGTACAGCCGCAATACACCTTGCGCTCAAAGCAGCAGGAGTTAAAGCAGGTGACAGAGTTTTTTGTCCCACTCTTACCTTTTCTGCAACGGTCAACCCGGTAACATACGAAAATGCAATTCCTGTATTTATTGATTGCGATGAAAAAACATGGAATATGTCACCGGAAATGCTTGAAAAAGCTTTTGAAAAATATCCTGACACAAAGTTTGTAATTGTAGCACACCTTTACGGACTTTGTGCGGATATGGACGAAATTATGCGCATCTGCCGTGAGCATAACGCAGTGCTTATTGAAGATGCTGCAGAAAGCCTCGGTACTACCTACAAGGGTAAAATGACAGGCACTTTCGGCGATTACGGCATTTTCAGCTTTAATGGCAATAAGATTATTACTACTTCCGGCGGCGGCGCACTTGTTTGTAATATTGCAGATGACGCAAAAGCTGAGGAAAGAATCAAAAAAGCACGCTTCTGGGCTACGCAGAGCCGCGACCCTGCCCGCCACTACCAGCACAGCGAAATAGGTTACAACTACCGTATGAGCAACGTTGTTGCAGGTATAGGCAGAGGTCAGCTGAAAGTTCTTGATAAACGCGTTGCACAGAAAAAGGCAATTTACAAAAAATACAGTGAAGCCTTTGCAGATATTAAAGACATACATATGATGCCTGTTGCAGACTTCTGCGATTCCAACTGCTGGCTTTCCTGCCTTACATTGAGCGGTGATAAGGTACAGCCGCTTGATATACTGCTTTCACTTGAAAAGGAAAATATAGAAGCGCGTCCGATTTGGAAACCGCTTCACCTTCAGCCCGTATTTGCTGGCTGTGATTATATCGGTGAGAATAATGTTGCCGAAAATATTTTTAACAGCGGTGTTTGCCTGCCGTCCGATACTAAAATGACGAATGAAGAAATCGGCAAAGTAATAGCCGTTATTAAAAACCTTTGGAAATAACTGACCCCGAAAAAAATAAAAACGGAGCGGATTATTTGAGAACATTTTATGATAAAATTATCAAGAGAGCGGCTGATTTCCTGTTGGCGTTGGCGGCACTTGTTGTGCTTGCAATTCCGTTGGGTTTGGTTGCTCTGCTTGTAAAAACAAAGCTCGGCAGCCCTGTGATATTCAAACAGGAGCGTCCCGGCAGAAACGGCGAAATCTTTACGCTTTATAAATTCCGCACTATGACGGATGAACGCGATGCAAACGGCGAACTGATGCCTGATGAAGTCAGGCTTACAAAATTCGGCAAGCTTATGCGCAGCCTTTCGCTTGACGAGCTACCGGAATTGTATAATATTTTAAAAGGCGATATGAGCTTTGTCGGTCCGAGACCGCTGCTTGTAAAATATCTGCCGCTGTACAATGCGCGTCAGTCCATGCGGCACAATGTGCGCCCGGGGCTTACGGGGCTCGCACAGGTAAACGGCAGAAACCTTATAACATGGGAAGAAAAATTTGAATGGGATGTAAAGTATGTTGAAACGCTCAGCCCCTGGCTGGATATCAAAATACTTTTCAGAACCGTTCTGAATGTACTCAAACGCGAAGGTATCAGCAGTGAAACCTCCGCCACCATGGAAGCATTTACAGGCACTAAACAGGAGGCGGCAAAATGAAAAAAGCATTGTTAACTGCATCAGTTCACAATCATTTTACTTCGTTTCATTTCCCGCTGATTGACCTGCTTCACGAAAACAGTTACGAGGTACATATAGCCGCAAAGGATATGTCGGCAAACGAACCGCTTGAGCGGCTGACACAAAGAACAGATGAATTTTACGATATTGATTTTGCCCGTTCACCTTTAAGTTCAAAGAACCTTGCGGCATACAAACAGCTCAAAAAGCTGATTGACAGCGGCGAATACGATGTTATACATTGCAATACCCCTGTTGTCGGTATATTGACCCGACTTGCCGCACGGAAGGCAAGAAAAAAAGGCACAAAAGTTATTTATACTGCGCACGGTTTTCACTTTTACCAGGGTGCTTCAAAGCTCAACTGGCTGATTTTTTATCCTATTGAAAAGGTCTGCGGCTCGCTTTTTACCGATTGCCTTATAACCATATGTGATGAGGATGAAGCGCGTGCAAAACGGCTGAAGCTCTGTAAAA
The DNA here is from genome assembly GCA_017416765.1 of Clostridia bacterium. Lineage (GTDB taxonomy): Bacteria > Bacillota > Clostridia > Oscillospirales > Acutalibacteraceae > UBA8612. The sequence goes on from JAFQBE010000021.1 coordinate 8,308, forward strand.
CTGTCCGCCGTATTCACGGTGTTGGCGTAAACGCACAAAGGTTTACCGATACAGACGAACAGACTAAAAACAAGTTAAGAAAAGAATACGGTTACAGCGAAAATGATGTGCTTTGCCTTTGTACCGGTGAACTTAATGCCAATAAAAATCAGAAGCTGTTAATCAATTCTTTGAGCTATCTTAAAGAAGTATGCCCTGAATTTAAGATTCTTTTTGCGGGTACAGGTGAAAGCGAAGCTGAACTGAAAGCTCTTGTAAATCAGCTCGGTGTTGAAAATTCGGCGCATCTGCTCGGCTACCGTACCGATGTGGATAAGTTGCTTAAGATCTGCGATTTTGTGGCATCTGCCAGCTACCGTGAAGGCTTGGGTGTAAATATAATTGAAGGTATGTTCAGCCACAGGGCAGCGGTTGTTACGCACAACAGAGGGCATAACGAACTGGTTGCCGAAAACGAGAGCGGCTTTTTCGTGCCTTGGGATAATCCGCAGGAATGCGCATCGGCTTTTGAAAAGCTTTATAAAAGTAAAGAACTGCGCCTTGCAATGGGCGAAAAAGCCTTTGAAAGAGCGCAGAAATATTCAAGCGAAAAGGTGAAAATTGAGCTTGAAGAAATATATAACGATATTGTATTTAAACAGAAAGGAAAATAAAAAATGAAAATTATCGTACTTGAAAATGCCGCACAGATCGGCGAACAGCTCGGTCAGTTCTATGTTGATTTTGTCAACGAAAACCCTTCCTGTGTTCTTGGTCTTGCAACGGGTGCAACACCTGTTCCGACCTATAATTACATAGTAAATGCTTATAAGGAAGGCAAGGTCAGCTTCAAGGATGTAAGCACATTCAACCTTGATGAATACTGTGACCTTCCCAAGGATAACAAGAACAGCTATTACACATTTATGTTCCAGAACCTTTTCAGCCATGTTGATATTGACCCTGCAAACGTCGGCTTCCTTGACGGTAACGTAACCGATTATGATGCTGAAAGCAAGCGCTATGCAGAAGCAATAAAGGCAAAGGGCGGTATTGATGTACAGCTGCTCGGTATCGGTCACAACGGCCACATCGCGTTCAACGAACCTGCTGACGCATTTACTGACGAAGCTTTCCGCGTAACTCTTTCCGAAAGCACAATCAACGCAAACTCAATCTATTTTGACGATGCTCCGATGCCGCGCTACGCCATGACTATGGGTATCGGCTCAATCATGCGCTCAAAGAAAATTGTTCTTGTTGCTACAGGTGCAGGTAAGGCACAGGCAATAAAGGGCATGGTCGAGGGCGAGGTTACTCCTCAGCTTCCCGCATCAATTCTGCAGAATCATGATGATGTTGTTGTTTACCTTGATAAGGACGCAGCATCACTTCTTACAAAATAATTTACAATTTTCCCCGGCAAAAAGTCGGGGATTTTTCGAATCGATAACAAGGAGAAATTAAAAATGAAAAAGCTTATTGCCTTATCGCTTGTTCTTTTTATGCTCTGTTCATTTTTTGTTTTCAACGCAAGTGCAGAAGAAAGCGAAGAACTGACAAAGCTTTCTTTCGATGCAGACGGAAAATTCACCGTTTTGCAGATTACCGACCCGCAGGAGGATGCCTGCATAGCAGAGGGATTGATTGAGTTTATAGAAAAATCAATTGAAGCAACTAATCCTGACCTGATTGTTTTAACGGGCGATATTGTTGAAAATTCGCGTGCCGGCGATATTTCCGACAGCGAGATTTTCAAAGAGGGTGTAACCGTTGACGGCGATTATGCTGCTACCCTTGAAAACACAAAACAGGCTGTTGCACAGATTTTTGCTCCGCTTGAAAAATCGGGCATTCCCTATGCCGTAACGCAGGGCAATAATGACTACAGCAGCGAAGTTACGCTTGAAGACTGGATGAAAATTTATGCCGAATACCCCGGTTGCATTACCGCAGAATACTGTGATATGCTGTCGGGTAAGGTTGATTTTTATGTTCCCGTTTATTCTTCTGATGATGAGCCTGCCTTTGGGATCTGGATGCTTGATAACGGAAAGGGCTTTGGCGAAGAACAGCTGAAATGGTTTAATTCATATAATAACGGCGGCGTACCCGGTGTTGTGTTTGCTCATATTCCTGTTGACGATATGGGTAACCTTTACGAAGAATGTAAAATCTGGGATGAAGGCGCATTAATCAGCGGTACAAAGGCTTATCGCCTGAACGATGAAATAGCTATGGGTCATGCGGAAGGCGTTATTACACCCGGTGAAACAACGGAAGATTTCAAGGTTTATAAAGCCAAAAATGTTGTCGGTGCATTTTACGGCCATTGGCATACAAGCGGCTTTACCGGCGTTTGGGACGGTGTAACTTTAGGTATGACCTATGGCTGTCAGTTTTCAAAATTGGGTCCCTATGGCGTGCGTACGGTAACACTTGACGAAAAAACAGGCGCAATTGAAACCGAGCTTTATGAGTATATCGACGGAGAATTCATCGAGCAGATTGATGAACCGTACTCAGTATACGATAATGCTTTTGATAAAGCACTTGCAGGTATAATCACTTTCTTTGAAAACCTTTTCAACGCACTTAAATATGCACTGAAATTCTAATAATATAGACGCTAAACGGCCAATGTTTTATCATTACTGTTTAGCGTTTTTTATAGACTTTTATTGCGTAATATGTTAGTATAAAAATGTAATAAGAAAGGGGGGAACAGCGTGAAAACATTAAAAAAACTTTTCTTTATCCTTGTAGTAATGTTTTTGGGTATGTTTGCTTTATGCTTTAATGTAAACGCAGAAACAGATGGTGGATATACCTATATTGTATCTAATGGTCAGGCAACTATTACCGAAGTTGATTTTTCTGTTTCAGGTGATGTTTTTATACCAGAAACTTTAGGTGGCTTTCCTGTTACAAGTATTGGAAATATTGTATTTCGTAATCGAACGGATATTGAAAGTGTAGTGCTTCCCGATACTGTAGTAAACCTGGGTAATTCGGTCTTTTATGGGTGCAGAAATTTAATATATATAAAATTAAGCGATAGATTAGATTGTGTGGGTTCGTTAGTTTTTTATGGCTGTACAAGTTTGGAAAGTGCTTTATTACCAAATAGTTTGAAAACTGTAGGTACGGATATGTTTTCGCAGTGTACAAATCTGCGTGAGGTTACTATTGGTTCTAATCTGCATACAATTGAAAACGGTATGTTTAATGCTTGCGAAGCGCTAGAAATAATTAACGGTAGTATTAATATTCTTAAAATAGGTAGTAATGCATTTCGCGGTTGTAAAAACCTTACAAATATAAAAATTAATCCGGAGATTTCCTATATTGGAGATTATGCCTTTGCAGATTGTAATTCATTAACTGAGTTATTTTTTGAAGATAACTTAATCTATTTAGGTTCAGGAGCGTTTTATAACTGTAATGCTCTTAATAATATAGGTTCATTGGAAAAGTTAACAAAAATAAATTCTTATGTATTCTATAACTGCTCATCTTTAAAAAGTATAAATATATCTGCCATAACTTCCGTAGGTGTTTACGCTTTTTATAATTGTTCATCCTTAAAAACATTAGATATATCCAAGGTAATTACTATAGATAGTTATGCTTTTTATAACTGTACATCTATTGAAACTGTGGATATGCCTTATATTAATTCAATAGGTAATTACGGTTTTTACGGTTGTAAAGGTTTAAAATATTTGCGCATGCCAGTATCTTATATGGTGAAAAGTTCAACTGTTTTTGAAGGTTGTGAAAGTATAGAAAAGATGGTTTTTGCAGTGGGTACGGGTGTAATGCCAGAATATAATGATCGTTATGATTATCTTATTTCTAGTTATCAAAAATATCAACCTTGGACAAAAAGTAGAAAAGAATTAACAGAAATTGTTTTTGAAGAAGGAATTACTAATGTAGGTTCATTTGCTTTTTATGATTGTTGTGAACTTAAAAATGTTGTACTTTCAAAAGAAATTACCAAAATTGGAAGTTATGCATTTAGCTACTGTTCAAACCTTGAAAGCATTACAATTTTCGAAAATGTAGAAAAAATTTGCGATAATGCTTTTATAAATATGCCATTGCTAAAAAGTATAAATGTAGATGAAAGTAACTTGCATTACAGTAGTGAAGACGGAGTGCTTTTTAACAAGGATAAAACAGAATTGATAAGGTTTCCCGAAGATAAAAAGTTGGATAAATATGTAATACCGGATACAGTATTAACGGTTAAAGAACACGCTTTCAGATATTGTAGTGGTTTAAAAAATGTAACTGTTTCGGAGAATGTTAAAACTATAGGACTATATGCTTTTGCTGACAGTTCATCGCTCAGATATGTTTATTTTAATGCAGTTAGATGCGATGACATGGACAGGATATTTGAAAACTGCGCACTTAAGCAATTCATTCTGGGCGATAAGGTAACATATATTCCCGACTCTCCTTTTGGCCGTTGTGCAACGCTCGAATTGTTATATATACCTTCCAGTATTAAATTTATAGGTAATTATTTGTTTGAGCCGGAAGATGATATGGGCGAAAAGCTTGTTGTACAAACTGTTATTATCGAAGAAAATGCAAGAGGAATATACAATATGGCATTTTATGCTAAAGATGTACTTTATTGTGGTAATGAAGAACAATTTGAAGATGTGTATTATTATTACGATCCTGAATGCTACGGTGAACATGTGTTTTTCGACGCAATAATTCATTACAACTATGATGAAAACGAACCGCATATTTGGAAAAATGAAGTTATAGTTAAACCAACACAAAAAACCTATGGTAGACTGCATTCTGTTTGTTCTTGCGGAATAGAAAAGACAGAAGAAATACCTGCTTTATATTTTGAAGTGCAAAGTTTTGTAGAGATAGACTATATTAATAAGTATATTTATGGTTTGCGTCCGGGTTCTTGTTCGGAAATTTTAACCATGGTTGACAGCTCTTATAGTAAAGAATATATATATACCAAAAATGGGTTTGGAACAGGTACGATTGTCAAAATACGCAAAAAGTATGATTGGTTTCATGATGCTTATACCATTTTAATTTACGGTGATGTCAATGGCGATGGTTGGTATGATGGCGAAGATGCTTTTATAGTTAATTTAATTGTTTCAGGCATTTTAAATGAAGATGATATCGGCAAAGCAGCATACAAAGCAGCGGACTGTAATCACGACGGAGTTGTTAATGAAGAAGATGTCGAGTTGTTAAGTTTAGCCGGATTAAAAATCAAAGAAGTTGATCAAACAAATACTAATACTAATATGGTCGAAAGCACAGCATATAAAGAATATATAGGGCTTGTTGAGCAAAATGCAGAACCTTTGTATCAAGAGCCTGAAATAATAGATATTTATTCGCAAAACAATCAGCAAGTTGACGATATTGTACAGGCATATAGCATATATGATCTTGTTTTGATGGTATTTAAAGTGTTGTTAAATCTTGTTAAAAGCGTATTAAAGTTACAATAAAGAATTAACGGCAGAGGTGACAAACCTCTGCCGTTAATTCTTTATTTAACATTCTTGCCGAAGCGTTTGATTTTCTGTGTTGTTGTTTTTTCAAGTGCGTTTGAAAGAACTTCAACCATCTTAATATGCTTGTAGTTGGGGATTTTGCTGTTTACGCTCTTGATTGCGCTCTGAACTGCGGATTTGATTTCTTCTTCAGTCAGCTTTTTGTCGCCGAACTTTTCTTTCAGGTATTCCATGTTCGGGAAAATCTTTGCTTTAACGGTTGTTACGCCGTCTGATTCTGCGGCGCATACAAGTGCTTCGCCGATTTCGGGACACTGTGAAAGCCTTGTTTCAAGCTCTTCGGGGTAAATGTTTTTACCGTTTTCGGTAACGATAACATTTTTGATTCTGCCCTTGATGAAAAGGTCACCGTTTTCGTCCATAAAGCCGAGGTCGCCCGTGTGGAACCAACCGTCTTTAAGAACTTCTGCGGTTGCTTCGGGGTCATTGAAGTAGCCGAGCATGATGTTGTCGCCCTTTGCAAGGATTTCGCCTATACCTTCATCGTTGGGGTTGTGTATTTTAACCTGAACATCGGGAATTGCAATACCTGTTGAAGCGGCATTGAAGTGAAAATCGCCGTTGCCGGCAACAAGCGGTGCGCACTCTGTAAGCCCGTAGCCCTGAAGTGTGCGGACACCGAAGGCTGCAAAATCATCAATAAGTGATACATCAAGCTCAGCAGCACCGACAATGAAAACGCGAAGCTTGCCGCCGAGAGTCTGTCTCACCTTTGAAATAATAACCTTGCGGATAATCCAGGGGCATTTCTGCAATGCATCGGCTATGGGCATTGTTTCAAAATATGTTTTGTATTTTCCGGGTGCATCCTTTGCAAGCTTTGCTTTTATGCGCTTGCTGAGAATTTTAAGCAGTGCAGGTACAACAACAAGAATGGAAGGACTGTATTCGGCCATGTTCTTCTGAACCTTCGTAAGTCCGTCACAGTAGCAGATGCTTGCGCCTCTTGTAAGGAAGAGAATGAAGTCAAGCGTACATTCGTATGTATGGTGCAGGGGAAGGATTGAAAGTGTGCTGTCTTCCTCATTTACCCTGAACATACGGCAGGTGGAGTGTATGTTGGAACAGATGTTGTACTGTGAAAGGCATACACCCTTTGAATTACCTGTAGTGCCTGATGTGAAGATGAGTATGCTCATCTGGTCTTTTTCGTATGTGATTGAGTCAATTGTTTTTGCGTCAATTGAAGAAGCGCTGATAATTGAATCAAGCTGTTCGAAATCAACATGGTACAAATCTCTGTCAGCAATTTCTTTTATTGCCTTGTTGCGCTTAGAGTCTGTAAACACAGCGTCACACTCGGCAGCGTTTATAAAATCGTTTACATCTTGTGCCTGAAGCTCCTTATCTATCGGAACAACAATACCGACTGTAGCGGCGCAAAGGTAGGAAATAGCCCACTGAAAACAGTTGTTACCTGTTACTGCTATCCTTTTACCCATAAGCCCCTTTTCAATCATATGGGTGCAAAGGCGGTAGTAAAGGTCTTTAAGCTCCTTGTACCTGATTTCGCGGTACTTGCCTTCTTCAACCTTTACCTTGAAAGCAAGGTTGCCGCCGAAGGTTTCAGCTGCGTAGTTTACAATTTCTCTGAAATTTGAAAATCTTTTTTCTGTATATGCTTTAGCCACTATTATTCTCCTTTTTTCTTATTGACAAAATAACACGCATTAGGTATCATTTTATCAACACTGTGTTTGAATTTCAACAGTCAGTTTTTTTGATAAAGCTGAATTGCCGACACTTTTTGTCAGTTTGTCGGTAAATTTGAGGTGAAAAGAGGTTGAAAATTATGGCAGAGAGCAGAAGAGTAAGAATGACAAAGAAAATGATAAAGGAAGCGTTTGTTGAAATTTGTGCAGAAAAGCATATTTCAAAGGTTACGGTAACCGATGTATGCACTGCGGCCGATGTAAACCGTTCTACATTTTATGCCTATTATGAAGATGTAATTGCGTTAAGACGAGAGATTGAGGACGAGGTTCTTGCGCAGATTCCCGAACCCGATGCTTTACCGCTGATTGATTCAATTCCGCAGTTTCTTGATAAAATTGAAGCGGTGTTTGATTATGTTGTTGAGAATAAAGAGCTTTTCAGGGTGCTGATTATTCATGCCGATGACGATACATTTGTCAACAGGCTTATTCGTACCGTGCTTGCAAAATATCCCAAGAGTTTCCAGGGGTATGACGACCCCGAATATGAATATTGCTTTGATTTCTGTTTTAACGGCTTTATCGGCATATTCAAAAAGTGGATTGAAGACGGCTTTTCAATCGACAGCCGACGTTTTGCTGAAATAGCTCTGACACTTACCATTAAAACAACCCGTTTTGAGGATGGGGAGCTTTGATATGAATGTAAAAGGCAAAATGTAAAATGAATTAAGGGTCGCTTCGCTCCGAAATATATGATTATTACCTATTAGTTATTATTTCTTATCTATTAACTGAACGATAGTCAACGCAGTATGCGAGATAAGAGATAAAAGATAATAAATATGAGATAATAGAGTTTAGTTTTTGCTAAAAATCGGGTGAGGGCGAAGCCCTCCTGCAATTTTACATTTTCAATTTTTAATTTTACATTGTTTGTCACCGACGAACATTAAAATAACGGCAGAGGTTTTTGTGCCTCTGCCGTTAAAATTTTTATACGCTGTATTTTGCTTTTATTTCTGCCGCTCTGCCGCAGGAGAGTCTGCCTTCGGGGCAGAAGCCGTCTGCATAGCAGCTCGGACCGTATTTGCCGAAAAGCTCGGGTTCTTCGCTTCGGAGAATTTCGAGCATTTTGTTTGCGTAAATCTGAATTTCCCATTGCGCCCTTGTGCAGCTGCGCAGCTTCATGAACAGCAGCAGTTCCCTTGCATTCATTGTGGAAACAATGCTCAGCGTGTTGCCGCTTAAAATCAGATAGGGCAGGGCATTGCTTTCGCCTGCTGCTTTGAGTTCCTCATAAAGTGCAACACTTGTTTCAAAAGCCTTGTTGTATGCTGCGAGCATTTCGGGCTTTGCCTTTATGCTTTCGGGCAGTACCCAATCTTTTCTGTCTACCGTGTCAAGGCTCGGCACCTGAATTGAGTGAATTCGATGGCGGGCAAAGTGGGTGAGAGTGGATAAAGAAACCTTGTTCAGCGCAAAGGTGAACTGTACGCTTTCAAGCGCCCTCGGGCGGGAGCAATTAAGCACCGCGTCAATGATTTTCTTCCTCGTTTCAGCGTTTTCAACGGCTGATTTAATGTCGTCTGCCGAAAAAGTGTTATTTTCAAGCATAGCCGCGGTTGCAACTGTTTTTGCCGCTTCTTTACTGCCGCCTATGTATTCAACAAGCTCTTTTTCTTTTTTGTCTGTCTTGTTTATAAAGCTAAGGTCAACGGTGTCATTCTTTTTCGGCTTGCGTTCTTCAAAGCCTGTAAGCACACCGGGGGCAATTTCTCTTGCCTGTTCAAGCAGCTGTTTGCCGAGCGCATAAATTTCGGGGCTGTTGCTGCCTCTGCCGTGGAGCATTGCGTGCAGCACATGCAGCAGCTCTCTGCCATTGAGTGAGCAGAAAAAATTACTCAAAAAGCAGTATGGGAGAACAAAGCGCGCATCCTCTTTTGGGATTTCGTTATCAGTCAGCAGCTTGTAGGTTTCGAAAAGCGAAGAAATGTGCTTTTCGTATTTTTCTTTGTTTTCCTGCGCTTTGAATTCGGGCACATAGTAGCCTGCATCGTAAAAATCGACATAGCGGCGGGATTTAACCGTAAACGATGCGAGCCTGAACTCAATCATAAACTGTTCAACAATAACCGAAACATCGTTGAAAGCAAGGTTGAACAAAATATGTTCAACCGTTGAGTTGTGGCCGGAACGCGTGACCTTATCTATTAAATTTGCGTTTTTTTCGTCATCCTGCGATTTTTCCCATATGCCGAGTGCGTTGCCGGGCTGAGTTGAAATTCTGCCTGCGGCGGCACACATTTTTTCCTTGCAGTCGCTTACACCTAAAATATATACACCGGGCTTGAAATCCATTTGCAATTTCCTCCGTTATGTCAGATTATATGTACAATTAATAACATGATAAATTAAATAAACTGAAATGTCAAGAATTGTTCTCTATTCATAATTATGCTTTAACTTAATATTAATAATATTTTAATTGAATTGTATGGAATATTGTGGTATAATGCAATCTGTATAATTAGGTGAAGTTTGTTTTTTGAAAAATTATTTCAAGGAGGATGCAGCTTTCAGGGCTGTATAACCGTAAAAATGGGCAGAATGATAGTTGTAGAAGGTCTTGACGGCAGCGGCAAATCCACACAGATTGAGCTGCTTAAAAAATATTTGCAGGGTGCGGGCTGTTCATACAGGCAGATTAAGCTGCCCGATTATGAGGACCAGTCAAGCACACTTGTGCGAATGTATCTCGGTGGTGCTTTCGGCAAAAAGCCCGAAGATGTCGGCGCATTTGCGGCTTCCGCGTTTTTTGCTGTGGACCGCTTTGCAAGCTTCAAGCAGCATTGGCAGGCTGATTATAACGGCGGCAAGCTCATTTTAGCAGACCGCTACACCACCTCAAACGCTTATCACCAGCTTGTTAAAATGCCCCGCGAAAGCTGGGACGAATACCTTGAGTGGCTTGAGGATTTTGAATATGCAAAGCTTGGTATTCCGCGCCCCGATTTTGTGGTTTACCTTGATATGCCTATTGAAATTTCACAGCATCTTATGGCTTTGCGCAGTGAAAAAACAGGTGCGCAGAAGGATGTACATGAAGCGGATGTCGGCTATCTTCACCGTTGCCGCGAAGCTGCAATGTATGCCGCGCAAAAGCTCGGCTGGACGGTTATAACCTGCGCTGAAAACGGCGAACCGCTCAGCATTAAAACAATATCTGAAAAAATAATTTCCTCATTACCTCAGGAGTTTATTTATGCTTGAATTTCATCCGATAACTTTAGCGGACAAGCCCCGTGCAGAAAAAATTCTGTATGCAACGGAAAACATGGGCTGTGAATACTGTTTCGGTACTCTTTACATCTGGCGGAATGTTTACAAAACCAAACTTGCTTTTCACGGTGATATGCTTGTTGCAAAGTATGTTACACAGCACGGCACGGTTTATTGCTGTCCGACAGGTGAGGGCGATTTTGCCCAGATGTTGAGGCTTGTTATCGCCGATGCACGTGCCGAAGGTAACCGCGTTGTAATCGGCGGCTGTTCTGCGGCGGAAAAAGAGAAAATCGAAGCTGCAATGCCGGGTGTGTTCAAATTTTCGGCTGATGATTCAAGCTTTGATTATATCTACAGCGCTGAAAAGCTGGCTACGCTTTCGGGTAAAAAATACCATGGCAAGCGCAACCATATTTCTGCCTTTATTCGCAACAATCCCGATTGGGCTTTTGAAGAAATAACACCCGAAAATCTGGGCAAATGTGCCTCAATGAATGAACGCTGGCTTATGCTCAACGAATATAAGGATGAGTCTGCGATTTCTGCCGAACACAACGCACTCAACAGCGCGATAGCTGATTATGAAGCCCTCGGTTTTTACGGCGGGCTGATTAAAGCAGGCGGCGAAATTGTTGCTTTTTCCTTCGGTGAAAAGCTCAAGGACGGCATATTCTGTACTCATTTTGAAAAGGCTTATGCTACCGTACAGGGTGCATATCCCATAATTAACCGCGAAATGGCGGTAAGGCTCAAGGGAGATTATGAACTCATAAACAGGGAAGAGGATACCGGCGCACCTGGTTTGCGCAAGGCAAAGCAATCCTACTATCCCGAAATATGGCTTGAAAAATTTACAGCTGAGTGTGATTGATTTTGGTAAAGTTTGAAAACGAAAATATCCGCTTGCAGGCGGTTGATCTGTGGCATGAAGCCTTTGGCGACAGCGCAGAGTATATAAACTTTTTTCTTGATACACACGGGTCATGTACCTGCCTTGCGTATGAAGAAAACGGAAAGCTATGCTCAATGCTGTTTCTGATTGACGGCACGCTTTGCGGTAAAAGCGCGTATTATCTCTTTGCTGCCGCAACATTTAAAAGTGAGCGTGGCAAGGGCTGTATGGCAAAGCTGCTTGAAAAGGCAAAAAACTATGCAGTACAAAACGGCAGAGCATATATTGTTTTAGTGCCTGCTGAACCGTCGCTTTTTGATTATTATTTACGCTTCGGTTACAAAACCTGCTTTTATGCAAAACGGCAGGGTATTAATGAAGAATTTGAGCTTGATAAAAGCATGTGCTTTGTCTGGGATAAAGCGCATGAAGAATATATAAAAGCAGAAAGTGAAAAATTCGGCGCAGCAATTTATGAAAAAAGCGGTATGCTGTTTTCTGTTTATGGCGAAAATGAAATAAAAGTTCCTGTAAAAACCGCCGACGAAAAATACCGATACGGTATGGCACTTTCACTTGATAAAGATGTATCACACAAAAATTTTTATATTGGTCTGACACTTGACGGGTAAGGAGAATGCGTAATGATTTATGTTTTTTTAGCTGAAGGCTTTGAAGAGGTTGAGGCACTTGCAACGGTTGATGTTCTTCGCCGTGCAGGACTTGATGTCAAAACTGTAGGCGTTACGGGCGAAACTGTCAGCGGCTCGCATTCAATTCCCGTTGTGTGCGATACCGTAATAGGCAATATTCAGCCCGATGAAAATATTCAGGCGGTTGTGCTTCCCGGCGGTATGCCCGGTACAACCAACCTTGAAAGAAGCGAAGAAGTAAATGCCTTTATTGATTACGCTGTTGAAAATGATAAATATGTCTGCGCTATCTGTGCCGCGCCGAGTATACTCGGCAAAAAAGGTTTGCTCAACGGTAAAGAAGCTATCTGCTTCCCCGGCTTTGAAGAATACCTTTACGGCGCAACAGTTTCGGATAAAAGCGTTGTTGCAGACGGTAAAATAGTTACCGCCAAGGCTTGCGGTGTTGCGCTTAAATTCGGTAAAGTTATAGCTGAGCAGTTTATCGGCAAAGAAAAAGCGGACGCGCTTTGGGAGTCACTTTACAATGATTAATGAGGTTAAGGATATCCGCCCGATTAAAACAGCGCTGCGCAATGCGGCACTTGAGTGGCGTAAGGCTCTTACGAGGTCAAACAAACAGCGCATGGATTTTAAAATACAGAGCAAGGTTATGAACCTGTGGAAATTTCGCGAGGTTAAAACGGTGCTTCTGTACTGCTCAAAGCCTGTTGAAATTGACACAAAGCTGATTATTGAACGCGCCATGGCACTCGGTAAAACTGTTGCGGTTCCGCGCTGTATTCCCGATACAAGGGATATGGATTTTTATATTATCCGCAGTTTTTCAGATTTGGTTTCCGGTGCCTTCGGTGTTATGGAGCCTGACCCTGAAAAGTGCGAAAAGCTTACCGATTTTGAAGCAAGCGTGTGTATTGTTCCCGCCCTTGTTTACGATAAGGAGGGCTACCGCCTCGGCTACGGAAAAGGATACTATGACCGCTTCCTTTCCGGCTACCGCGGTTCATGCATAGGGCTTGCGTATTCGGATTGGGTAAAAGACAGCCTGCCGCACGGTAAATTTGACAGAAAAGTGGATATAATAGTAACTGAAAAGGAAAATTATTTTTGTTGAAAACAGGAGTTACATATGGACGACAAAAAGAAATTTGAAATTGAATTTGATGACGATTTTGATGCGTGGCTTGCTCAACATGATGCCCAACGCAAAAAGGAAGAAGAAAAGCGCACAAGGGATATTCCTGTAAAAAGAGATGTTCCTGTAGCAAAGCCTTCGGCATCTACCGAGCCTGCAAAGCGCAAGCCGGTCAGACCGTCGGGTGCCGTTTCAGGTTCTGCACCGGTTAAGAAAAGTGTAAAAGCTGAAAGCGATGTTTATATTTCTTCAAAATCAACGGGAAGAAAGCCTGCTGAAACACTTGCTGATATTCCCGTAAGCCGTAAGGAAACGGTAAAGAATTTTAAAATTCATATTGATGAAGAAGAATTTAATGCACCGTCTTATGAGGAGCCTAAAAAAACGCAGGAGCAGAAAAACAGCGATAAAGCTATTTATTTTGCCGCGCGTCAGCCCAGTAAGGCACAGATTGCACACCGCCGCGCACAGGAGGCAGAGCGTCAGGAAAGAACCCGCCTTGAAAAACAGCAGCGTGCGCAGCAACGCAAAAAGCAGTCAAAGCAGGTGGCACACCTGAGCCGTATGCTTACCGCAATAATTATTGTGCTTGCTTCCGTGCTTCTTTCGATGTACGGTGTTTCATGTATAAACGATATACTTGCGCTGAACAGAAGTACAGAATTGGTTGAGGTTTCAATTGAAAAGGATGCCGATTATAAAGAAATTATTGATTCGCTCGGTGATGTCGGCCTTGTAAAGCACGAATGGTTCTGTAAGCTTCTTACAAAGTTCAGACACTTTGATGAAAAAACCTATATCAACGGTATTTATTATCTTACCGCCAATATGGGTGTTGAAGGTATGCTCAACGAAATGCGTGAGGACCAGACCTCCGATGAAACAATCCGTCTTTCCTTCCCCGAGGGTTGGACAATTCCGCAGATTATAAAAAAGCTTGATGAAAACAATGTCTGCCCGGCTGAATACCTTTATTCGGCACTTGAATCGGTTGAGTTTGATTATGCCTTTGTCAGCGGCATTCCGTCAGACGGCGGCAGATGCTTTAATCTTGAAGGATATCTGTTCCCCGATACTTATGATTTCTTCATAAGTGAAAAGCAGAACGGTATAGGCGAAAACCCCAACAGCGTAATTCGCAAGTTCCTTTCAAACTACGAAACAAAGTGGAATGAAGTTTATGCAAAGCGTGCGCAGGAACTCGGTCTTACCATGGATGAAGTTATTATCATTGCTTCAATTATTCAGAAAGAAGCTGCGGATAAATCGCAGATGGCTGATGTTTCTTCCGTTATTCACAACCGACTTAACAACCGTTCGTCTTACCCGACACTCGGCTGTGACTCGACAAAGAACTATGTAAACACCTACCTTAAAGATGCGTTAGGTGACAGCAAGGCAAGCGTATATCTCAATGGATACGATACCAACAGCACACGCCTTGGCTTGCCCGTAGGTCCTATATGCAACCCCGGTGTTTCCGCTATTGAAGCGGCACTTAATCCGAATGATACAAATTATTATTATTTCTGCCACAATAAGAAGGGCAAAATTTACCTTGCCTCTACCTACAACCAGTTCCAGGCCAACTGGGCACAGGTTCTTAAAGATAACAAAGGATAATTAATTATGTTTAAACCCGAACTTTTATCACCGGCGGGTGACAGGGAACGCCTTGAAGCCGCTGTAATGTACGGTGCAGATGCCGTTTATCTTGGTTCAACAAGCCTTGGTATGCGTGCCGCACCACAGAATTTCAATCCCGAGCAGCTTAAAAGCGCAGTTGAACTCTGCCACGGCAAGGGTATCAAGGTTTATCAGACCTGCAATGTGCTTGCGCATAACAGCGATTTGGAAAAGCTCCCCGCTATTATTGAAGGTGCGGTTGAAGCAAAGGTTGATGCCATGATTATTTCCGATATGGGTGTGCTTTCAATTGTTAAAAGGTTAGCGCCGCAGATGGAAATTCATATTTCAACCCAGACAGGTATAGTCAACCATGCTGCCGCCAACGCCTTGTATGATATGGGGGCAAAGCGTGTAGTGCTTGCGCGCGAGCTTTCAATTGAAGAAATTGCTGAAATAAGAGCAAAAACACCAAGTGATTTAGAAATTGAGTGCTTTGTACACGGTGCAATGTGCGTTTCGTTTTCAGGCAGATGTCTGCTTTCAAATTACTTTTTAGGCAGAGATTCCAACAGGGGTGAGTGTGCACAGCCATGCCGTTGGAAATATGCCATCATGGAAGAAAAGCGTCCCGGCTTCTATCTGCCGATAGGGGAGGACCACAGCGGTACATATATCATGAATGCCCGCGACATGTGTATGATTGAGCATATACCCGAAATGGTAAAGGCGGGTATCAGCTCGTTCAAAATTGAGGGCAGAGCTAAATCGTCATACTACACAGCTGTTGTAACAAATGCCTACAGAGCGGCTATTGACGGTTACATGAAAAACCCGACCGATGCTTATAAGCCCGAGCAATGGATGATAGACGAAACCCGTAAGGTCAGCCACAGAGAATACTGTACAGGCTTCTTCTTCGGCGACCCTAAGGACGATGCACAGATTTATTACGAAGGCACATATAAACGCAACTGGAATGTTATGGCAGAAATTAATTGCTGCGAAAACGGCAGAGCCTATGTAACCCAGCGCAACAGATTTTTTGAAGGCGATGAACTTGAAATTATGGTTTCGGGCAGTGAACCTTTAAAAATTAAGGTTGAGGATTTGCAGAATGAAAAGGGTGAGCATATTGATGTGGCACCCCACCCGATGATGAAATGCAGCTTTAAGTGTGATGTTCCCGTTCATTCCGGTGCACTTGTCCGAAAAGAGGCAGAGGAATAATTATGAGCGAATGGAAGAAAGTCGGAACTCAGGCGGATATTGATTCTTTGATGAATGAATTCTGCGGCTTTCACGACGGCTGTATTGTCAGTGTAAATTATTCCACAGGCTCTTTTGTTGACAAAAACGGCAAAATGAAAGACGGCGAAGAAAGCGATAAAGTGCTGTGTGTTTCTTTTGACAGTCAAGCGGTTAAGAAAAAACTTGAACTGCGATTTACGGGCGTCAGAAGCTTTGGCTTTGTCGGCTGGCAAAAGGGCTGCTTCTGTGATATAAACGGCTGTTATCTCAATATTGACAGTGGTTTGATTATCTGGGCAGATGGCGAAGATTTTTCACCGGAAAACCCGATAAGTCTGATTAATCCGCAGTATTCATATGTTGTTTCATCTTCTCTTGAATGGAATTTAGAATAAGACAACGCAGGTCAACTTCATTGTGAAGCACCTGCGTTTCTTTATTTTTCTGCTCTTTTATGCTTTTTTGCCAAGCCCTGCGCTATTGCGGGAAAGGTGTTATCCGTATCGTTGGTGGGCTGAACATTGCACCTTCCGTACTTTGTCACCATGTCAAAAGAATCTTCTTCAATTTCATTGTGAGATAGCTTTGCTTTCTTGGTTTCAATATTATAATCCTTCAAAATCATCACCGTTATGTATTTTTTGAAAATAGTGTGACAATATGCGTTGGAATTTATATACATTTAACATTGCAATTTTATGCAGAGTTTTGTATAATGCAGAAATATAAAGTGAAAGTAACAAATTACAGTTTATTTAAGTGCAGAGTTCAGAACGCAGAACGGTGGGAGGGCTACGCCCTCACCCATTGTAATAATCGCTTTAAACCAACATTATATAAATTCGGAGCGAAGCGACCCTTCGTTCTGCACTCTGCACTCTGCGTTCTGCATTCAATCAGATAAACTGTAATTTGAAAAGTAAAGGTGAATTATATGTCTAACCAAACGGTACAAAAGACCGAAAAGAAGGGGCTGAATGTCAGCGTAAAATCCTTTGCGGGTGCAATTGCGGTTATACTGGCGCTGATGATTTTTACATATGCTCTGACCTTTTTTATCCCCGGCGGCGAATATGCCCGTACGCTTGACGCTGCCGGCAACACGATAATTGATGCCGAGGGTGGATTCAGCTATGTTGACGGCGGTCTGCCACTGTGGAAGTGGCTGCTTTCGCCCGTGCTTGTGCTTGGTGCGGAAGGCGGCGGAATGATGATAGCTATTATCGTTTTTCTGTTCGTTATCGGCGGTGTTTTCAACAGCCTTGATGCGGACGGGCTTATGAAATATATGCTGGATAAAATTGTTTATCATTTCGGCGGCGCACGCTACAAGCTGATGGCTGTGGTAATGTTTTTCTTTATGGCTATGGGTGCCTTTATCGGCTCGTTTGAAGAATGTATTCCGCTTGTACCCATTGTTGTTTCCCTTTCGGTAAGCCTTGGTTGGGACGTTATGACGGGTATGGCTATGAGCTTGCTTGCAGTCGGCTGCGGCTTTGCTTCTGGCGTGTGCAACCCCTTTACAGTAGGTGTTGCGCAAAGCCTTGCAGGTCTGCCTATGTTTTCGGGTATATGGCTGCGCCTTGTAAGCTTTGTTGTAATTTATGCGCTGCTTTTTGTATTTACATTCAGGCACGGCAAAAAGGTTTCTGTAAACACTTCTGCTGAAATAAGCAAAATTCCCTTTACACCCGATAAAAAAATGGATAAGGGTCTTATCTGCTTTGCTTCAATTGTGGGCTTTGGTATGCTGCTTGTTTTAAGCTCCGGCTTTATTACCGCCTTGCAGGATTATACAATGGTTATCGTTGCCGTAATGTTCCTGATTGCGGGCATTACCGCGGTATTGGTTTCCGGCATGAAGGGCAAGGATTTAGGTAAATATTTCGGCAAGGGTGTTGTAGGTATTCTTCCTGCTGTTCTTATGCTTCTTATGGCAAGCTCAATAAAATATATCCTTACGGAAGCAAAAATTCTTGATACAATTCTTTACTGGGCTGTTGATACGGCAAACGGTATGCCCAAATGGATGATAATTCTTTTTGTTTATCTTATTGTTCTTGTAATGAATTTTTTCATCAGTTCAGGCTCGGCAAAAGCATTTTTGCTTATTCCGCTTATTGTACCTATGGCACAGCTTTTCGGAATTGAAGCACAGCTTTGCATTATGGCCTTTGCCTTTGGCGACGGATTTTCAAATGTTTTCTATCCCACAAATGCGGCATTGCTTATTGCCCTTGGTCTTACCGATGTAAGCTACGGCAAATGGATTAAGTTTTCGTGGAAATTCCAGGCACTCAACCTGCTTGTCACAAGCGGTTTGCTGCTGTTGGGATTGGCAATAGGATATAAATAAATTTTAACGGCAGAGTGAATTCTGCCGTTTGTTTTTACTGTTGTTTGTATATTTAAACAAAAAAATCATTAAAACCTTGTGATATAATCGCATTGAGTTTTTTGTATTAATTTGGTAAAATTTTTTTATTACTTAAAAAAGGGGAAATACAGTTATGAAATTCAGAAGAATAATCAGCATTGTTCTTGTGCTGGCTATGGTGCTTTCCGTTACTGCTTTTGCAAACGGTTCAGGCTATGTTGCCGATTACGATACGGAAACTCCGGTAATTATTGTTCACGGCATGAGTCAGAACAATACCTACCTTGTTGATGAAAACGGCAATTGGGTGCCTGATGAAACAGGCTATGTAACAGGCTGGCCGCTTGAAATTGATGTAATGCCGCTTGTAAAAAGAGCGTTGCCGAATATGCTCGCTTCAATTGTAACAAGGCAGGATATCGGCCTTACACAGGCTATGTACGAAGGTACATACAACGCACTCAGCCTTGTTGAAAGAAACAACGATGGTACATATAAGAATAATATTGTTGTACCTTGCTATGAAATGCCCATGAGCGAGCTTCCTGAAGCAGTAAAAGCCGAATACTACAGCTTCCTTCCCATTCAGGAGCTCAGCGAAATAGTCGGTGAAGACGATGTTTACTATTTCGGTTATGATTCACTTGGCGATGTAATGTATGAAACAGAAAAGCTTCATCATTACATTCACGATGTTGTTCTGCCCAAGTCACCAAACGGTCAGGTTAAGCTCTGCCATATCAGCCTTGGCGGCACAATCGCAGTAAATTACCTTGAAACCTATCCTGAAGATTATGAACTCATCCGCAAGATGGTTTTCGTTATTCCTGCTATTGACGGTTCAAACATCATCGGTGACCTTCTTACAGGTAACCTCAGCGTTTTCTATGATGACAACACTCTTTACGAAGACCTTTTAGTTACTCTCATGGGCGAAACTCCGCTTGCATACTTCCTCAATATGGTGCTCCGTATTTTACCCGGCGATGTACTCAAGTCTGCTCTTTCCGGTCTTGCAAACGGTCTTGTCGATGTTGCCGCACTCCGTTCAACAATGATATGGGCGCTGTGTCCTGATGCTTACTATGCCGAAGCTAAAAAAATGTGGCTTGATGGCAACGAAGACCTTGCAGGCATTCTTGCAGATGTTGAATACTTTATGAATGCACGCGCAAACTTTGAAGAAAACCTCTTTGCACTCCGCGATACAGGCTGTGAAATTTTCAACCTTGCCTGCTACGATGTACCTCTTTTCCCGCTTTGCAAGGATTACAAAACAACCAACGCAGACCGCGTTATTCATGCCGCATCGCCCGCAATGGGTGCAACCTTTGCTAACCTCGGCGAAACACTCGGCGAAGGCTACAAGGTTGCAGGCACATACTGCAATAATCCGAACCACAACCACCTTTCACCCGATGGTGTAGTTGATGCAACAACAAGCCTTCTTCCCTGTACAACATGGTTCTTTAAGGCACAGGCGCATGAGCAGCTTCCGCAGAATGATGTTGCGCTCGGTCTTGCAATCAGAGCTATGGCAGACGATAATATGAAGGATGTTTATTCAAATCCTGCTTATCCGCAGTTCAACGAAGGCAGACTTACCCATAACGCAGTCAACAACATGAAGGCATGGGAAGCAGCAGATAAGAGCGGTATCGGCGCTGAAAAGGTTGCCGCGGTTGAATCTGCAATAGCTCAGATCAATGCTCTTCTCAATGAAACGATAGTTGACCAGGCTGCATGGAATGCAGCGGATGCCGTATTAGAAAAAGCACTTGTTGATGCAGGTGTAATTGAAGATGAAGCTCCGTCAGCTGTTGAAAATGTGCTTACTTCTGTGCTTCGTACACTCAACAGAGGAATAAATAAAATTTATTCAATGTTCTGATATTATTCAAAGCGTTTACGCAGCTTTTCAAGTACGCGTGTTTCAATGCGCGATACATAAGAGCGTGATATTCCCAGCCGCTGTGCAACCTCCCGTTGCGTCAGCGGCTTTTTGTTGTACAGCCCGTAGCGCAGGATTATAATTTCTTTTTCCATCGGGCTTTTAAGATCTTCTATGTATTGGTAAAGCTGTACTGTTTTGTCGTTCAAGTCTATATTGTCAGCTATGGTATCGTCTTCATAAATTACATCGCTGAAGGTGAGGGGATTGCCTTCACCGTCGGAATCAATCGGTTCATTCATTGAAATATCCTGCGCAGTTTTTTTGAGCGTTCGCAGATGCATCAGTATTTCATTCTGTATGCAGTGCGCTGCGTAGGTTGCAAGGCGTGCGCCTTTTTCGTAGTCAAAGGTGTTTATCGCTTTTATCAGTCCTATTGTACCTATTGAAATAAGGTCATCGCTGTCTGCAGTCATAGAATAGTATTTTTTGGAAACATGTGCTACAAGCCGCAGGTTATGTTCAATCAGCTGAGTGCGTGCGGCAGTGTCGCCGCTTTTCATTTTTTCAAAACATTCGCGCTCTTTTTTTGCGGACAGCGGCTTAGGAAACGAATTTGCATTCTGTAAATGCAGCGTGAAGTACATAAGGTTGGAAAGAATTGTCTGTAAAAGTTCAGTTAACATGACCATCACTCCTAAAATAAACATATGCAATAAAATGAAAAACTTTTCCTTAAAAGTTAGATTTTGTGTTTGTTGACAATAATTTAGAATTGTGTTAATTTTATTGTATAAAAATATTATAGGTGATAATTTATGAAAAAAATATATATCAATAAAACTATTATATATATGGAATACTTTTTTGTGTTTGTATTTCTTTGTTTAGCATATTTTTTTATGATACCGCAAAGTGATGTTTTTTTATTTTCAAGAGATACACAAGCCAATATTTTTTCTGTATTCAATAGTGCAATGCATTATGGAAATGGAAGATTGTTGGGAAATATTGTGGGAATGGGATTCTCACATTTGTTTGATTATGCATTTTTGTTAGTTGCATCTGGTATTACATTGTTGATTATCTTAGTGAATAAATATGTTTTTGGTAATAATAAGTACACTATTGTTGCAGTTGCAATTTTAATTGCATTTCCGTCAAGTAATATGATGAGTGAAACATATTATCTTTTTGCTTCTTTTACTAATTATGTTCTTCCTTGCCTAATAATAGTCTTTAGTGCGTTATTGCTTAAATACTTTGATAATTTAGAAAGTGAAAATTTGTTTCTTAATTGTATATATTTTTTTATGCTCGCTGTAACTGGTATAGCATCCTGCTTTTTTAGTGAAAATACAACGGTTGTTGTGGTAACATTTTCAGTGCTGAGCTTTATAAGTGGTTTTTTAAAAAACAAAAAATTAAAAATGTCAAACTTGGTTTATTTATTAGCGACATCTGTTGGCTCGTTTATTATGATTGCTATTCCTAAAATTACAAAAACATCTTCAAATATGGACCATTATCGCGCTTTTGAAATAAGTGTTGGAAGAATAACATCCAATTTTGTGAAGTTTTCAGAGGTTATTTGTAATCTTACATTGGTAATGGCTTGCGTTTCAGCAGCACTTATATATCTTTGCATAAAAAAAACTAAGGTCAATCATAATTTTAAAGTGATTCAGGTTTCATTTTTTTTGTTGTTTACTCTTATAAGTATGGTTGTAAGCGATTTTGAAACGAGAGATGTTTACATATCAAGAGCAAATTTTATTTCTGCGTTCGCAGTAGGTTTATATTTAATTTTTGCTGTATGGATTGTTTTTTCTGTTACAGATAAAAAATTGCGATGGAATCTCATTTTTTATGGTATCCTTTTGGCCTCATCGATTGGCCCGATGATGTTTGTAACACAATATGGTTACAGAACATATTATACAACTTTTGTTATCCTTAACATTTTTGCGCTTAATGTATTTAAGTTGGCGTTTAATGAAATAAGATTTGAATTAGAATTCTGCAATTTTAAAATTGTAAAGAAATCATTTGTTTTATGTTGTATTGCAATTTTTTCTTTACTTAATCTGTTCATGTTTATTCAATCGGTTTATAATTTTGATTTTTATGTAATTAGAACTCAGATGATAGAGAAACAGCTTGAATGTATTGAACAAACCGGAAAGAAAATCTACATAGAAGCTTATACTCTTCCATGTGAAGGTATCAGTATTGAAGATGAATATGCAGATTTGATTTTTGATATCGTTCCTAACGGGCGGTATATGAAAACCAAAACGATTGGTATATTTGATTGTGATGCAAAAGAGGATATAATGAGAATAATAGAATCAAATTTTGTTTCAAATTTGTTTTTTGCTACAGAAAATCTTGAATATAAAGAACCTTTAATTTTGGTAAAATAAGTATTTTACTATTTAATTTATTTTTTGTTTATAACTCAATTCTTATTTTTACTTGAATTGTCATAACCCTTGTGTTATAATTACTAAAAATGTTGAGCGGGAGGTAATGTTTTTGGCTAAAAAAGATACGGCAGAACAGGCCGTTCAATACGACGAAGGCTTTTATGCCAAACAGAACAGACGTTATGTAGGTACAAAAGAAACGGTCGGCTATGTTATTTTCGATATGGCACAGAGTTTCAATATCAATTCCTACTCCGAGCGATTTATAACAACAATTTTCAAAATGGACCTCGGCTTGCAGGCTGTGGCAAATCTTATCAACAGTATCTGGGATATTATTAATGATACTTTTTCCGGAGCTATTGTTGATAAGACCCGTACCCGTTGGGGTAAATTCAAGCCGTACCTTGTTGTTCTTGGCATTCCGGGTACAATTGCTACCTGCCTTTACTGGTTGATGCCTGCCATTTTCCCGAGTGCAAGCTCAACCTCAATGGCGAAGTTTTTCTTCTACCTTGTTCTTGCCATTCTTCGCGAAACCGGCGGCACCTTCCGCGGCTTTGCTCAGACCGGTATGTTGGCTACCATAACGCCTAACCCCATTGAGCGAACGCGTCTGATTACTCAGGCTCAGTTCTTCTCAGGCTTCCTTGGTGAGAACCTGCCGCAGCAGATTATGGACCTTGTTCTTGACCTTATCGGTAACCAGATTATCGCAAAAGGTAAGTTTGAAACAGCTTATCGCGGTGTGTTTATGGGTATGGGTGTCTTTACATCACTCGTCAGCGGTATTGCGGCACTCTGGTTTGCTACAATGGCAAAAGAGCGTGTTATGCAGTCAATTGAAACCCCGAGCATTAAAGAGGGTATTAAGTCCATTGTCAACAATAAGCCGATTCTGCTGCTTACTCTTTCCGATACGCTCAGCAGCTTCTCGCTGTTCAGCGGCAGTAAGAAGGACTACTTTATCGATGTTCTCAACTTTGCAAGCCTTGGTAACATCGTCGGTATCCCCGGCGCGATTGTTCACCCGTTCTCCTATGCTCTTGTTCCGTGGTTCCGCAAGAGAATGTCAACGCGAGCTCTTGCAATTTTAGGTAAGTACAGTATAGATATTACATATATTCCCGTATTCCTGCTTGGCTGTATCGGCGGCAAGAAAAACGGTCTGTATAAAAAGGTAATACCTATGGGTATTGCTCTTGCACTTCAGGAAACATTCTATATGTTCTTCTATGGTGTTCGCCATGTTATTCCCAGCGAAATGTATAACGAAGCTATGGACTACTGCGAATGGAAAAACGGCTACCGTACAGAGGCTATGACCTCTGCAGCAAAGGGCCTTGCGCAGAAGCTTTCCGGTACCTTCAGTAACTTCCTTAAAACCTTGTTCAAAAAGTGGATTGGTTACGATATCAATGCCTATGCCAGCGGCTCTGCACAGACGGACGATACAAAATTCTGGCTGTTTGCTATGTGTACTGTTCTTCCGCTTATCACAACAACCTTCGGTATTATTCCGCTTCTGTTCTATGATCTTTCAGGTAAAAAGCGCGATAAGATGTATGAAGAGCTTCTTGCTCGCCGCGCAATGATGGCTTCCGAGGTTACAGCCGGTGATGCTGACGCACTTGATAAGGTTAAGGCACAGCAGAAAGCAATTTCCGAAGAAGATAAAAACATAAATGACTTCTTAAAATAATTATTAATTACAATTTTTATTAATAGTGCGAGGTAAAAATGAAAAAGATTAAAAAGTTGTTTGTTGGTATGGCAGCGACAGGTGCAGTGTTAAGTACAGCGGCAATTAATTCATTTGCTGCTACGGTTGATTTGCCGGATGCTTTTGCAAATTTGTCGCCGATTATCGAAATAGTTTTAAAAATAGTTGAGTTTATTTCAAAAATAATCAGCTTTTTTTCCTGAATTTATGCGGGCAGTTAAACTGCCCGCATTTTTTTGGCTTAATAATCGAATTACAGTTTGTCTGTCTGTTGACAGACAAACTGTAATTCGATTGCTAAAATCAACCATATTTTCCTAATGAGATTTCTTTGTTGCAATATTAACTATTTTTTTAAAAAATTATTAAAAAAATATTGCATTTTGACTTGTCAGGTTGATTTCTTTGTGATATAATCGCAGTGCATAATAGTGTAATTGTATACCTATAGGTGTCCTTACATTATTATATTACATATATTAATTAAAGGCATTTTTGAAGAAAAATCCTACAAACAAAACCGGAGGTGCATTTTTTTATGAAAAAAATGAAAAAACTCTTGTGTGTTCTCCTTGCGTTTGTAATGATGTCAAGCTCAGTGACTATCGGCGCATCCGCTATAGTTGATTACACACAGCCCGACCACTACAACAGCCTCGGTAAGCCCGTTTACAGCTACGAGCAGTCCTGCTCAATGCTTCTTGACTGGCTCGATGCTCTGTTGTACGAGATGAACATCCACGAAAATATTGACATTGTTGTTGCTAAGATTGACCTTAACTTAACATCAATCAACAACACCTATGCTTCAATTGACGAACTGCTTGATATGGCACTTGTTGGATTTGCTGATGCATTCAGCATTCTCGGCGACATTACCGACCTTAACAAGGACGCTATTGCAGATGTAAGACGCGGCGACCAGTATGCCGACTCTCAGGTATTCTATGCCCTTCTTCAGTTCCTGTATGACAATGCAGCTCTTCTTGAAAAGCTTGTCAATACAACACTTGATTGGGGTCTTCTTGATACCTTCCTTGCTCCGGAAGATTATCCCTACCTGTTCGATCTGCCCAACTTCCTCAAGGAAATGATTTATGTTGCCCTTTACAACGGCATGATAAAGCCCGAATCTGCAGCCGAAATTGAAAAGGTTTCCGAAATAGGTCTTACGCTTGACGATTTCACAATCGACGGTGTTCTCCAGGATCTTGTTGATTCACTTCTTATCGGTGATTATAACGTTTCCACCCAGTCCTACACAGGCTTCCTTCCCAGCATGGCAGGTAAGACCTCCATCACAGTCGGTTCTACATATGACCTTATCCAGAATGCAATCGACGCACTGATGGCTGATATCCTTGTTCCCATGCTTATGGATATGCTTCCCGAAGTTCTCGGCTTCGAGATTAACGAAGAATGGCCTCTCGGTAATCCAGCGGTTCCCGGCCTTCTCCAGACTATCGTCGGTGTTATGAACGATATGCTCGGTCTCGGCTATGAATACGATGAAGAAGAATATACCGTTGTTGAGCTTGAGAAGCTTCTCACATGGCTTCTTGTTGGTGAAGAAAAAGTCAACGAATCAGGCGATGTCTACAAGACCTCTGCTGCTCTTTACAACATTATTGCCTTTACCGACCACGGTATCGACATCAATGATGAGCTTTACATCACCATCGGCGAGCTTCTCCGCAGCCTTGGTCCCGGTCTCATTCAGATGATTTTCTCTGATGAAATTTCCGAAGAAGACATAGAAGGCATTAACTGGGAAGGCACAACAACAGACGAATTTATTTCCGAAGTTGTCAAGATGATTATTCCCATGGTTCTTCCCGATGTCCGCTTCCTTCCCGATTGCGATACAGTTCAGGAATGCCTTACTTATATACTTATCAGCCTTGTTATCGACATTCTTCCCGAAAATGACTACTACGGCATGATTAATGCAGGTCAGCTCAATCCCGAAGACGGTGCATGGATTGAAGTTGGTACAGACTACCTTATCTACCTTCTCAACTCTATGCTCGATATCAACATTCCTTCACACGCAAACTTTGATATGCTTGTTAGCTATCTTGCTGACTGGATTATTAACAACTATGGCTTTATTGCCAACACAAGACAGGACTTCGCAAACATGAACGGCTGGGAGAAGCTTGACAACATCATCTTCACGCTTCTTGACTCTTCACTTCTCACAATTCAGAGAACAAAGCCGACAGTTTCCGAATCACTTATTAAGGATACTATCCTTGGCGGTGTTCAGGAGTTCAACATTGAGAAGATTCTCAGCTTCATCGGCAGAAACTCCTCTCCCGATGCTATCCTTAACCTCAGCCTTGTTGATTTCGTTATCAACCTTCTCGGCCGTGTTCTTTCTCAGCTCATGAAGGGCAAGGAAATCATTCCTGCCCGCGCAACACGCCTTGAAACACTTATTGTTGGTGAAGGCGGCATGGTTCTCGGCGATTTCGTCTATAACCTGCTTACATCTCTTTACACAGAAAGAGAATATAACTTCCCGACACTTATTCCGCTTATCGGTTCTCTTATCGGTCTTGCAGCAAACGACAACTATACAGTTTACGCTCCTGCAGGCTACCCCAACAAGTCCATCAAGGATCTTCAGACCCTTATGAACCAGTTCGTTCCCGATAACGGTAACCTCAAGTATTACGAAGACGGTTACTTCACAATAGGTGAAGAAGACTACGAGCATCTTTACGAATATGAAGAGTTTATGGATACCTATGAGGACTGTGAATCTCTTATTGAAAAGTACAGAACAGCTCCTTACGAAGTAACAAACCTTGATATCAAGAACCTCTACTACAGACTTGGTTACTACTACGAAAGACTTACACCCAGAGCTGAACTCTGCAAGACTCAGGTCTTCCGTGAAATCAATTACACAACCAAGAATACACCCGCAGAAAATGCTGATGAAAACGGCGATAAGATTTACTCCGACCGTTCATGGCGTCTTTTCCAGGAAGCTCTTGCTTATGCTCAGCAGGTAAACGCTTCCGATTCAGTAAAGCAGTCACAGCTTTCTAAGGCAAGAAAAGAACTCTTCACAGCCTTCAATCAGCTTAAAGAGTATACTGCACTCGGTAACTACAGAGTTCTTGATGCTCTTATTGCACAGGCAGAAGCCATCCCCGAAGAAGACTACAAGCTTTACACAACAACATCTCTTACAATGTTCAAGGATGCTTATAACGCAGCTGTAAACCTTGACCGCGACTATGACAGAGATGACCAGCAGATTATCAACGATGCTGTTACAGAGCTTTCAAACGCTCTTACAGGTCTTGCACTCTGGGAAATCAACTACGAACTCGGTGCAGATATTATTATTGATTCTGTTCTTACACAGGGTAACAATACTGTTCTCAAGTTCAAGGAAGCCAGCGGCGCAGCAATTGCAGATGTTTCTGCAACAGTTGACAACGGTGCTGTTATCGGCGAAATGTACGAAGAAAACGGCTACTACTGCTGGGATATTACAACAGGTAGTGCACCGCTTTACTCCGTAATCACCGCTACAATCTCCTTCACACAGCCTTCAACCGGCAAGAATTACTCCGCTAAGGCATATACATTCGTTTCCGCAACAGATGAAATCCTTATTGATGTAAATACCTGCCAGCCCGGTTATGTGCGTAACCCCTACACACTTGCAGTTTACGGCATCAACGATTGCAGTACGGATTATGTTAAGTACCATGTTGACCACGACGGTACAACTAATGCCGGCCTTATGGCTACAATTCCCACAGCAGTCATTTATGTTGATAAGAGCATGTACACAGACCTTTCACAGGTTCCCGGTCTGATGTTCACAATGACTAAGGATGCTTCCACTTATACATCCGGCTATATCGGAAGCGGTGTATTTGCAGGCATCAATGTTAATGTAACATCTTCCGATCCTACAATTACAGTAACTCCCGATTCCTACGATGTTACACTTAACCAGACAGATGTTAAGAACTTCACATTTGCAGGTAAGGTTCCCGATGCAGGCGCATCTGTAACAACTCTTATTACACCTACAGTCAATGCTACTGCTACAAACGGCGGTGCAACAGTTTCTTATCCGCAGTTCTACCTTCGTGTAAATGCATACGATAAGTCAGCACTCCGTGCAACAGTTTCCGATGCTATCGCAGCATGCCGTCAGAGCTGGTTCTATTCAGGCGGTTGGGACATCTACACTAAGGACCTTCAGAATGCTGTTAATGTTCTTAACAACCCGCTTGTAAGCCAGCTTCAGATTGATGAAGCTAACGAAAACCTTATTGAAGCTATCCAGTGGCTTGAATATGCTACAGCAGACTATAAGGAACTTCACAAGCTTATTTCTGTTGCAAACTCTCTCAATCCTTATGACTATGAAGACTTCAGTGCAGTTTCCGTAATTCTCAACGGTATTGATTACGAAAAGGGTCTGCTTGAGCAGTCAATTATTGACGAAACAGTTGAAAACCTCAGAGCTGCAATTGATGCTCTTAAACCCGCACAGAGCATGATTTATATCCGCTGCTTCGAAAAGAACGGCGCAGAAATCACAGCAAACGCAGAAACAGTTGTTTCACTTGATGACGGTACAAATGTACAGCTCATCTCCTCCGATGTAATTTACGGTAACGTCGGTGAAAAGGTTATCATCAACGTACCTTCAATCATGGGTTACTCATCAACAGACAAGCAGAAGCTTGTAACAATCACAAACGATGGTGTAGTTGTTGAATTCTACTATACAGCTGATGAGTACACAATCCGTCTTAACTCCAACGGCGGTAAGGTTGATACAACATCCGTTACAGTTAAGTACGGTCAGACCTATGCTGACCTTCCCGTACCCACACGTTCCGGTTACGATTTCGCAGGATGGTATAACAAGCTTTCCGGCGGTATTAAGGTTGATGAAAACGTTAAGGTTACAACAAGCCCCTACAGAACACTCTATGCTCACTGGGAAGAAGCAGTTGTAACAGAGTCCACCGATGTTCAGGTTGATTCCGCAACAGATAATGCACCCGAAATTGATACTCCTGCAGAAGTATCAATCTTCGACAGAATCGTTGCATTCCTTTCACAGATTATCGGTCTTCTCCTTTCAAATGTTTTCGGTATCTGATTTTAAATTTTCGGTACTAACAACGCATACTACAAAATCAATTTAAAGGGGAATAAATTAAACGATGAGAATTAAAAAGATAATCAGTGTACTTCTTGCACTTACACTGGTCTTTGGTACAATTCAGTCTGTTTTCGGCTTTGCCGCAAACGCTGTTGTGTATGATTCAACCGTTCTTAACTACATGATTAATAACCATGAAGCATACCGTCAGGACAGATATACCGAAGATTCATGGCAGTTCTATTTGGACACACTTGCAGCAGTTACTGCTGTTAACGAGAAAGCAGACGCAACGGCGGACGAAATCAACGCCGCTGTTGCGGACCTTGCCGCAGCTGAAGCTGCACTTACTTACCTTGCAAAACCCTACAAATCAGCTCTTAACCTTCGTGTTCCTGATACAGCAATTCTTGCTCAGACCGTTCAGGTTAAGTTCAAGGATGCACGCGGCAACAGCCTTACTAATATTAAGGTTGTTGAAGCAGACGGTGCAGATGTAGGCGAGTTTGCTATCGGTCCGGATGCTTACTACACATCTGATGTAGTTATTACAGGTGCTACAGGCACAACTGCATCAATTAAAGTCAGCTATGACCTTGAAGGCGTAACATATACATTCAATATGTATATTCTTGTTTCTGCTACTGCAAAGTCTGCTGCTAATAAGGCTCAGCTCGGTGCGCTTATCGCCCGTGAAACAGCCTTAAACCGTCAGGCCTCCGATTACAACGCAGGTTTCCAGACCTACACAGGCGTTATGAAGGGCGCTATCGTTAACTATATCAACACCACAACTACTCAGACTAAGGTTGACCGTGCTGTTGAAAATATCGGTATCGCTGTTAATTCACTTGTCAGTGCATATGCAGATTATTCCAGAATCTACACTCTTATTGCTCAGGCAAACGAACTTAACCCCGATAACTATGACTCTTTCACAGCTGTTACAAACGCAATCGCTCTTATCGAGTACGATCTTCCTGCCGATGATCAGGATTATGTTGATTCAATGGCTGACAACCTTCAGCAGGCACTTGATAACCTCAAGCTGAAAACTTCACGTTACACAGTCAAGTGTATCTCTTACAACGAAGACGGCAGCGAAAATGTTATCGGCACAGCAACATACGACGGCACAAGAACATATGTTGTCCGCGTTACTGCTCCTGTTTACCCGGGATATGAAGCTACAGAACAGTATCAGACAGTTCAGCTCACACAGGATGAACAGACCGTAACCTTCGTATACGAACCCGTTACTTATTATGCATACTTCAATGCAAACGGCGGTAATGTTGATCTTGAATCCAAGGAACTTACCTATAATGCCGAATATGGCGAGCTTCCTGTTGCATACCGTGACGGTTATGCATTCCTCGGTTGGTTCTCCGATGCTATCGGCGGCGAGCAGATTGTTGCTGACACAATGGTTACAGTTAACTATGTTGAAACTCTCTATGCTCACTGGAGCGATGTAGAGGTTTACACATTCAAGTTTGATTCAAACGGCGGTTCCGCTTGTGAAGACCTCGTTTCCGCATGGAACGAAGAAATTACTCTTCCCACACCTTACCTTTACGGTTACTCATTCCTTGGCTGGTACTATGCTGACGGCACCAAAGCTGATCACGCAACAATGCCCGACCTTGGCGATGACGGCACAGTTGTAACCCTTACAGCTAAGTGGACACCTGCTGTCTATGATGTAACACTTGATGCAGGCGAAGGTTCAGTTTCCGATTCTTCTTACACAGTAACCTACGGCACAGCTTACGGTGCAATTCCTAACGCTGAGCGCGAAGGCTACACCTTCAACGGATGGTTTACTGAAAAAGAAGGCGGCGTACAGATTACTTCCGCATCAATGGTTGAGCTTGAAGCTGCTCACACACTTTATGCTCAGTATACAATCAACACATACACACTTTACTTCGATATGGATGACGGCGATGAAATCGCTCCCATCACACAGGATTACGGCACACCCATCGTTCTTGAAAAAGAACCTCATAAGGAGTTCTATCTCTTCGCAGGCTGGACTCTTAATGGCGAACCCTTCGACCTCAAGACTATGCCCGCAGGTAACGTAACAATCAAGGCTGTATGGACTCTTAACGCAAAGACAACATACTATCTTGACGCTTACAAAACTGTTAACGGTGTTCGTATCCCCGCAAGAAACATTGCTCCCGGTGAACTTATTGAAGTCGAAGTAAGCGTAAAGACTAACTACCCTGCAGGTCAGATGTACTTCGGTATTCTCTTTGATACAAGAGTATTCAAGATGGCAAGATCCACAGGTGCTAACGCAACCTCAATGGCTCAGATGTGTGTAGCTAATACATCCGCTGAATACTTCAATACTCTCAGAGCTAAGACAATTGCAGGTTCGGCTAACTACTCAACAACAAACTGGGGTTCAATTATTACTGATGACCCGCTCATCAACACAAAGGATTTCAAGTGTATTCGTCCTCAGACTCAGGCATTCAATGAAACAGCAAACAATAAGCCTGTAGTTCTCAGTGAAAAGACTCTTATCCTTACTGCACACTTCAAGGTACTTGACAGTATCGATGCTTCACTCCTTTCAGGTGTTATTACTATTGATGAAAGACTTTGTAAGACTCCTGAAAACAGCACAGCAAAGTATCCGACATTTGTCACAAACCAGAAAATTGGTCCTGATGGTATTTACACGGAAGAAGATACTGTAAACCTTGTACCTGACTGTTCAAACGCAACTCTCGATATGGCAATCTCAACAGAGGTTTCCGAGCTTGGCGCAATCAGCGGCAGCACAACAGTTGTTGATTACGATAAGGAGCTTGTATACGGTCTTGCAGAAGAGCTTACGCTCGCTTCCTTCAAGGCTGATTATGCAACTGTTATCGGCACAGGTACAATCGAATGTGCAGATTCCGTTCTCAAGACAGGTTCTGTTATCAAGGTTATGAACAACGGCGTATGCAAGGCTGAATACACTGTAGTTATCTACGGTGACCTTAACTCCGACGGCGCAGCAAACGGCGAAGATGCTATGATTGCAAACCTTGTTTCCATGGGTGTAATCTCTGCAGATTCTCTCACAGCTGCACAGAAGGAAGCAGCAGACCCGAACCATGACGGTAAGATTGACGCTGCTGACGTACTTCTCCTTGAAGATGCTGGTCTTCTTAAAGAAACAGTTTCACAGAAATAATTTCCTTGAATAATTTAAAATGCCGCTCGGATTCCGGGCGGCATTTTTACAACAGGTTTTGATATGATTAAATACTACTATAAAAAAACAGCCAAGCTTTCTCCCGCTGAACAAAGTGAAGCGGCATACAGTCTGCTGAAAGAAAAGCTTGCTGAGTTTTACAATGTTGACACAGCAGAAATTTCTTTTTTTAAAGATGATAAAGGTTGTCCTTTTGTAAAAGGTATTGATGGCGTTTTTGTGTCTGTTACACATACCAACGGGCTTGTTGCCTGCGCATTTGCCAGCAATAGGGTAGGAATTGATGCAGAAATGATTTCAGCGCGCCGAAAATCGGTCGAAAAACGCGTTTTTTCCGATAATGAGATTAGTTTGATTAATAAATCAACTGACGCTGATACGGCGTTTTTTACGCTTTGGACGCTGAAGGAAAGCTACCTTAAAGCTATCGGCACCGGCTTTGCGGATAATGCAAAAACAGTGGAATTTTTCGGTATCGAAAATCTGATAATTTCCAATGCGGAAAATCACTTTTTTTTAAGTAATATCGTTGACGGTTATGTAATTTCCGTATGCGAAAAAACAGATTAAAGAGAAAAGCGAGTACTATATATTTAAATATATTAAAATATGTCACATTTTGTATCGCTTTTCTATTGAACTTTAAGAAATAATATGTTAAAATTTAATCACTAATTTTATATTGGGGGACAATATATTATGGCAATGAAAACCGTATTCCTTACCGGCGCTTCCGGTAACATGGGCTGGGAAGGCTTTAAGCAGCTTTATGCAAAGCCCGAATTCAAAATTGTTGTTCTTCTGCGCGACAGCGAAAAGAACAGAAAAAAGTTTGCAAACTACATGAATGACCCCAGAGTTAAAATCGTTTGGGGCGACCTTAAAAAGTACGAGAGCGTTCTTGAATGTGTAAACGGCGCTGATTACGTTCTCCATGTTGGCGGTATGGTTTCTCCCGCTGCTGACTACTATCCCATCAACACAATCAAAACAAATGTTACAGCTGCACAGAATATTGTTAATGCGGTTAAGGCTCAGCCGGACCCCGATGCAATAAAGGTTGTTTACATAGGTACAGTTGCTGAAACAGGCGAGCGTGACGACCCGATTCATTGGGCACGTACAGGCGACCCCATCAAAATCAGCGTATATGACCATTATGCAACAAGTAAGGTTATTGCTGAATCCATTTTCGCAGAATCCGGTCTCAAGCATTGGGTATCACTTCGTCAGTCCGGTATTCTTTACCCCGAAATCCTCAAGAACATGGAACCCATTATGTACCACGTTGTTATCAACGGCGTTCTTGAATGGGCAACAGTTGAAGATTCAGGCCGTCTGCTTGTAAATGTCTGTGGTGATGATGTTCCCGAAGAATTCTGGAGAAGATTCTACAACATCGGTTCAGGCGCACAGTACAGAATTACAAACATGGAATTTGAAGAACTTCTTCTCGGCAAGTGCGGTCTCGGTCTTGGCGACCCCAAAAAGCTGTTCGACCCCGATTGGTTCATCACACGCAACTTCCACGGTCAGTGGTATCTCGACTCTGATGTTCTTGAAAGCTATCTTCACTTCCGTGCTAATATGCCCATCAAGGATTACTTCAAGAGCATGATGGACAGAGTAGAGTGGTTCTACAAGCTTGCTTTCCTTGCAAAGCCCTTTGCTTTTGCAGTTAAGCCCTTCATGAAGAAGATTGCTGAAACTCCCGTTTACGGTACACTCTGGTGGAAGGCAAACA
Organism: Clostridia bacterium; assembly: GCA_017416765.1. Classification (GTDB taxonomy): domain Bacteria; phylum Bacillota; class Clostridia; order Oscillospirales; family Acutalibacteraceae; genus UBA8612. The sequence goes on from JAFQBE010000021.1 coordinate 42,902, forward strand.
ACGTTACTCCCAGAATCAACGCTTATGTCGGTTCAATGGAAAAGTGGAACGCTATCGGTTCCGATTGGAGCAAGGTTAAGGTTTACCGTCCCAACGACGACCCCAAGAAGGCAAACGTTCTCGACCACGGTTACGACGAAACCAAGCCCTTCGATTCTCTTACTCTCGAAGACCTTCAGAAGGCTGCTGAATTCCGCGGCGGTAAGTGCCTTGCAACAGAAATTGTTGATATGTACACACCTGTTGAGTGGGAATGTGCACACGGTCACAAGTTCATGATGTCTCCCAACCTTGTTCTCCGCGGCGGTCACTGGTGTCCCGAAGAGCTTCCCTCAACACTTGAAAAGTGCGAGCAGAAGAAGTTCCGCTGGGCATACGATGACGAAGCAAAGGTCAATCCCTTCTTCGCTCAGGTCTGGTATCCGCTTCACGATAAGGACGAAAACAACGTCTATACAGAAGAAATCTATAAGGATTTCAAGGAATACAAGAAATAAAAACTCTAAAAGCGTAGGCGATATGCCTACGCTTTTTTAGTGCAGAACGATGGCACATATAGAATTATTGGAGATTCTAAAATCTCTAATTTTTTTTTAGCGCATAAAAAGCAGAATTGCAGTAATGCCTTGATTTTCAAATGCCGAATGATTATAATATAAACACAGACTATTAAATCGTTGATTACACTTTTCGGGAGGTGTATACAATGTCAAAAGATTTATTGCCAACATCTGAAAATTTTGCTGAAGTTATTTCAATCATAGAAAATGCAAGAGGACGGGCATTGAAAGCTGTCAATGCTGAACTTATAAATATGTATTGGCAGGTTGGCGAATATGTTTCCGACTTGTGTAACAATGCAAGCTTTGGTGACAAGGTTATAGATGAAATTGCTGCTTATATTTCCAAAGAAGCCCCGTTAATAAAAGGCTTTAACAGGCGTGGTTTATACCGAATGAAGCAGTTTTATGAAACATATAAGGATGATGAAGTTGTGTCAGCACTGCTGACACAAATAAGCTGGACCAATCATTTGATGATAATGTCGAAATCCAAAACAAAGGAAGAACGCGATTTCTATGTTGCTTTGGCGGCTAAGGAACATTATTCTTCCCGTGAATTGGAACGACAGCTTGACAGTGCTTATTACGAAAGATATATGCTTTCGTCGGGTAAACAACCGCCTGATTTAGTGCCGCAAACAGTTCGTAACAGTATACTTGATACCTATGTTTTAGAATTTCTTGACTTACCCGAACAGTTTTCTGAACGCAATTTTAAAAAAGCAATTATAGGTAATCTAAAACAGTTTATATTAGAGTTTGGAAAAGATTTTACTTTCATTGGTGAAGAATACCGTGTTCAAGTTGGCGGTAAGGATTTTTATATTGACTTGTTGTTTTATAATCGTGCCTTATCTTGTCTTGTACCGATAGAGCTTAAAATAGGTGAATTTAAACCGGAGCATATCGGTCAGATAAATTTTTATCTTGAAGCATTAGACAGAGAGGTAAAAAAAGAAAACGAAAATCCAAGCGTTGGTTTAATTCTTTGTGCAAGTAAAGATGAGACAGTTGTAGAATACGCATTAAGCCGCAGCTTGTCACCGACTTTGGTTTCGGATTATACACTTAGCCTCCCTGATAAGCAGATATTAAGAAACAAATTACAGGAATTGGCAGAGCTTGCTTTAGAAGACAACAGAAATATATTTTAATGACGCAAGTACCTTTAGTACTTGCGTCTGAAAAGCATTAAATCTTCTTATTCAGATAATAAATAGTTTTAATCAAAATCATAAGGGCGGTCGGTGACCGCCCTCTTTTGCTTATGCAGGACAGATGTTAAATTTTACATTGACTGAATGATAAAAAAGTGGTAAACTAAATCTGCCACACAATTTAATTATTTTTCTATTTACGGAAAACCTTTTGGTAAAAGGTGTTCCTCTGTTTTTCTATCCGTAAATAGGAAATAATTGTGTGGCAACAATAAGAGAACACTTTTTCGGTGCGCTCTTATTGGGCGCACTTTTTTATTTTACCGAAGTGTCAGCGCATAAATTCAAAAGAAAGGGAAAGATACCGTGCACACAAGGCAGTTTTTTATGGCTTTGTGTGCGAATTCTGTATCGCATGGCGATTGATATGTCTGATGTTTATACCGTAAGCGTGTTTATTGATAAAAGCGATGATGAGGAGGAAAACAGCATTATCGGAGGCAGATTTATTCCGTATTTTTATGATTTGATGTGTACTCATAAAAATGTGCTTTTTCTTGTGCCCTTTGATTTCTGTATCGCGCAATCCGTAATGCGTACAATACACAATATGCAAAAACAGAATCCGGAATTTTCTGCGTGCTGCCGCGGTGTTTACAGCTTTGGCGGTGCGGGTGTGGGTGAACATTTTGGCAACAAAAACCATGTATACGGTAAAGCAGTTTTTCTGAAAGAAGATGAATATACCTCTGAACGGCATGCAAAAATAAAACGCAACAAGAAAATGGTTGATATATCGGATTTATCACTTTTTTATGTTACCAAGCGTAGCGGAAGGGTAGACAGCACCTTAAAATATGCAAAGGAAGCAAATAAAGAGTATATAAAAATGAATTGAAAAACGGCTTGGAGATTCTCAAAAATCTCCAAGCCGTTCAGCTTTTGTTTAATTATGCAGCGTAGTAGTTTGCTTTAAGCTCGTCGTAAATCTTTGTGTTGAGCTCTGCAATTGTTTTGTTGTCCTTTGCAACTGCATATTTATCTGTTTCGTATGCAGCTGTAAGGTCTTCTTCAAGTGCTTCGGAAGCGAGTGTTTCGCTGATTGTAAGCTGCCATGCGGGCTTTGTGTAAGCCTTTACAAAGTACATTACATGGTAGCCGTAGTCAGTCTTAACAACTTCAATATCGCCTTCCTGACGAGCGGGGTCAAGTGCCCATGCTTCAAACTCGGGTACATACTGACCTCTGCCAACCTTTTCGTAAAGACCGCCGTTGGAGCTTGAACCTGTATCAGCGCTTTCTGTTTCAACGAGTTCAAGGAACTTTGCAAGCTTGTCGGGTGCTTTGTTGATAGCGGAAAGTGCAGCTTCTGCCTTTGCTTTCTGTGCCTTATCTTCTGCATCCTTGTCTGTTGCGGTTTCGTCAATCTGGTAGAGAATGTGGCGTACATCTACGGGGATTGTTTCATTATCTCTGTAGGAGGGCTTGAGCATAAGGAAGATGTAGTAGTTGCCGTTTTCTTCAAACAGCTTCTTTTCGCCTGCCTTAGCCTTGTCGCTGTAGAGCCACTTGATTGTTTCTTCGCCGAAGGAGCCTTCAAGTGTTGCCTTTTGAACATACTTGCTCAGTGTAACATCGGGGTCATCGTAATCGTATGATTCCTTCTGTGCATCTGTTGCGTATTTCTTTGCAAGCTCGATGAAGGAAGCTTCGTCTGTAAGCTCTGCAAACATCTTGTCTGCCTTTTCTTTAGCAGCCTTTTCAGCCTTTTCTGTTGCTGCCTTCTTTTCGTCCTCTGTTGCATCTTCAGCAAGGTCAGAAGTGTCGGGAGCAATGTTGAAAAGACGGAAATCTACGCAGTTGTAAGCTGAGGGGTCTTCCTTGTAAACCTTTTCAAGCTCTTCAACGCTGTAGTTATCGGAATTTGTTGCAAGAAGATGCTTGTTGTATTCTGTAGCAAGTGTTTCGCGCTCAACAATCTTGAGGAACTTGCTTTCGCTCATGCCCTTGCCGTATGCAGAACGAAGGTATGTGCCGAGTGAAACAACCTGACCTGTTGTGCCTGCCTGCTCCTTGATACCGTCGCGGAGTTGCTGGAGCTGATCATCAACCTCTGCCTGAGCTGCGGCATCAATTTCAAAGCCTGCTTCCTTTGCCATATCGGAAAGGATAATATTGCGCTGCATATTCTGGAGAGCGATATGCTCAAAGAACTGCTGCCATGTAGCTTTTTTGCCGTCTTCAAGGGTGTAATCGCTGTAGGGATATTCCTGGTCAGCGGGAGCCTTTGTTGTGTCGTAGCCGGTGTAAACTGCACCGTAGCCCTGTCCGTAGTAGCTGTCGTACTGTGCGGACATTTGGTAGAAGTAGTTGTGAACTGATTTGTAGTAGTATTCGTATTCAACTGCTGAATAGCTGTCGCCGCCAACTGTGGAAATGGTTTTCATTCTTTCAAATACACCAAGTCCGTTGCAAGCGAGAATACCTGCTGCAAGAGCAATTACAACAACCAGAACAATGCTGATAATTGTCTTTGCTTTCTTGCTCATTTTGGGACCGTTGAGCTTGTGTGACTTCTTGCTGTTCTGCTTTGCAGCCTTGGCAAGACGAGCCTTACGCTCTTCACGGTAGTCGTTTGCTGTTTTCTGTGTAGACATCTAATCATCCTTTTCGCTTATTGTTTTAGTCGGACAAACTAACGCTTTAAATTATATACTATTTTTAAAAAATATACAAGTATTAAATTTAATTTTATATTCATTCTTGTAACTATTTTACATTTATATCACAACTTTGGCACAATTGGTAACAAAAAATCAGGGTATCCGCGAACAGATACCCTGAAAATTAATTTTGCTTATTCGGATTTAACGGATTCAACTATACCCTTTGCAAGTCCGGCAATGCCCTGAATTTCTGACGGAATAATAATTTTTGTTGCTTTGCCGTCAGCTGCCTTTTCAAATGCATCAAGGCTGCGGATTGTAAGGAATGCGTTGCTCGGTTCTGATTCATTGATAAGTGAAATTGCCTTTGCTCTTGCTTCTTCAACTGCAATAATAGCCTGTGCCTCACCTTCGGACTCGCGGATTTTAGCTTCTTTTACAGCTTCTGCGCGAAGAATTGCGGATTGCTTGTCAGCTTCTGCTGCAAGAATCTTGGATTCCTTCTGACCTTCGGCAACAAGCACCTGACTTGCCTTTTCACCCTCTGCGCGAAGGATAGCTTCACGGCGCTCACGCTCTGCCTTCATCTGCTTTTCCATAGCGTCCTGAATTTCCTTGGGCGGCAGAATGTTTTTAAGTTCAACACGGTTTACTTTGATACCCCATGCATCGGTAGCCTCGTCAAGTATGCCGCGGATTTTTGCGTTTATGGTGTCGCGTGATGTAAGCGTGTGGTCAAGCTCAAGCTCGCCTATGATGTTACGAAGTGTTGTAGCGGTAAGGTTTTCAATAGCTGAAAGCGGACGCTCAACACCGTAGCAGTAAAGCTTCGGGTCTGTAATCTGGTAGAAAACAACCGTGTCAATCTGCATTGTAACATTATCTTTGGTGATAACGGGCTGGGGCGGGAAATCCACAACCTGCTCTTTGAGCGAAACAATTTTTGCAATTCTTTCAAAAAGCGGTATTTTGAAGTGGATACCGGTCTGCCATGTGCCCTGATATGCACCGAGTCGCTCGATAACATATGCCTTTGACTGCGGTACAATTTTAATGTTCAGCGCAACAATGACAATTGCAATAATGAATAAGCCTAAAATGATGTAAGGTAACATTAGTCTTTTTCCTCCTGAAATAAATATTATTGTGTCAGTTTATCTGTGCCGTTTTTGCGGCTTTTTCAACAATAAGTTTAACACCCTCAATTTGTTTTACCGTAACAGTTTCTCCCTCTTCGATAATGCTGTTATCGGCAGAACGAGCTGTCCATATGCTGCCCTTTACCTTGACCAAACCGCTTTCGCGTATATTGTCAATAGTCTGTGTAACTATTGCCGTTTCGTCGATAAATCTGTCCGCATTGGTGGGGGAGTATTTAAGCCCGGTAAATTTTTTGACGAACGGTCTTGTTACAATAAGTGCGACAATTGAAACAGCAACGAAAACGCCGATTTGAAGGGGTATGCTTGCCGAGCATAGGGTTGCTATAAGTGCGGCAAGTGAGCCGAGTGCAAACCAGATTGTTAAAAGCTGAACCGTCATCGCTTCGATTACTATGAACGCTATAAGTGCGCCGATCCATACGAAAACCACATTATCACCTCCTTGTCTGCATCATACCATAAACACGTTTTTTTTGCAATTGTTTTGTTAAGCAAATTCGGAACATAATGTGCCTGACAATATTTTTGATACTACCTGTTGTATTTTGCATAGGCTGCAATACTTGCTCTTGTATGGTTTGGCTTTGTAAATAATTTGTGAACAGACACGAAAAAATTGCAGTTTTCAGATGCTTAGAAAACAGTATATAATGATAAAGAAATATGGTCTTTTATTTCATTAATTCCGGTTATTATCTGCGCGCAGTTTTCTCGCCTGTCCTCGCTGCTGATATATTTCAGCTCGTAGATTCTTGATGCAATAGGTTCTAACAGGTTGTGGTTGATAAAAAATGAAAACCATATGCTTTCTTTTTCCCATGCCTTTTCCAGTTCTTCAGGCTCGGCTGAACGGCTGTAAACATCTTTAGCTAGGTTTAAAACTTTTTCCGCCTTTACGGTTATGATGCTTGTAAAAGCAAAGGATAAAGAAAAAACAATAGCCAATATAATCAGTGCCGATATCCCTCGTTTCATTGCTTATCCTCCTTTTCTATAGCTTTGCTGAAGCCTTGCTTGCCGTAGGTGAGAATCATAATTTCATTTTCAGCCTTACCTATGCTTTTTAAATGCTTTTTCAGCAGGGCTTCGCTTAAATCGGCTTTCGGAAGTGCTTTTGACAGTATTTTTCCGTCACAGATAACGAGGTGAGGCAAGCCCTCATCGGGTGCTTTTTTGCCTGCCTGCCCTGCGGTAAGGGGATTGAATTCGGGCTTTAACATAACGCTGACCGTTCCGTTGGTTTCAACTATTGCGTATTCTACCTGCGAAAGCTCAAAAACTCCCTTTTGCCGCAGGGATGACATTAAATCCTGTACGGTAAGCCGCAAATCGCGCATTTTTTTCTGGTCAACTTTGCCGTTGTTAATTACAATTGCCGGGTGTCCGTCAAACGCTTCGCGGAATTTGCCGTAACGCATTGAAAGTACGGAGGTTATTATTGAAAGCCCCACCAATAACAGGACTGAAAGTACGGAGTTTATAAGCGGCAGGTCTGTATCCTGCATAGGTGCAGCTGCAATTTCTGACAGCAGAATTGTAACTACAAGCTCGGTGGGCTGCATTTCGCCTATCTGGCGTTTACCCATCATTCTGACGGAGAAAATGGCAAGGAAAAACAGAATAAAAGTTCTTATAAGTAAAGTAATCATTTTAAACTCCTCTTTGATGTTTTATATTAATTATGTTCAAAAAATATTGACCGAAAACATCAGCGGTGGTATATTTTAAAAAAGAGGTGGCTGTTGTGCAGAAATATTCACTCGGATTTGATATTGGCGGTACAAAATGTGCCGTTATACTCGGCAAAGGCGAAATACCCGACAAAGCCGACGAAAATTTTATTCTGGATAAAATACGCTTTGAAACCAGGCAGAGCAGGGGCTGGCAGAAAATAGTTGAAGAGCTGCTTTCTTCGGCTGAAACCCTGCTTTCACGAAACGGTGTAGCAGCTTCGCAGGTAATCGGCTGCGGTATCAGCTGCGGCGGTCCGCTGGACAGCAAAAAAGGTGTTATAATGTGTCCGCCGAATCTGCCGGATTGGGATAATGTACCCCTTGTTGAAATGACCGAAAAAAGGCTCGGTATAAAAACATTTCTGCAAAACGATGCGAATGCGTGCGCACTTGCCGAATGGAAATTCGGCGCAGGCAAGGGTACAGAAAATATGGTTTTTCTTACCTTCGGTACAGGTATGGGTGCGGGGCTGATACTTGGAGGCAGGCTTTACAGCGGCACTAACGATATGGCGGGTGAAGTCGGTCATATGCGCCTTAGCGAAAACGGTCCGGTCGGCTACGGCAAGGCAGGTTCGTTTGAGGGCTTCTGCAGCGGCGGCGGTATAGCCAAGCTTGCTAAACAGGTAGTTGAAAATAAGCTTAAACAAGGTGTTGTGCCGTCATTCTGTAAAGCGGAAAATGACCTTGAATACATAACCGCAAAATCCGTTGCCGAGGCAGCAATGAACGGCGACGAAACAGCTGCTGAAATTTATAATATATGCGGTGAATACCTTGGCAGAGGTCTTTCGGTAATTATTGATATTTTAAATCCTGAAGCAATAGTAATAGGCAGTATATACGAGCGCTCCTCGGCTCTGCTTCAACATAAGATGTGCGAAGCAATAAAAAAAGAAGCGCTTTCGTATTCGGCTGATGTTTGCCGTATTCTGCCGGCAACCCTTGGCGATGCAATAGGCGATTATGCAGCCCTCGGTGTTGCGTTTATGAATGAGTGAGGTGTGGATAAAATGAACTCAAAACAGCTTTTTGAACAGCTTTTGCAGCGTTATCCCGTACTTGAAAGCTGCAAAACCAAAATATACTTTTCGTATAAAATGTTAGCTGATTGTTATAAAAACGGCGGTAAAGTTCTTGTTTGCGGCAACGGTGGAAGTGCCGCAGATGCCGACCATATTGTGGGTGAGCTGATGAAAGGCTTTCTTTTGAAAAGAAAAATAACAGCTTCTGCAGTCAATGGCGACGATGAAATTTTAAGCCGTCTGCAGGGCGCATTACCCGCAATTTCGCTCAATGCACACTCTGCTTTGTTTTCCGCTTTTTCAAATGACCTTGAATTTACTGATGTTTATGCGCAGCAGGTTTACGGTTACGGCAGAAAAGGTGATGTGCTCATTGCTTTAAGCACATCGGGCAATTCAAAAAGCGTAGTCAATGCCGTGCGTGCCGCAGCTGCCGCAGGTGTTGAAAGCATAGGCATTACGGGCGGTAAGGACAGCCTTATGACTGAAAAATGCAGCATCTGTATTAAACTGCCCGAAACCGAAACATTTAAAATTCAGGAATTGACGCTGCCTGTTTACCATTGCCTTTGTGCAATGCTTGAAGCGGATTTTTTTGAAGCCTGATTTTCGGACAAGTTAAGAATAAAAACCAACCTCCCGTCATATCAATTAGCGATATGAATTCGGGAGGTCTTTTTATGAGATGTATTGTAGAAGAGCGTGCGGTTGAGCTTGGCAGATACATAGTCGAAAACAACGCAACCGTGCGTGCTGCGGCAAAACAATTCGGTATCAGCAAATCCACTGTACATACCGATGTGTCAAAGCGGCTGTCATATCTGAATCCGCAGCTTTATGAGCAGGTCAGAGCAGTGCTTGATATAAACAAGGCTCAGCGGCATATACGCGGCGGACTTGCCACAAAGGAAAAATACGAAAATTCGGTAAAATAAGAGCAGATATATTTGAAAAAGGTCTTGCAGTTTGGAATGTTTTTATTTATAATATACCCAAATATTTTATTTAGGGGATGTTTAAATGGCTTCTAAAAAATATTCCGTTACTTTGCAGAAGATGATTGATGACCATTCGTTTTCTGTTATGTATACTCCGCGTGACCCTAAGGAAATCGAGATTTCTATGCAGGAGGTCAACCGTCCCGGTCTTGTTTTCACAGGCTATGACGATTATTTTGACCCCGGCAGAGTTCAGTTTTTAGGTCTTACCGAAATTGAATACCTGCGCGGTCTTTCCGACGAACTCAGGCATGAACGGCTCGACTTTTACCTTTCACATAAGCCCGTGGTGTGCGTAATTACGCGTTCGCTTGAGCTGCCGGATGAATTTATGCCGCTTGCACAGAAGTATGAGGTTCCCGTTGTTACAACAAAGGAAGCAACTTCAGCGGTTATGTCAACGATTATTTCTTTCCTCGGTGTTCAGCTTGCACCCCGTATCACACAGCACGGTGTACTTGTTGAAGTTTACGGTGAAGGTGTCCTGATTATCGGTGACAGCGGTGTAGGTAAAAGTGAAACTGCCCTTGAGCTTATCAAGCGCGGTCACCGCCTTATAGCTGACGATGCCGTTGAAATCCGCAAGGTTTCTTCCCGCACGCTTGTAGGCTCAGCACCCGACAATATACGCCACTTTATTGAAGTGCGCGGTGTCGGCATTATCAACGCACAGCGTATTTTCGGTATGGGCTCTGTCAAGCTTACGGAGAAAATAGATATGGTTGTTGAGCTTGAGCCGTGGGACAGTTCTAAGGCTTACGAACGGCTTGGTCTTGATGAGCAGTATACACAGATTCTCGGAATTGATATACCGAGCCATGTCGTTCCCGTTCACCCCGGCAGAAACCTTTCGGTTATTATTGAAGCAGCCGCAATGAATAACAGACAGCATAAGCTCGGCTACAATGCCGCACGCGAACTGCTTAACGGTCTGGGTATGGAAGAATAAAAATTATTGAAGTTAAAATATTGGAGGTAAACGAACTATGTACAGAATTGGTGTAGACCTTGGCGGTACGAATATCGCAGTAGGTGTTGTTGACGATAATTTCAATATCGTCGGCAGAGGTAAAATGAAAACAAACGCTCCCCGTGAAGCAAAGGCAATTTTTGATGATGTTGCCGCAGCAATCAGAATGGCAGTAGCAGATGCCGACCTGACACTTGACGATATTGCTTCCATCGGTATCGGCACACCCGGTTCCGTTGACAAGGCAAAGGGTGTAATTGAGTTTGCAAACAACCTTGATTTCAACCATGTTCCCGCAAAGGACCTTCTTGCAGAAAATCTCGGTATGGACAAGATTTATATTGACAATGATGCTAACTGTGCTGCACTCGGCGAAGCACTTGCAGGCGCAGGTAAGGGTAAGGACAGCTTTGTTGCAATTACACTCGGTACAGGTGTCGGCAGCGGTATTGTTATCGACGGCAAGCTTGTAGTTGGTTGTAACTATGCCGCAGGCGAAATGGGCCACATGGTTATCTGCATGGACGGCGAGCAGTGCAACTGCGGCAGACGCGGCTGCTGGGAAAGATATGCTTCCGCAACAGCTCTTATTGCACAGACCAAGGATATGATGAAGAAGAATGTTGACAGCATAATGTGGGACCTTGTAGACGATAATATATTAAGAGTAAGCGGCAGAACAGCATTCGATGCAATGCGCAAGGGTGATGCTGCAGGTAAGGCAGTTGTTGATAACTATATACGCTATATTTCGGTAGGTCTTGTAAATGTTATCAATGCACTTCAGCCCGATGTTATTTGTATCGGCGGCGGTATCAGCCACGAAAAGGAAACTCTGCTTGCACCCCTTCGCAGGTATGTAAATGCTGACAGATACAGCCTTTATGCAACCAAGCAGACCGAGCTTTGCTGTGCAGTTCTCGGTAACGATGCAGGCATTATCGGCGCAGCAATGCTCGATAACTAAATTGATTTTTACGGGACAGATTCTGTAATGAACAACATTTCAAACATAATTGCAGGTGCAGAAAAAATCGGCTGCAAATATCGCCTTGATGCACCTATGTCCGAATACACAAGTTTTAAAACCGGCGGCAAGGCAGATGTTGTTTTTCTGCCTTCCACCGAGCTGCAGCTGCGCAGTATTCTGCGCATGTGTTCGGATGAAGAAATAAAGCCCTTTATTTTCGGCAACGGCTCAAACCTTCTTGTATCCGATGACGGAATAAGGGGTGTTACAATACGCCTTTCGAACAATTTTGAAGAAATAAAGCTGATTAACGAAACTACAATTTACTGTACCGCAGGCACAAAGCTTGCCACTCTTTGCAAGTTTGCGCTTGAACATTCGCTTACAGGGCTTGAATTTGCATACGGCATACCCGGTACTGCGGGCGGTGCGGCATATATGAATGCAGGTGCCTACGGCGGCGAAATGAAGGATGTGCTTTATTCCTGCAACCATATTGATTTTTCGGGCAACCCCGGCAGATTAATCGGTGAACAGCTGGGTCTGGGTTACAGATGCAGTGCGTATACAGATAAGTATTTCGTAATCACAGGTCTTACCCTTGTGCTTGAAAAGGGTGACAAAGAGCAGATAAATGCAAAAATGCAGGAGCTTCTTCAAAAGCGCATAGATAAGCAGCCTCTTGATTTGCCGAGCGCGGGCAGCTTTTTCAAGCGTCCCGAAGGCAACTTTGCCGGCGCACTTATTGAGCAGTGCGGTCTTAAAGGCTTTTCAGTCGGCGGTGCGCAGGTAAGCGTTAAGCACGCAGGCTTTGTTGTAAATAAAGGTGGTGCAACAACCGCTGATATTATGGAGCTTGGCATACTGGTCAGCGAAAAAGTTCTTGAAGAAACAGGCGTACAGCTTGAAAGAGAAGTAAAATATATCGGGTGAAAATGGTTTATGTCTTTTACATCAAAGGTTAAAGATGAAATATGCTCCGCAACCGATATGCCGGCCTGCTGCTATCATGCAATGACCTATGGGTTATTGCTGTGCGGCAGGTCTTTCAATTCCACCTCTATGATGCTTGTAACCGAGCATGAGGGGACGGCAGCGGCATATTCAAAGGCTGTGGGCAAAATTACGGGTGCTGCCCCCGCAATAAAGTGTTCGGATTCGGGCAAATACTCCGTATCCGTTGCAAAGAAGGCGGACAGGCTTAAAGTGCTTGATTTTTACGGCGTTTCCGAAAAAATGGTTGGTGTGAGAATCAACCGCTCCAATTTTGCGGATGAGTGCTGTTATTCAGCTTTTATCCGCGGTGCATTTCTTGCCTGTGCTACAATGGCAGACCCTGCAAAGAGCTATCAGCTTGATTTTATAGTTCCTTATCTTCATTTGAGTGACGATATGTTAAAGCTGATGCAGGAGCTTGAAATTACCGCTAAAATGGTCCGCCGAAAAGGCAGCTATGTCATTTATTTTAAAAGCAGTGAAGCAATTGAAGATATGCTTATGCTGCTCGGCGCGCAGAATGCGGCGCTTGAAATAATGCAGGTTAAAATCGAAAAGGATATGCGCAACAAAATCAACCGCAAGGTTAATTTTGAAACCGCCAATATTGACCGTTCGATTGACGCGGCACAGTCACAGCTTGCCGCAATACGCAAGCTGCGTTCAAGCGGAAAATTCGATTCCTTATCGCAGGATTTGCGCGAGCTTGCCCAGCTTCGCGAACAGTATCCCGAAAACAGCCTGAAGGAGCTTGGCAATATGCTCTCGGTCAGCTTGTCGCGTTCGGGTGTTTACCACAGGCTGAATAAAATTGTCAGTCTTGCCGAGGCTGAAGAATAATACGAAAGGGGCTTTGTCATGTCCGGTTTTACGCATTTACATGTGCATAGTGAATACAGTCTGCTTGACGGTGCGTGCCGTATCAAGCCGCTTGTTGCTGCGGCAAAAGCTCTCGGACAGACAAGCCTTGCCGTTACCGACCACGGTGCGATGTTCGGTGCGGTTGATTTTTATAAGGAAGCTAAAAAGCAGGGCATAAAGCCCATACTCGGCTGTGAGGTTTATGTTGCGGCAAGAAGCCGCTTTGACAAGGTTCACGGCATAGATAATGCGCGCTATCACCTTGTTCTGCTTGCTGAAAACGATATCGGTTACCGCAACCTTATCAAAATCGTTTCCGATGCATGGACTCAGGGCTTTTATACCAAGCCCAGGGTTGATATGGAATTGCTTGAAAAATACCACGAGGGCATAATTGCGCTTTCAGCCTGCCTTGCGGGTGAAGTGCCGCAGGCATTGTTGAAAAACGATTACGATGAAGCGAAAAGAACGGCCTTGCGCTACCGCGATATTTTCGGCGAAAACAATTATTTTATTGAAATTCAGAACCACGGTATTACAGAGGAATTGCAGGTTTTGCCGCAGCTTAAAAGGCTTGCAAAGGAAACGGGCATAGGGCTTGTGGCAACAAACGATACACACTATGTCAGAAAAGAAGATTCAAAAATTCAGCAGATTCTTATCTGCATACAGACCAACCACATTTTAGGCGAAAATACGGGGCTTGAATTTGAAGCAGATGAATTTTACCTGAAAAGTGAAGATGAAATGCGTCAGCTTTTTGCCGATGCTCCCGAAGCTATAGAAAATGCGGCGGAAATTGCCGCAAGGTGCAATGTTGAAATTGAGTTCGGCAATACTAAGCTGCCCAATTTTGACACACCCGGCAACGAAAATCACTTTGAATATTTTGCCCGTATGTGCCGCAGCGGTTTCCTTGAAAGGTACGGCGAAAACGCACATGAGGAATACAGCGAGCGCCTTGAATACGAGCTTGAAGTTATAAACAAAATGGGCTATACGGATTATTACCTTATAGTTCATGATTTTGTGCGCTATGCAAAGGAAAACGGTATACCCGTCGGTCCGGGCAGAGGCTCGGGTGCGGGCAGTATAGCCGCGTATTGCATAGGCATTACGGGTATTGACCCGATGAAATATAACCTCCTCTTTGAGCGTTTTCTCAACCCCGAAAGAGTAAGCATGCCGGACTTTGATATAGATTTCTGCTATGAACGCAGGCATGAGGTTATAGACTATGTTATTTCAAAATACGGTGCAGACCATGTGTCGCAGATTGTTACCTTCGGTACGCTTGCAGCAAAGGCTGCCGTGCGAGATGTAGGCAGGGTAATGGGCTTGCCGTATGCTACGGTTGACGCTGTTGCAAAGCTTATACCGTTTGAGCTTAATATTACGCTTGAAAAGGCTCTTGCGCGTTCGTCTGAGCTTCGTAAAAGGTACGAAAACGATGAAACGGTCAGAGAGCTTATTGATAACTCTATGCAGATTGAAGGTATGCCCAGACATGCGTCAAAGCATGCCGCGGGTGTTGTTATCACGCGTGACCCCGTAAAGGAATATGTGCCGCTTGCACTGAGTGACGATTTTGTTGTGACCCAGTTTACAATGGTTGCCCTTGAAGAACTTGGGCTTTTAAAAATGGACTTTTTGGGGCTTAAAACCCTCACCGTTATTTCCGATGCGGAAAAGGCAATAAAAGTTCGCGAACCTGATTTTAATATTGAAAATATTCCGCTTGACGATAAAGTGACATATGATATTTTTTCAAGCGGTCAGACCTACGGTGTGTTTCAGTTTGAATCCGCAGGTATGCGCAGTGTGCTTACGCGTATTAAGCCTAAAGTGCTTGAGGATTTGATTGCGGTTGTGTCGCTTTACCGCCCGGGACCTATGGATTCTATAGATACCTATATTGAAAACCGCAAGCACCCCGAAAATACTAAATATAAATCGGACAAGCTCAAGCCCATACTTGATGTTACAAACGGCTGCCTTATATACCAGGAGCAGGTTATGCAGGTTTTCCGTGAGCTTGCGGGCTACTCATACGGCAGGGCTGATGTTGTTCGCAGAGCCATGTCCAAGAAAAAGCACGATGTTATGGAAATGGAGCGCAAAACCTTTATTGAAGGTGCGGTAAACAGGGGTGTTGCACCCGAAGCTGCAAATTCAATTTTTGAGGATATGTCCTCATTTGCGTCCTACGCTTTCAATAAATCGCACGCTGCAGCGTATTCGCTTGTAGCTTACCGCACAGCGTGGCTCAAGTGCCACTATCCGCGTGAATTTATGGCGGCGCTTCTTACAAGCGTGCTTGACCAGGCGGGCAAGGTAAGCGGTTATATCGGCGAATGTGAGCGGCTCGGCATACGCGTTATGCCGCCCGATGTCAATTCGAGCTACGGCGGCTTTGTAGCAGAAAACGGCAGAATACTTTTTGGCTTGCTTGCTATTAAAAATCTTGGCAGAGGGCTTATAAAAGCAATAGTTGAAGAGCGCGAAAAGAACGGCAGATTTACAAGCTTTTATTCCTTCTGCAAGCGTGTTTACGGCAAAAATTTCAACCGCCGTGCTGCAGAAAGCCTTATTTATTCCGGCGCTCTGGACAGCTTAGGGCTTAACCGCCGTCAGATGCTTTTGATGCTTCCTGCCATTCTTTCCGAGCTTGAAGCAGACAGAAATACAATTATGAGCGGTCAGCTCAGCCTTTTCGGTATGCTCGGCGAAGAAGATAACCGAGGACCCGATGTGCCGCAGGCTGAAGAATTGCCTGCCGATGAAAAGCTGATGCGCGAAAAAGAAGTAATCGGTTTTTATGTCAGCGGTCACCCCATGGCAGGCTATGAGGCGCTTGCCCAGTCACTCGGCTGCGCAAAAATATTTGACCTGACCGAAGGCGAAGGCTATTCCGACAACGAAAAGCTGACTATTCTGGGCATGATAGCAAGTGTAAAGAAAAAAGTTACCAAAAGCAATGCGGAAATGGCTTTTGTAACTCTTGAAGATACAAGCGGAAGCATTGAGTCTCTGCTTTTCCCGAAAACGGTCTCTGAAAGCATGCCGCTGTTACAAACGGGTAATGTGGTATTGCTCAGCGGCAGGCTGAGCCTGCGGGAGGATAAAGAGCCGACAATAGTCTGCGAGCGTATTGAACCTTGCCCGCAGAATACACCCAAACAGCAGAAGAAGGTAAAGCACGGCTTGTTCCTGCGCATTGATACAAAAAACAGCGAAAAGGAAAAGCGTGCGCTTAACCTGTTGCAGATATTTGATGAGGGAAACACACCTGCGCGGTTTTACTATAATGATATTAAAGAGTATTCAAAGCAGGCTGTCGGTGTTGATGTCAATGAACCGTTGCTAAATGAACTGCGGCGCTTGCTTGGTGCGGAAAATGTCGTTTTACAGTGAAACTTTGGGTTAAAATCTTGACATATTTTTTTATTTGTGTATTATATTATCAGCATTTATTTATAGGAGAGATATGGTTATGAATAAAATCGGTGTTTTAACAAGCGGCGGTGACGCCCCCGGTATGAATGCGGCTGTACGCGCAGTAGTCCGCACAGCATGCTACAACAATATGGAAGTAGTCGGTATCCGTTACGGCTACAAGGGTCTTCTTGAGGAAGATTTTATTGAACTTAATATGCGTAACGTCTGCGATATCATTCATCGCGGCGGCACAAAAATCTATACAGCACGCTGCCCTGAATTCAAGGGCGAGGAAGCAGTGCGCAAGGCAGTTGAAATTGCAAAGAAGAACGGCATCGAAGGTCTTGTAGTTATCGGTGGCGACGGTTCATTCCGCGGCGCACGCGACCTTTCAAACTTCGGTCTTCCCTGCGTAGCTATTCCCGGCACTATTGATAACGATATCGTCTGCACAGACTATACAATCGGTTTTGACACCTGCCTTGATACAATTCAGCAGCTTGTTGACCGTCTTCGCGACACAATCGAAAGCCACAGCCGCTGCTCTGTTGTTGAGGTTATGGGCGCACGCGCAGGTTACCTTACACTCAACGCAGGTATTGCAGTAGGTGCTACAGCTATTGTTATCCCCGAAATTCCTTACGATATCGAAAAGGATGTTATCAGCAAGATTAACCGTACAAAAGCAACAGGCAAGCACCACTTCATCGTTATGGTTGCAGAAGGTGTCCGTTTCCGCGACGGTATAACTGTTGAAGATATGGCAAAGGAAATCGAAGCAAAAACAGGTATTGAAACACGCGCAACCGTTCTCGGTCACATTCAGCGCGGCGGTTCACCTTCAGTGCGTGACCGCGTTACAGCAAGCCAGATGGGTAACAAGGCAGTTCACCTTCTTCACGAAGGCAAGAGCAACCGCGTTGTTGTTATGGAAGGCGAAAAGATTAAGGACCGCGATATAAACGAAGCGCTCAATATGAAGAAGACCATTGATATGGACCTTTACAACTGCGCTATGGAGATTTCCCTTTAATCTGATACATTAATAAAAATAAACAAGTTGAGAATTCATCTTTGCGTGAAACTCAACTTGTTTTTTGTTTTTCTTTATTCAGGCTTTTTTCTTTCTTGTGACAATTGCAGAAACCGCGCATACACCGAAGGCAGCAACGGTAAATAAAAGTATGCATATAAACACATCGTTCCAGCCCTTGGTGTCAGCAATTTTACCGAGCAGCGAAGTGGCAAGCGTGCTGCCTACATAACAAAATGTGTTTAGCAGCCCTGCGGAAAGACCCGAATCAATTTTATCCCTTGAATATAAAGGCACAACGCTTGTTATAACATTGTTTACAGCAGCCATAAGGCAGGCAATGCCGCCGAAAAGTGCAAGTGTCAGCACAACGGATTTGATGTTAATGGTTAATATAATCAGCCCTGCAAGCAGCATTGCGGCAAAGTAGAAAATACCGTTTAGTATGTTTTCATTTTTCTGCTTTTTGTGCAGTGCTTTTACAAGCGATGCGCCGAAAATTGAAAGCACGGGCAGAAGCAGGGTGACAATAATCGAAAGGGAAGCAGGTACACCGAATTCTTCTTTTAAAATGGAGGGTACCCAGGTTGTTATACCGTCTTTTATAAATCCGTTTGCAACCGCCGAAACAAGGATAACGCAGATTCCGAATACAAAAACGGGAGTAAGTGAAAGCTTGCCTGTTGTATGTTTTTGTGTCTGTACAGTTGCAGCTTTGTTCTTTTGTATACTGCTCATTCCTGCAAACCATACTACGGCAACTATGCCCACAACGGCGGAAGCTACATAGAAAATAGTGGTCCATTTCATGCTCAGCGCCGAGAAAAGTGCGGCAAGACCGTAGGCGGTAAAGGTACCCGACGCTACTGTGGTGCTCATTACCATAACGGCTTTTGAAAGCTTGCTGTCCGCAAGGTTGTCCGAGAGCGTCTTTATAAGCGATGACCACAGCACGGACTGAAAAACGCCGTTGAAAAACCAGAGATATTTCATTGCTTCAATGCCGCTGCAAAAGGTCATTGAAAAGTTTATTATACACGAAGCTGCAAGGGCTATTGCAACGGAAAATTTAGTGTTGTATTTTTTTGAAAGCAGACCGTTTACAAGCTGCCCCGCACCGTAGGCAAAGAAGAAAAAGGAGCTTACCGTGCCTGCCGCTTCTTTGGTTGTGCCAAGCTGTGAAAGTATTTCCACCATGGAAGCATTATAGTTAAGCCTTGCAACATAAGCCGCTGTATATGCTGCCCAACACAGAAAAATAAGAAAATTTGATTTTTTGTTGCTTAATGAATTTACCATTTCAACCATTTCTTTCTTGTATGCTAAAGCAGATTATAGCACTTAATAAAATTCAATTCAACCGCAAATTCAGCTTCATTTTACAATTATTTTAGTTTTTTCTTATTGCCTTTTATTTTTATATATTGTAAAATACTATCATATTTAAAATGGTGGTATGTTATGTTAAGCGATAGATTTATACAGTTAAGAAAAGAAGCGATAGAAAAAAGCTTCGGCAGAATGAACGATATGCAGCGTAAGGCAATTTTCCGTACGCAGGGTCCCTTGCTTGTGCTTGCCGGTGCAGGCAGCGGAAAAACTACCGTGCTTGTAAACCGTATTGCAAATATCATGAAATTCGGCTGTGCATATTATTCCGATTTTTGCTGCCGACCTGTTGAGCAAAGCGATATTGATTCAATAAACGCATACCTTGACGGTGATGATTTTGCCTATACATATATTGAAGATTTAATGCAGGTTGATGCGCCCCGCCCGTGGGAAATACTTGCAATTACCTTTACCAATAAGGCTGCAAGTGAGCTGAAGGAAAGGCTTGAAAAAATGCTTGGACCTGACGGTAACGAAATCTGGGCAAGTACCTTCCATGCCGCATGTGCGCGTATTCTG
Source organism: Clostridia bacterium (assembly GCA_017416765.1). GTDB lineage: Bacteria > Bacillota > Clostridia > Oscillospirales > Acutalibacteraceae > UBA8612. The sequence goes on from JAFQBE010000021.1 coordinate 62,386, forward strand.
CGCCGATATGGTGACAGAATCGGTTTTTCCAACCATTTTACTATTTACGATACCGATGATTCACGCAGGGCGATGAAGGAATGTCAGCGTGCGCTGAATATTGAAGACAGAGTTATTAACCATAAGGCAGCCCTTGCCGAAATAAGTAAAGCCAAGGACAGCCTTATCACACCCGAAGAATTCAAAAAAAGCGCAGGCAACGATTTCAGGCTGAAAAAAATTGCCGAGCTTTACGAAATGTATCAGGCGAATTTACAGCGTGCCGACGCAATGGATTTTGACGATATAATTACAAATACGGTATACTTGCTCGAAAAGGATGCCGAGGTACGCGAACACTATCAGAACAGATTCAAATACATAATGGTTGATGAGTATCAGGACACCAACCACGCACAGTACAGGCTTGTTGAGCTGCTTGCCGCAAAGCACCGCAACCTTTGTGTTGTAGGCGATGATGACCAGAGTATTTATAAATTCCGCGGTGCTACAATTGAAAATATTCTCACCTTTGAGCAGTATTTCAATGCTGAGGTTATCCGCCTTGAGCAGAATTACCGTTCAACCCAGACTATACTTGATGCGGCAAATGCCGTTATAGCAAATAACGAACAGCGTAAGGGTAAAAACCTCTGGACAGATAATGGCGAGGGCGGTAAAATTATTCTCAACACTTCTTATGATGAACAGTCCGAAGCGCGCTATATAGCCGATACCGTTCTTGACGGTGTTGCCGCAGGACAGAAATACAGCGATTTTGCTGTGCTGTACAGAGCAAATGCCCAGTCAAACGCAGTTGAAAATGCCTTTGTGCGAATGGGTATTCCTTATTCGATTTTCGGCGGTCACAAGTTCTATGAGCGTAAGGAAATACGCGATGCCATTGCTTATTTAACCGTTATCAACAACACTGCCGACGATATAAGGCTGCGCCGTATTATCAACGAACCTAAAAGGGGAATAGGTGATACTTCGGTTTCTCATGCGGCAGACATAGCAAACTCACTTGGCATCAGCCTTTTTGAGGTTATAGCCAATGCGGACGATTATCCGCAGCTCAGCCGTGCGGCAGGCAAAATGAAAGCCTTTGCCGCAATGATAAACGACTGCGTTGAAAAATCGCACGAGCTTTCAATAAAAGAAGCTTTTGATTATCTGATGAAGGAAAGCGGATATGTCGAAGGCCTGGCACTTGATGCCGAAACCTATACGGACAGGCTTGCCAACATAACCGAACTTTCCAACAACTTACAGCGCTATACGGAGGAAAACGATGAGCCTTCGCTCACAGGTTTCCTTGAAGAAGTTGCTTTGATGACTGACCTTGATGCAATGAATTCCGAAGCCGATAAGGCTGTTATGATGACACTGCATTCAGCAAAGGGTCTGGAATTCAACAATGTTTTCATTGTCGGTATGGAAGAGGGCGTGTTCCCCGGTATGCAGGCGGTTTACAACCCCGCAGAAATTGAAGAAGAGCGCAGGCTTGCATATGTCGGCATTACAAGAGCAAAAAAACAGCTTTACCTTACAAAGGCAAAAACAAGAATGCTATATGGCTCAACAACCCACAACCGCGTTTCACGCTTTGCTGCGGAAATTCCCATGGCTCTGATTAAGGAAACAGGTGTATCGCAGCAGGCTTCGCCCTTTATGTCTATGGGCGGCGGCATGGGTATGGGCAGACCGTCATCAATCGGCAAACCGCCCGTCAAAAAGCCGCTTGCTTCCTCAGTACCAAAAGCACCTGCTGCACCTGTTGAAAATTTCAATGTCGGCGACAGTGTTTCCCATGCAACCTTCGGTACGGGTCTTGTGCTTTCCGCCAAGCCCATGGGTAACGATGTGCTGCTTGAAATTGCTTTTGATAAGGCAGGCACTAAAAAGCTTATGGCAAAATTTGCAAAGCTTAAAAAGAATTAAAAAATATTTAAAAGAGGAGATATAACAATGATTAAATCTATTCCTAACGGCGTTTTCCCGACCATGATTACACCCTACACGGCAGACAATAAGATTGATTACAACGCAGTTGAACAGCTTATTGATTGGTATTGCAAAAAGGGTGTGGATGGCATTTTTGCAATCTGTCAGTCAAGCGAAATTTTCTTCCTTTCCTTTGAAGAAAGGCTTGAACTGCTCAAATTTATCGTTGAACGCGCACCTAAGAACGTTTCAATAGTAGCTTCCGGTCACACAGCAGACGATATAGGTACACAGCTTGAACAGGCAAAGGCTTTTGTTGATGTCGGTATTGACGGCTATGTTTTTATTTCAAACCGCCTTGCAAAGAAGGATGAGGATGACAGCATATTCCTTCGTAATGTTGATGTTTTCATGAACGAAATTACCGATGTTGCTTTCGGTATTTATGAATGCCCCTATCCCTATAAGCGTCTGATGACTCCCGAAACCCTCGGCGAGCTTGCACGCACAGGCAGATTCACTTTCCTAAAGGATACCTGCTGCAATCCTGCACAGATTCAGGCAAAGCTTGATGCAGTAAAGGGCACAGGTCTTAAAATTTACAACGCAAACTCTGCAACTCTGCTTGAAACACTCCGTATGGGCTGCGCAGGCTTCTCCGGCGTTATGGCAAACTTCCACCCCGAACTTTATGCATGGCTTTGCAAAAACTTTGAAAAAGAACCCGAAAAGGCTGAAATGGTTCAGGATGTTGTCGGCTTCTTCTCTGTTGCCGAATGTCAGGTTTACCCCATCAATGCCAAGTATTACCTCGGTCTTGAAGGTATTGATATGGGCTATACATCCCGTTCACGCAGTATGGACGATTTCTTTGTCGGCCGTAAATATGAAATTGAGCAGATGCACAGAGTTACCCAGAGAGTAAAGGAGCAGCTCGGTATCAAATAATCACAAAATATAGAAGGGGTTATACGGTATGAAAAAATGTGTGAAATCTGCTTTAAGTATATTGCTGGCACTGACTCTTGTTTTCGGTACAGCGGCAATTGCTTTTGCAGAAAAAGCGGAATGTGATTGCGGTGACGCACCTGTTGTTTTTGTTGAAGGTATAGGTACTACGCTTTATCTTAAAGATAAAAACGGCGAAGAAAAAACGGCCTTCCCCATGTCAACGGATATTATCCTCACTTCACTTGCAAAGTTTATCCCTACGGTTCTTATCTCAACAACCTTCGGCGGCTGGAATTCTTTCAGCAAGTCGCTTGCGCTTTTTGCAGGTGAGCTTTTCTCCGAGGTTGATTGCGATGAAAACGGCGATTCTGTTCTGCCTGTTTATGCGGAAGAACCCGATGAACCTCTGGTATCGGAGCATACCGACGGCACAAATATTTATTCGTTCCGTTATGATTGGCGTCTTGACCCCTACGAAACAGCAAAGAAGCTTGATAAATATATTGATGAAATAATAAAAGCAACAGGTCACAGCAAGGTTGTTCTCAGCGCATACAGCGAGGGCGGTGAAATTACGCTTGCTTACCTTGATGCTTACGGTTCATCAAAACTTGAAAAGTATATTACACAGTGTTCCGCTTTTCAGGGTCTTACCCTTATCGGCGAGGTTTTTACAAATAATGTCGGTGTTGACGGTAAGGTTCTTGCCGATTTCCTTGTAAATATTGTCGGTAATACCGGCGCGGGTGATGGCGTTGTAAAGCTGCTTGATTTTCTGCGCTATACAGGCATTTATGCAGGTGTTGCAAAACTTCTTGATACCGTGCTTGATAACTGCTTTGCCGATATTTACGATGTTATTGCACGCGATATGTTTGCCTGTATGCCCGGTATATTCAACTTTGTGCCTGCAAGCTATTTTGATAAGGCCATAGATATGCTTTTCGGCAACGATAAAAAGACCTATTCAAAGCTTATTGAACGTGTCACAAGATACCATAAGGCACAGGTTAATGCAAAAAGCATTATTGAAAAAGCGCATAAAAACGGTGTTGCCATAGCTCTTGTTTCAAATTACGATTGCTACCCGATGCCGCTTACAGGCGATATAATCTATCAGTCCGATATGCTTATTGATTCGGCTAATTCCTCGGGCGGTGCTGCTTTCGCACCCCTTGGCGAAACCTTTGCAGACGGCTATAAGCAGGCAAATAAGGATGAGCACAACCACCTTTCACCCGACGGTAAGGTTGACGCTTCAACCTGTATGTTCCCCGAATATACATGGTTTGTTGCGGGATATAACCATTGGAACACCTGCGATGAGTTTATTCACTGGCTCTATTGGTACGACGGTCAGCCGACTGTACGCACGAATAAAAACTATCCGCAGTTCATGAAGGGTAATGCTGCAGCGCTTACGGTTGCACCGCAGAAATAAAACAAAATATCTTTTACGGCTTACACAGCAAAAAATGTGTAAGCCGTATTTTTATTACAATAAATTATATTTTTTTATCGTGTAAAATCGACCGTAATTTTACAGCCGGAGTTATACAATTTATATCAGTATCAAGGCGGTGAGTACAATAAAGCAGGTTGTATATGTCGATGTGCTGTTTGCGCTTAATATGATAATCAGCTTTTTTCTGATTTCTGCGGCAAAACGCATCTGCAGGCAGAGAATTAACACATGGCGGGTTCTGTTCGGTGCGGTGGCAGGCGGAGTTTATTCGCTGGCAATTTTTTTGCCTCAGATACATACGCTGCTAAGCCTTGCGTGCAGAGCTGTGTTTATGTTGTTATTAACGGCTGTTGTTTTCGGCTTTGGCAGCATCAGGCGTTTTTTCAGGTGCTTTGCCTCGCTTTTTGTTGTAAGCTTTGTGCTGTCGGGTGCGCTTATGGCAGTATGGCTGCTTTTTAAGCCGCAGGCTTTGTTGATTAAAAACGGCTCGGTTTATTTCGATATAAGCTTCCTCAACCTTGTTTTGGCTGCGGCGGCTTTATATGCAGCGGTGTGGCTTTTCAAACGCTTCTTTTCGCCTAAATCAGACGAAACGGCAGAGTGTGAGGTGCTTATAAAGTGCGGCGAAAGATTTGTAAAAACTAAAGGAATAATTGATACCGGCAACACACTTACAGACAGCTTTACCGGCAAAAAGGTAAGTGTCGCTGATAAATCAACGGCGCTTGCTCTTTTGCCGTTTGATGCGGCTGAATGTGTAGAACGAAGGAATTTCGAAAAACTGCCGCCGTATATGCACCTTACCGTTTCGCATACTGTGGGCGGTGAAGGGCTGCTGCCTGTTTTTGAAACGGATTTATTAAAAATAACGGTAAAAGAAAGAACTGTTGAAATTAAAAATGCCGCTGTTGCGGTAAGTGAAGTTGATGCTTTCAGAAATTTCGGTATACTTATTAATTCACAACTGATAGGGGAAGATGAGCTTGATAAAAAAACTGATACAAAAAATAAAACGGCTTTTTCTGAAAAGGAAAAGTAAGTCGGTTTATTACATAAACGGTCCGCAGACTCTGCCGCCGCCTTTAACAGACGAAGATGAACGGCAGATAATGCTTCGCATTGAGCAGGGAGACGAATCTGCACGCGAACCGCTGATTGTGCATAACCTGCGGCTTGTTGTTTATATTGCCCGAAAGTTTGAAAATTCGGGCGTGAATATTGAAGACCTTATTTCTATAGGTACAATAGGGCTTATCAAGGCGGTCAATACCTTCAGCCCGTCGCGCAATATAAAGCTTGCTACATATGCCTCACGCTGTATTGAAAACGAAATTTTAATGCATATGCGCAAAATTACAAACATTAAAACCGAGGTGTCAATTGATGAACCGCTCAATGTGGACTGGGACGGTAACGAGCTTTTGCTTTCCGATGTGCTCGGCAGTGAACCCGATGAAGTAAATGTTGAAATTGAACACGAAGCAGAAGCGGATGCATTGATAAAAATAGTTGATTCTCTGGGCGAAAGGGAACGCAGAATAATGTGTATGCGCTTTGGCATAGGCGGCGAAACCGAACGCACTCAAAAAGAGGTTGCGGATTTGCTCGGAATATCGCAGAGCTATATTTCCCGCCTTGAAAAACGAATACTTGAACGGATTAAAACAGAGCTTGAAGCTGTATTTACAAAAGTATAAAAATGTTGTAAAATGTGAACTGTAATTAATGCGGTTCACATTTTTGTTTTTGGTGGTGAAACTTTTTGAAAACAGCGGCTGTTGTTGCGGAATACAATCCCTTTCACAAGGGGCATGAATATCAGCTTGAAATGACGCGTAAAGCGGGCGCAACACACATTGTCGCCATAATGAGCGGCAATTTTGTTCAGCGCGGTGAAGCCGCCGTTTACGATAAGTTCCTGCGTGCAAAGGCGGCAGTCAGCTGCGGTGCGGATTTGGTGGTTGAGCTTCCGTTACCTTGGGCAATGTCGGGCGCACAGAGCTTTGCGCGCGGCGCAGTCAGCATCGCAAGGTCACTCGGTTGTGTCGATATGCTTTCCTTCGGCTGTGAAAGCGGCGATTTGCAGAAGTTAATGCAGCTTGCCCGTGCTGTCTGTTCTGCCGAATATGAGAATCTGATTTCGAAGTATCTGAAAACCGAAGCTAATTTTGCTTCTGCCCGTCAGATGGCAGCAGCAAAGCTGCTTGGTGAAGATGCGGCAATCCTGCTTGAAAGCCCGAATAATATTCTGGCGGTTGAATATATTGCCGCAGCGGAAAATATGAGTTGCGGCTTTGAATTCAATGCGGTTGCCCGTATGGGGGACGGATATAATTCCTGTATTCACAGCGGCAGCGGTTATGCTTCTGCAACTGCAATAAGAAAGCAGATTAAGCAAAACAGCTTGGATTTATCTTTAGTACCCTCAACGGCGGCAGGGCTTTATACAGCCGATTATGCCGATGAAGCAAGGCTTGAAACAGCTCTGCTTTATGCGCTGCGCCGTATGGATATAAATGAAATTGCACAGGCACCCGATATATCCGAAGGAATTGAAAACAGAATTTATTCTGCTGTTGAGAAAGCCTGCAGTTATAATGAATTGTTTGAGCTTATAAAAACCAAGCGTTACCCCGATGCGCGTATACGCAGGATTATATTAAGCCTGTTTCTGGGAATTAAAAAGGAACATTCTGTCGGTTTGCCGCCGTATATACGCGTGCTTGCCTGCGGAGAAAAGGGCAGGGAAGTGCTTAAAGCCGCAAAACCGCTTGTGCCTTTGGCTGCCCGCGCATCGCAGATTAATGAGCTTTCTGACAGCGCCAAGCAGATTTTCAAACTTGAATGTAAAGCAGACGATACACACGCACTCTGCTTTTCAAAGCCGCATGAATGCGGCAGATATTTTAAAACACAAGTTTTTTAATTACGGAGGGAAAATATATGTATCTTGGTATTATCAACGGTTGGTCAGATGGCTGCATCAAAGCAGTCAGCGAAAAAGGTTTGAAGTGGGTTGAATTCTGCGTAAACCACAATTATGACAGCGCAGAGGTTCTTGCACAGGCGGATTCAATAGCCGCAAGCTGTGAAAAATACGGCGTAAAGGTCGGCTCAATCGGCCGATGGGGTATGGACAGGGTTGACGACAATGGCGAAATAATCCCCGAAGCCTTACAGCACGATAAAAACTGTATTGATTTGGCTTCAAAGCTGGGTTGTCCCGTATTCAACTGCGGCTGTAACGAGGTTGAAAGCAAGAGCTTTATGGAAAACTGCGATATAGCAATAAACTATCTTTCAAAGCTGATTGAATACGGCAAGGAGAAGAATGTTAAAATCGCTGTTTACAATTGTGATTGGGCAAACTTTGTTGTTGAAGATAATGCCTGGAGCGTGGTGCTTGGCAGGCTGCCTGAGCTTGGTATTAAGTACGATACATCGCATTGCATCAACCGCGGCGGCGATTACCTTGCCGAAATGGAAAAATGGGGCGACAGATTCTATCATTTCCATATCAAGGGCACACTCTACATAAATGGCGAGCATTACGATGACCCGCCTGCAGGTCTGGACGATGTAAAATGGGGTCCCGTTTTTGCTCTGCTTTATATAAAGAAATATAACGGTATGCTTTCCATTGAGCCGCATTCAAGCAAATGGGACGGCGCTGTGGGTCAGTGGGGCGTTGATTTTACTATCAATTACATCAAGCCCTTTATCATGCCGGAAGATTATTCATACGACGAAAATCCGTATATGCCGTAATTGCAATTCAGCTTTGCTGAATTGCAGCGATATAAATCCCTTACGGGATTTGCGATATATTGCGTTGCAATGCGATATATACCTTCGGTATACGATATGCGCTGCGGCGCATGGGGATTTATATCATATCGCAGGCGAGTTTTATCGAGCCTATATCGCAATTTCATTTATGAAATTATATCGTATTTGCCGTCAGGCAAATATATCGCAAAACATCCCGACAAACTTTAATTTACGAAAGGACTATAATAATGAAAGAATATAAATTGGTTTATTTAAACAAAGGGTTGAAAGTGTCCCGCGAAAAAGATTTGGAACAGGCTCAGGATGTTATAAATGAGTATATTGCCGAAGGCTGGGAACTGCAGCAGATTATATCGCCCAACGATATAATGGGTGCATTAGTAGGCGTGTTTTATAAAGAGTAATAAGTATTATGATTTGTCCACATAAATCAAGAATAAATCGTTATCCTGCGATATAATGGTTTAAGGGTGCTTTATGAACGGATTGGAAGCGGTTGTTGCTGCACAGGCTTTTATAAAAGAACATTATAATGACGATGGGTTTGGTGTTAAAGCTGTCACCGGCGCAGTCGGTTATTCCCGCCGTCAGTTGGACAGGCTATTTAAAAAGTATCTTCAAATAACTCTTTTTGAATATATCAATGCAGTTGTGCTGAGCAGCAGCGCAGAAAAATTGCTGAACACAGAAAACAGTGTAATTGATGTTGCTTTGGAAAGCCATTATGATTCTCATGAAGGGTATACCCGTTCTTTTGCAAAACGCTTTTCAATAACTCCCGATGAGTACCGTAAGAGCAGAATTGCCATTCCGCTATTTAAACCGTATCCCGCAAATCATTCTCACCTTTTGAAAGGGGAACAAATAATGGATAATACTGCTGTTTGTACCGTTATACCTGTGGACAGACCGAAAAGAAAGCTGATTTATCTGCCATCAAAATCCGCAAGTTGTTATTTTTCTTATTGTGAAGAAGTTGGCTGCGGTTGGGAAGGCTTGCTTAACAGTATACCCGAAAAATTTGATACGGCAGCAATTCTTGATTTGCCCGAGTTTTTACATGAAAAAGGCTTTGGCAGTACCGCCGCGGGTGTAGAAGTTCCGTATGATTACGATAAGCCTTTGCCCGAAGGATATAAGGTTGCAGAGCTTTCCGAATGTACAATGCTTTATTTTCAAAGTGAACCTTTTGAAAATCCCGATGATTTCGGAGCATATATCGGTCAGGTTTTCAAAGCAAAAGAAAACTATAGTTTTGAACGCTACAGCTATAAAACTGCAAGCGATATTGCGCCCGCTTTCAATTTCGGCGCAGAACCCGAAACAGGGGCAAGAATAGCTGTACCCGTAATTAAACTATGATGTAAACAGCCGTTTTTCTGAATGAAAATCGGCTGTTTTTGCATAATTATATATTTTATCACAAAACTTCATATTTTACTTTTTCGATTTACCGCGTTAAAATATTTCTTCATAAACTCTTGACATTGTTTTGTGTTTGATTGTATAATTATACCTATATTTTTTATGAACATTAAATACAGAAAGGTTATGAGATTATGACTTCACAGCTCGCAGCATTTGTTCTCTATTTTGTTGTAGTTCTCGGTATCGGTCTTGTCTTCTTCTTTAAGTCAAAGGGCGGCGGAGAAAAGGACTACTTCCTCGGAGGCCGTTCAATGGGTCCGTGGGTTACAGCTTTGAGCGCACAGGCATCAGATATGTCAGGTTGGCTGCTTATGGGTTTCCCCGGAAGTATACTTGCTTTTGGTATGGGACAGGTCTGGATTGGTATCGGTCTTGCGCTCGGTACAGCAGCAAACTGGATTTTCGTTGCAAGAAGACTTCGCAGATTTTCACAGGTTGCAAACGATTCGATTACAATTCCGCAGTATCTGTCAAACCGCTTTATGGCAAAAAGCCGTGCGCTTCAGATTATTTGCGCAATTGTTTTCCTTGTTTTCTTTACAATCTATGTTGCATCAAGCTTTGTTGCAGGTCAGAAGGTTTTTATTCAGGTTGTTCCCCAGCTTGCTGAAACTCCGAACCTTGCACTTGTAATTTTTGCAGCAATCATTATTGTTTATACATTCCTCGGCGGCTTTAAAGCTGTTTGTTGGACTGACTTCTTCCAGGGCTTGATGATGCTTGCCGCATTGCTTGCTGTTCCCTTTATGCTTGCGTTTGCCCAGGAGCTTGATTTCAGCGTGTTTGAAGCAGCAGATGGCGGTGTTAATCCGCTCAATCCTTTCTCTGCATCATGGAAGGATATTGTTTCCGGTTTGGCATGGGGTCTCGGTTACTTTGGTATGCCTCACATTATTGTAAGATTCATGTCCACGAAGAATACAAAGGTTCTCAAAAAATCCGCAACAATCGGTATTGTATGGGTTGTTCTTTCACTCGGCGCAGCTATTGCAATGGCTATCCTCGGCAGAGCTTTTGCACCCACACAGGCACTTGTTGATGCAGGTCAGCAGGAACTTGTTTTTGTAACTCTTGCGCAGAAACTTTTCCCCGGATTTATAGCAGGTCTTCTTCTTTCTGCTATCGTTGCTGCTGCTATGAGTACGGCTGATTCACAGCTTCTTGTTGCTTCATCTTCATTCACAAGCGATATTTACAGACCCATATTCCGCAAGAATGCTTCCGATAAGGAAACACTCTGGGTAGGTCGTGTAGTTGTTCTTATTATTGCTGTTGTTGCTTATTTTATTGCAAGCAGTAAGTCAGAAGGTGCATCAAGCATCATGAGCCTTGTTGATAACGCATGGGGCGGCTTCGGTTCAGCCTTCGGTCCCGTTATCATTCTTTCACTTTTCTGGAAGAGAACTACATACAAGGGTGCTATTGCGGGCGTTGTCGGTGGCGCAGTTGTTGACGTTGCATGGATGCTTCTTCTTTCAGATACAGGTATTTACGAACTGCTTCCCGGCTTTATTGCAGGCGCACTTTGCTGTATCATAGTTTCCCTTATAGATAAAAAGCCCTCCAAGGAAGTTGAAGAACTTTTCGAAACAGCATCAAATATGTCACTTGAAGACTGATAATTTACAAAAAACAAGCAAGGTAATTACCCTAAAGGTTTTTACCTTGCTTATTTTTTATTCTTTCATTACGCTTTTTCTCAGCTTGTCCATGCGCATATCAAGTGCGGCACTCTGTTCGGCACAGGCATATAATTCCTTTGCCATTTCTTCGGTAAATTCAAAATCCTTTTTGTACCTCAGCTGATGTTCAAGGCTTGCCCAGAAGTCCATTGCCAGCGTGCGCAGCTGAATTTCAACCTTCATCAGCCGCTTTTCATGCTCTAAATAAATCGGTACGGCAACAATAAGATGAAGGCTGCGGTAGCCGTTTTCCTTCGGGCTTTCAATATAATCCTTTTTTCGTATGAGCATTATATCGTCCTGATTCAAAAGCGCGTCGGCTATTGAATAGACATCTTCGGGGAAGGAGCATATAACCCTGACCCCTGCAATATCGTTTATATAGTTTTCAACGCTTTCAACATCAAAGGGTAAATCTCTGCGTTCAATTTTTTCAATTATACTCGGCATGGATTTAATTCGTGTTTTGATGCTTGCAATGGGATTGCGGTCGTACATAAGCGAAAATTCTTCGTTGAGAACCTTCAGCTTTGTTTCTATTTCCATCATTGCGCAGCGGTAGTATGACATAAGCCGCTGGAATTCAAGGGTCTTTTTCTGTATCAGTTCAAGCCGTGTTTCTTTTTGCGTTGCCGTAAAAAGCTTTGCTTCAATAAGTGCTTCTTCGGCAGCTCTTTTAGATTTCATTGTTGTTGTCCTTTTCTGCTTTTTTTATTTCAAAGCTGAATGTTACGCCGCTTGCTACATTTTCAACCGAGTAGGGCATACCGTGTAAATCCTGTATGGCCTTTACTATGGAAAGGCCGAGTCCGAACCTGCCCTCGCTTCGTGAGTGGGCCTTGTCAGCGCGGTAGAAGCTCTGCCATATGTTTTCAAGGTCATGCTCGGCAATATGGTCGCCCGTGTTGAATACGCTTATTTTTATGCTGTCCTCAAGCTCCTGTGCGCTGAGGATGATTTTTTTATCGTACTTTGCGTGTGAAAGGGCGTTTGAAACATAGTTGTGTATAACCATTTCAAGCTTTGTCTGGTCGCCGTAGCCGTAAAAGCCGTAGGGGATAGTGTTGATTATTTCTATACCCTTTTCTTTTGCAAGTATATCGTAGGAATCAATGCTTTCTTCAATGAATGCGCTTATTTCAAAATTTTCGGGTATAAGCTCATATGAATCCGATTCGTATTTTGAAAGCTCCAGCATTTCGCATACAAGACGGTTCATTTTGTGCGTTTCTTCAATAATAATATCGCAGTATTCTTCCGTATTGAGCGTTTTGCTTTTCATTCCGAGCTTCAAGCCTTCGGCATAGCCCTGAATAATTGCAATAGGAGTTTTCAGTTCATGCGATGAATTGGAAACAAATTCCTTTTTCATTTGCTCAACACGAAGCTTATGTTCAATATCTGCCTGCAGCTGTTCATTTTTCTCTTTAAGGTCTTTAAGCGTTTTATCAAGCGATTCGGAAAGGGTGTTGATGCTCTGACCGAGTTCGCCGATTTCGCTGTTGTTGTATGGCGGACACTTCTGCGAAAAATCCATTTTTGCCATATCACGCGTAATTTTGTTCATTTCAATAATCGGCTTGCTGAAATGGTGCAGGTATAAGTACATTGATATGATAATGAACATGAAGGTTGCACAGGCAACAAGGCTTACATAGCGTGTGGTTGCGTTGGCACTTGCGTGCAGGTAATCCTGCTGCGCGTATACCTTTACCGTAGCATCGCCATTGCCTATTGTTTTTGCATACATGAGGTATTGCAGCTTGTTACCTGTATCCTGTAATTTTTCAAAATAGCTACCGTCACTGTTGTCTGTATGTTCTAAAAGATTCAGCTTTTTTGAACGCATAACATCCTGCAGGTCTATGCCGTAGCCTTCAACCCAATCCTGCATAAAGCTGTTTATCGCTGTGTTATAAATCAGCCTGTGGTCAGCGTTATAAATCTCAATATCAATATTATTGTTTTCTTCTATAACTGCCATGTCGCTGTAAAAATCGTTGCTTGTGTATATTATTGATTCAATGCGGTGTGACAGCGTTACAAGCGTGTTTTTCTGGTGCAGCGTGTATATAAGCGGAATAAGCTGTGAGTTTGCAAGCAGTATGGCAAAAGTGCCTATGCATATAAAAAACGCAGTTATTCCGAAAAGCTGCGTGCGCACCGAGTACTGGCGGCTTAATAGCTTATTCAGCCCTTTTTTTATTCTTTTCATTATTCAGCCTCAATTTTATAGCCTATGCCGTAAACTGTTTTAAGGTGCTTTTCACCCCAGTCACCGAGCTTTGTGCGAAGGCGTGCAACATGGCTGTCAACCGTGCGTATATCGCCTGCGTAGTCGTAGCCCCATATGTCGTCAAGCAGCTGTTCGCGCGAATAGACTCTGCCGGGCGAATTCATGAGCTTTAAAAGAATGTTGTATTCCTTTAATGTTACTTCAAGTGCTTTGTTATCAAGTGTTACAAGGTGCGCCGTTTCGTCAATGCAAAGTCCGTCAATTGAAGGAAGTGCTGCCGAATCGTCTTCTTCGGGGTTGGAGCGTCTTAAAAGCGCGGCAACACGCTTCATAAGTACACCGGGGCTGAACGGCTTTGTAACATAGTCGTCGGCACCGACTTCAAATCCCATAAGCTCGTCAAATTCTTCACTACGCGCTGTGAGCATAAGTACGGGAACATTGGAGGTTTTGCGTATTCTGCGGCATACCTCCCAGCCGTCAACATTCGGCATCATAACATCAAGTATAAGTGCCGCGGTATCTTCGTTCTTTTCAAAAAGCTCAAGCGCAATGTCGCCGTCTGCGGCTTCAATAGGCTGATATCCCTCGCTTGCAAGGAAATCGCATACAAGTCTGCGGATTCTGGCTTCATCATCTGCTACTATAATTTTTTTCATTTTTTCCACCTTCTTAAATTCTGTCCTTTAAGGACAAGTTTATTTTATCATACTGTTTGGTTTGCCGCAACGGTTTTAACATTCATTTTACATTTTTGCAACAGCTTTGGGTGATATTGTCAACAAAAGTAACATAATTATTTACACAGGATTATATTTTTGCAATATTCAACAGCAAAGGCGGATAAAAATATGGAAAGTTTTGATGAAACCTATTCACGCACAAAGGTCAAATCAAGAAAAAAACACACCGAAAAGCGCGATTGGCTTGTCAGCATCAGCGCTGTGCAGCTTGCCGCAGCTGCGGCGGGCATAGCTTTAATTCTGCTTGCCGGCAGATTTTTTCCGGCTTCGTTTAATTCGCTCAAAGCGGAATTTAACAGAATAATGCAAACGGATATGTCGGTTTCACAAATTGTTGAAACCGTAAAAACTGCGGTAGGGTATTCGGAAGCCGAAACCCAAGCAACTTCCGCAGGCGGTGAGGATACAGCCATTTATAAAGCTACCGAGGAGGTCTGCTTTGCTCCGTTTGATACTACCGTAGAAATGTGTGTGCCTGTGCATGGGCGCATCAGCTCGAAATTCGGTTACCGTGTGCACCCAGTAACAGGTGAATTCGGTATACATAACGGTACGGATATTGCCGCAGAAGAAGGAACACCCATTCAGGCGGCTTTTAACGGTACGGTTGAAAAAGTGGGGTATACAAGCGCAAGGGGTAACTATATAATTCTTGCGCACGGCGGTGAAACAAAAACTATTTACCTGCACTGCAGTGAAATCGTTGCAGCAAAAGGTGCTAATGTGCGTGCAGGCGAAATTATAGCAAAAGTCGGCAGTACGGGGCGCTCAACTGGCCCGCACCTGCATTTTTCGATAAAAGTAAACGGTAAATACTGTAACCCGGAGTGGCTGCTGAATGACCTTTAATGCGGGGAAAAGCCGCGTCAGCGTCAGCTTTTTCTTTTTTGTTACCGTGTGTATTGCTCTTGTGCTTGATACCACAAACACTGCTGTGCTTACATTGTGTGCCGCCGCCATACATGAGTGCGGACACCTTATCTGTATGCTCTTTTTCGGGGAGCGCCCGTCAAGAATTTTTATTGCGCCCTTCGGCTTTTGTATAACGCGTTTTTCAAACAGCAGCTACCGCCGCGAAATGCTTATTGCTTTCTGCGGTCCGCTTGCCAATCTGTTTGCCGCCCTTGTAATGTTGCTCGCAATGCTTTTCTGCCATGTAAAGGGGCTGATAAAACCGATAGCCGTAAATGTTGCACTTGCGCTGTTCAATCTTCTGCCTATAGAACCGCTTGACTGCGGCAGGGCTGTACGGTGCTTTCTTATGTATAAGCTGAATTGTGTTAAGGCGGAAAAAACAGCTTTTATAATCGGTGTGGTTTTTCTTGTGCCGCTGTCTGCACTCGGCTTTTATGTTCTGATAAAAAGCAAATACAATATAACTTTACTGTTGGCAAGTATTTATTTATCCTTTATGCTCTTGAAAAGGCGCGAATAATATTGTAGAATATCAAGGAATATTAATTTTTTGGAGGATACTATGCTTTCCGAAAAGCTTGAACGAATACTTCCGCTTGTTCAAAAGCCCGGCAGATATACCGGCGGTGAACTGAACAGCGTTGTAAAGAAAGCCGAAGATGTTGCTGTCAGATACGCTTTCTGCTTTCCCGATACCTACGAAATCGGTATGTCGCATCTCGGTATAAAAATAATTTATTCCCTTGTAAATGCAAGGGCTGATGCCTGGTGTGAACGCGTTTTTGCTCCATGGGTGGATATGGAAGAAAAAATGCGCGAAAACGGCATCCTGCTTTACGGACTTGAAAGCGGCGACCCGATAAAGGATTTTGACCTTATCGGTTTCACGCTTCAGTATGAAATGAGCTATTCCAATGTACTCAATATGCTCGACCTTGCCGGCTTGCCGATTTACGCAAAGGACAGAACAGCTTTAACACCTGTTGTTATTGCCGGCGGTCCTTGTGTGTGCAATGCCGAGCCTATGGCGGATTTCCTTGATATTATGTTACCCGGTGAGGGCGAAGAAGTTACAAATGACCTTATTGACTTGCTCAAAATCCACAAAGCAAAGGGTTCAACAAAGCGGGAATTTCTGTTGGAAGCTGCAAAGATAAAGGGCGTTTATGTTCCGTCGCTTTATGATGTGGAGTATAATTCCGACAATACCGTTAAATCAATAACTCCGCTTGAAACTGCGCCCGAAAAGGTAGAAAAGCGTATTGTAAGCAAGCTTGATGAAGTGCATTTTCCTGAAACATTTATTGTTCCGGGCGTTGAAATTGTGCATGACCGCACCGTTGCGGAGCTTTTCCGCGGCTGTATACGCGGCTGCCGTTTCTGTCAGGCGGGCTATATTTACCGCCCCATACGCGAAAAAAGTGCGGATACGGTAAACCGTGACTGTATGGCAATCTGTGACTCAACAGGTTATGACGAGGTTTCGCTGTGTTCTTTGAGTACAAGTGACTATACTCAGCTTGAAGATTTGCTCAATAAGCTTTTAGATTGGACACAGAAGGACAGAATCAATATTGCGCTGCCCTCACTCCGTGCGGACAATTTTTCAAAGGAGCTTTCCGAAAGGCTCGCTTGTGTGCGCAGAAGCGGTCTTACCTTTGCACCGGAAGCCGGTACACAGCGTATGCGCGATGTTATTAATAAAAACATTACGGAAGATGAAATACTTTCTGCCGCACGCAAAGCGTTTGATGCGGGCTGGACAAGCGTTAAGCTCTACTTTATGCTTGGTCTGCCTACGGAAACCGATGAAGATATTGTTGCTGTTGCTCAGCTTGCCCAGAAGGTTGTTGACGAGTTTTACCGTAACCCCAATAAACCCAAGGGTAAGGGTGTCAATGTGAGCATCAGCGTAGCTCCCTTTGTTCCAAAGCCCTTTACACCTTTCCAGTGGGAGGGTCAGAACAGCAAGGAAGAATTGCTGCGCAAACAGCAGCTTGTTATAAACAGCCTTACAAGCCGCAAAATTTCTCTTACCCGCCACAATACGGATATGTCCTTCCTTGAAGGCGTTTTTGCAAGGGGTGACAGAAGGCTGTCCGCCGTTATTGAAACGGCATGGAAAAAGGGCTGCAAGCTTGACGGCTGGGATGAATGCTTCCGACTTGAAGATTGGATGCAGAGCTTTGTGGACTGCGGCATTGACCCCGCTTTCTATGCACAGCGTGAACGCAGTCTTGACGAAATTCTGCCGTGGGACCATCTTGATTACGGCGTAACAAAATCACACCTTGTGCGTGAATACAATAAAGCGCATAATAATGAAACAACTCCGCATTGCCGCGAAAAATGCGCAGGCTGCGGTGCAAACAAACTCAACGGAGGTGAATGCGATGCGTTGCGTGAGAGTGCTGCTTGCCAAAAAAGGCAGGGCTAAATATCTGTCACACCTTGATATGCAGCGGCTTATGATGCGTGCCGTACGCAGGGCTAAAATTGACCTCTGGTATACTGAGGGCTTCAATCCGCACCCGTATCTTGCGTTTGCATTGCCGCTGCCTCTGGGTGTTGAAAGTGAATGTGAGCCTATTGATATCCGTCTTGAGGGTGATGCAACGAACGAGCAGGTGCGTGACGCACTTAATGCTGTAATGCCCGAAGGGCTTGAAATTACTAGTGTTATTGACCCTGTAAATAAGCCCGGCGATATTGCCTTTGCTCGCTACGATATTGAGCTTTATCCTTTTGACGGTGCGGTAGAAAAAATAAAAACTGCACTTGAATCCGGTAACCTGCCCGCAGAAAAGCTCGGCAAATCGGGCAGGCATAAGGTTGTAAAGCAGGTAAATATAGCTGAAATGATGGGCTACTGGGCGGTAGAAGAAAAAGACGATTCCGTTAATATCGGTATTGTTCTTGCTGCGGGCAGTCAGAAAAACGCAAGCCCTTTTTTGCTGCTTGAAGCGCTTTCCGCAGTAACAGGGGAGAGAATGGAATACAGAAAAATCACCCGTAAAGGACTTTTACTTGCAAATTACAGAAAATTTTAAAAAAACACTTGCATTTTGGAAATGTTTGTGTTAATATACTTTAGCGTTTGTTATCCGTCCTTTATCCAACGACGGGAATTAATGCAAAACACATTAATGCTGGCGGTCCTCTATTGATTGCTTTTGATATGAACGCCTGAAAATTTTATTGGAGGAAATTAAAGATGGACGCATTGAAACTCATTGCACAGGACAGCATCAAGGCAGAAAAGCCCGTTGCTGAAGTCGGCGACACAGTCAGAGTTGACGTTAAGATTCGCGAAGGTGACAGAGAAAGAATTCAGGCTTTCGAAGGTATCGTTATTGCTCACAAGGGCAGCGGTGTTTCCGAAACATTCACAGTACGCCGTGTTTCCTACGGTGTAGGTATTGAAAGAGTATTCCCTGTTCACTCACCCAACGTTGCTGCTGTTACCACAGTCAGAAAAGGTAAGGTTCGCAGAGCAAAGCTCTACTACCTTCGTGACAGAGTCGGTAAGGCTGCAAAGGTTAAGCAGGATCTTAAATAATTTTAATTTTTTGCCAACAAAAATTAGGAACAAGTATTGTACTTGTTCCTTTTTTTTGCTATAATGTAAAATGAGCGATTTTATAGGTGTATACTTGCACCGTTTTGTTTAGCAGGTGAAATTTTTGAAAATTACCGAATATAAAAAACAATATGATGTGCCGCAAATTACTGCCCCTGCACACAGCGCCGCTGATGCTTCCTATAAGCGTGCGGCAGGCATGTTTGACTGGGTGCAGTCTGTAGTGGTTGCCATAGTTGTGCTTACCGCGGTGTTTACCTTTGTGCTGCGTCCGGTGCAGGTAGTGGGCGATTCCATGCTGCCTACTCTTACCACGGGCGATTGGCTTTTGCTTTCAGCCTTTGATTCAAACCCCGAGCACGGTGAAATAATTGTCAGCACGCAGCCCAACCGTACAAGCTCGGGCGAGCCGGTTATAAAGCGCGTTATTGCAACTGCGGGCCAGACCGTTGATATTGATTTTGCCAGAGGGACAGTTACGGTTGACGGCACAGTACTCAACGAACCGTATATTAAAGATTTGACACATCGCAGCTTCGATGTTGATTTTCCGCTGATTGTGCCTGAGGGTACGGTTTTCGTAATGGGTGATAACCGTAACGATTCGCTGGACAGCCGCACAACCAGAATAGGATTCATTGATGAAAAATATATTCTCGGCAGCGTAAAAATGCGTATCTTTCCGTTTGAATCCATAAAATACCGTACAGGAACGGAGGAATAACAAATGAACGAAAATATTGAAATAAACGAAACTGAACAGCTTAACGAAGCTGTCGCAAAGGAAACAAAGCTCACCTTTGCACAGCGCCTTGTTGAGATTGCTTCAATAATCGCTTCTTCCATAATTGCCATAATGCTTATTTTTACCTTCGTTTTTCGTGTTGTAGGTGTCAGCGGACCTTCTATGATGAATACGCTGCGCAACGGCGATTGGCTGCTGGTTTCCGCGTTTATTACCGAACCTGAACGCGGCGATATAGTTATCGTAACACAGCCTAATACATTTAATGAACCCATAGTCAAGCGCGTTATAGCTGTCGGCGGCGATACTATTGATATTGATTTTGCTGCAGCTACCGTAACTGTAAACGGCAAGGTTATAAACGAACCTTACCTTGCAACCCCCACTACGGATGATGAGGGCGGTTGGACTTATCCTCTGACCCTTGAAGAAGGACAGGTTTTCGTTATGGGCGATAACCGTCAGCACTCGACCGACAGCCGTTCTGCAGATATCGGCCTGATTGATGAAAACTATATTCTCGGTCAGGTTATGGTCAGATTTTCTCCGCTTTCAAGCTTTACAATTTTCGGTGATTACGATTATGAATGATACACAAAAGCAGGTTGTACAGTGGTTTCCCGGTCATATGGCAAAAACCCGCAGGCTGATTAAAGAGAGTCTGCCTATGGTTGATGCGGTAACGGAGCTGCTTGATGCGCGTGTTCCAATGTCAAGCCGCAACCCCGAGCTTGACGAAATGACAGGTAAAAAACCGCGCATAGTTCTGCTCAATAAATGCGATGTTGCAGATGAAAGAGCAACTCAGCAATGGATAAATTATTTCAATTCAAAGGGCATGGCGGCACTTGCAGTCGATTGCCGCAGCGGTAAGGGCTTGCAGAATTACCGCCCGCTTGTTCGTAAGGTTCTTGCCGATAAAATAAAGGCAAACGAAGAAAAGGGCATGGCAGGCAAGCCCCTTCGCATGATGGTTGTCGGTATACCCAACACGGGTAAATCCTCTTTTATCAACCGTATGGCAGGCTCGAACAAGGCTAAGGTTGCTGATAAGCCCGGTGTTACCCGTAGTAATCAGTGGTTCAATATCGGCAACGGTATAGAACTGCTTGATACTCCCGGGGTTCTCTGGCCCAAGTTTGATGACCCCGTTGTAGGTGACAGGCTTTCGTTTATAGGCTCTGTCAAGGACGAGGTTGTTGATGTTGAAACAATGGCTGTGCGCCTTATAGAAGTGCTTGCAAAGGATTATACGCAGCTTTTGCTTGAACGCTATAAGCTTAATAGTGTTGATGGGTATGAAGCGTACGAAATTCTTGAGCTTATCGGCAGAAAAAGAGGAATGTTAATAAGCGGCGGTGAGATTGATACGGAGCGTGCCGCAAACACTCTGCTTGACGAATACCGCGGCGGTAAGCTCGGTAAAATTACACTCGAAAGGCCGTGAATTTAAGTGCCTGATTATTCATATGAGCTTAATGCATTGCAAAACGGCTTTACAGCTGTATGCGGTGTTGATGAAGCGGGCAGAGGTCCGTTGGCTGGTCCTGTATACGCGGCGGCTGTTATTCTGCCGCAGGGCCTTGTTATAGAAGGTCTGGACGATTCAAAAAAGTTAAGCGAAAAAAAGCGCGAGCTTTTGTATGACGAAATAACAAAAAACGCTGTTGCATGGTCTGTGGCTTATGCAACGGAAAAGGAAATAGACGAATATAATATTCTTCAGGCAACCTTTCTTGCCATGAAGCGTGCAGTTGAAAGCCTTGAACCGGGGGCTGATTACGCGTTGATTGACGGCAACCGTATGCCGCTGCTTGATATACCGGGCGAAACGGTTATAAAGGGCGATTCGCTTTCAATGAGCATAGCTGCAGCTTCAATTTTAGCTAAGGTTACAAGGGACAGGCTGATGGTGGATATTGATAAAATGTACCCGCAGTATCAGTTTTCAAAGCACAAGGGCTACGGCACAAAGCTGCATTACGAAATGCTTGCCGAACACGGCATTTCGCCCGTACACCGCCGCAGCTTTCTGAAGAAAATACTATGAATATAAAACGCATAAAAGGCGATGCGGGTGAGCTTTACACACAAAAGTGGCTTAAACGGCACCGCTATAAAATAACGGATACTAATTATTCCTGCCGTTTCGGCGAAATAGATATAATTGCGCAGAATAAAAAATTCATCTGCTTTGTTGAGGTTAAAACACGAAGTGTGAACAGTCTTGACAGACCTGCTGCAGCAGTCGATTACCGCAAACAGCGCAGAATAATTACTACAGCAGAGCATTTTCTTATGAGTTTTCCAAGTGATTTGCAGCCGCGTTTCGATGTCGCTGAAGTTATTACGGATAACGGTAAAGTTACGGATTTTAATTATATTGAAAATGCTTTTGATTTAACTTAAGTTTATAATTTTTACCAATATATAAAGGTGGTCATTAATTTGATGTACACAAGCACAAGAGATAATTCCGTTAAGGTAACCGCCGCACAGGCTATTGCCAACGGTATCTCAAAGGATGGCGGACTTTTTGTCCCCACAGAAATTCCCGCGCTTTCATTTGCGGAAATTGAAGAACTTGTCGGTATGGATTACCAGGGCAGAGCTGTTAAGGTTCTGGGCAAGTACCTTTCTGATTTTACAGAACAGGAGCTTGTTGACTGTGTAAGCGGTGCTTACGGCGGCGGTAAGTTCAGCAGCGATAAAACCGCTCCCGTAGTCGGCATTGATTCTTCTGCATATATTCAGGAGCTGTGGCACGGTCCTACCTGCGCATTCAAGGATATGGCTTTGCAGATTCTGCCGCACCTTCTCACACGCGCCGCAAGCAAAACAGTAGGCGATAAGCAGATTGTTATTCTTGTTGCAACCTCCGGTGATACAGGTAAAGCAGCACTCGAAGGATTTAAGGATGTTCCCAATACAAAAATTCTTGTTTTCTATCCGTCAGACGGTGTAAGCGTTATGCAGAAGCTGCAGATGGTAACACAGGAAGGTGCAAATGTCGGCGTTTGCGCTATCAAGGGCAATTTTGATGATGCACAAAGCGGCGTAAAGGCAATCTTTACGGACCCTGCCGTTGCCGAGCTTCTTGAAGAAAACGGTATGCAGTTCTCTTCCGCAAACTCCATCAACTGGGGCAGACTTGCTCCCCAGATTGTTTACTATATTTCCGCATACTGCGACCTTGTTGACCAGGGTGTAATTTCTGTAGGCGATAAAATCAATGTCTGCGTTCCTACAGGTAACTTCGGCAATATCCTTGCTGCTTACTATGCAAAGCAGATGGGTCTGCCGGTTGATAAGCTTATCTGCGCTTCCAACGCAAATAATGTTCTTACCGACTTCCTTTCAAACGGTACGTATGACCGTAACCGCAGCTTCTATACAACAATCTCGCCCTCTATGGATATTCTTATTTCTTCCAATCTTGAGCGTCTTCTCTATATTCTCAGCGGTTGTGACGATAAGAAAATCAGCGGATATATGTCCGAGCTTTCAAAGAACGGCAAGTATACCGTTGATGCCGATATCCTCGAAAAAATCAAGGCTGATTTCTGCGCAGGCTGCTGTGACGATGAACAGACAAAGGCTACAATCGGCTCTGTTTATAATGAAAAGAACTACCTTTGCGATACTCATACAGCTGTTGCTGTTAAGGTTTATGATGAATTCCGCACAGCAACAGGTGACAACAAGCCCACGGTAATCGCTTCCACAGCAAGTCCGTTCAAGTTTACCGCAAGCGTACTTTCCGCTGTTGATGCTTCACTTGTCAAGGGTGAAGAATACGAAATGGCAAAGGTCCTTGCCGATGCAACCGGTGTTGAATGCCCCGCACAGCTTTGCGGACTTGAAAACAAGGAAGTACGCTTCAGCTCTGTTATCGATAAGAGCGATATGCAGAAGGCTGTTTACGATATGCTCGGCATTAACTAATTGAACTTCAGGGTGATAGAATGTCACTTTTTGCAATAGGCGATACGCATTTGTCCTTCGGCGTGGAAAAGCCCATGGATATTTTCCACGGCTGGAGCGGCTATGAACAGCGGCTTGAAGAAAACTGGCGCAAAATCGTAAAAGAAGATGATATTGTTCTTATCTGCGGCGATGTTTCCTGGGGAATGAAGCTGCATGAAGCACTAGAAGATTTCCTCTTTCTTGATTCTCTGCCCGGTAAAAAGCTGCTTATGAAAGGCAACCACGATTATTGGTGGGAAACAAAGGCTAAAATGCAGCGCTTCCTTGCCGATAACGGTATAGAATCAATTGATTTCCTTTTCAACAACGCTTTCCGTATGGGTGATATCTGCGTTGCAGGCACAAAGGGTTGGTTTTATGACAGCGGTGCAGAGGACGAAGCAAAAGCGCTCAACCGCGAAATGGGTCGGCTGCGTATGTCGTTAAAGGAAGCGCAGAAGCTCGGCGGCGAACCGGTTGTATTTTTACATTATCCGCCGATAAGCAATCGTGCCGTGTGCAACGAGCTTGTCGATATTCTTACGGAATTCGGTGTAAAGCGTTGTTACTATGCGCATCTTCACGGTGCGTCAATTAAAAATGCCTTCGTTTCCGAACATAACGGAATACGTTTTTCATTAATTTCGGGCGACAGTTTAAGCTTTTGCCCACAATTGGTGGAAAAATTTTGAAATTTTTTTGTAAAACTATAGCTATTTTTGTTTTTGCATGGTATAATACCATGGTTCAAACAATAGGAGGATTTTAAAATGAGCTTAAAATCAGTTAAAGAGGCAGAGGCCAACGTTCAGGAACTTACCGTTGTAATCGACGGTGAAACATTCAAAAAGGCTAACGTTAAGGTCTACAACAAGCAGAAAAAAGACATTGCAATTCCCGGCTTCCGTAAGGGTAAGGTTCCCATGCAGATGGTACAGAAGATGTACGGCAAGGGCGTATTCTACGAAGATGCTCTTAACGAGCTTTTCCCCGAAGCTGTTGAAGCTGCACTTGCAGAATCAGGCATTAAAGCGGTCAGCTCCGCATATGATGCAAATGTTATCTCAATCGGTGATGACGGCGTAGAATTTACAGTTAAGTTTGCTGTTCAGCCCGTTGCAGATGTTGGCGAATACAAGGGTCTCTCCGCAGAGAAGGCTGCTGTTGAAGCAACAGAGGAAGAAATCAGCCGCGAAATCGACCGTCTTCGTGAGCAGACATCAAGACTTGTTGATGTTGATGACAGAGCAGCTAAGGATGGCGATACAGCAAACATCAACTTCGAGGGCTTTGTTGACGGCGTAGCGTTCGAAGGCGGCAAGGCAGAGGAATATGACCTTGTTCTCGGTTCAGGTTCTTTCATTCCCGGCTTTGAAGAGCAGATTGTCGGCAAGAATATCGGCGAAGAATTTGATGTAAATGTTACATTCCCCGCAGAATACACACCCGAACTCGCTTCCAAGGAAGCTGTTTTCAAGTGCAAGCTCAACAAGCTTTCCGTTAAGGAGCTTCCCGAGGTTGACGATGAATTCGCAAAGGACCTTGGCGAGTACGATACAGTAGCAGAACTCAAGGAAGGCATCAAGAAGGACATCATCGAAAGAAAGCAGCATAATGCTGACGATGCTTTTGAAAATGCACTCCGTGATCAGCTTGTAGAAAACCTCAAGGCAGATATTCCTGCAATTATGATTGACGAAGCTGCACAGCAGAATAAGGACAGCTTCATTCAGCGCTTTGAATCACAGGGCATCAGCTACCAGCAGTACCTTCAGTATACAGGTATGGACGAAAAGGTTCTCGATGAACAGATTCGTACAGAAGCTGAAAAGCAGGTTAAGCTTCGCCTTGCACTTGAAAAGATTGCTGAGCTTGAAAACATCGAAGTTACAGAAGACGATGTAAACGCAGAGCTTGACAAGATTGCCACAACCTACGGCATCGACATCGAAACAGTCAAGAAAATTGCTCCTGAAGAGAGCATCAAGGCTGATGTAGCTGTTCAGAAGGCTATGAAGGTTGTTGTTGACAACGCAAAGGCTGCAAAGAAGAAGGCTGCTCCCAAGAAGAAGGCAGCTCCCAAGGCAGCTGAAGACGGTGCAGAAAAGCCCGCACCCAAAAAGCGCACAACCAAAAAGGCAGCAGAGAAAAAGGCTGAAGACGCTGAATAATTCCGGTCATTCAAGGCCTATAATAATTTAAGCAACATAAAAGACCGGCAGAACTTGTATAAGGAAGGCTCTGCCGGTCATTATCACATTAATAAAAGGAGAAATGAAAAATGAGTTTAGTCCCGTATGTTATTGAACAGACAAGCAGGGGAGAGCGTCAGTTTGATATTTTTTCACGCCTTCTCAACGACAGAATTATCGTTCTTTCCGATGAAGTGAACGATGCAACCGCAAGCCTTGTTGTTGCCCAGCTTCTCTTCCTTGAAGGTCAGGACAGCGAAAAGGATATCAGCCTTTATATTAACAGCCCCGGCGGCTCTGTTTCCGCAGGTCTTGCAATTTACGATACGATGCAGTACATCAAGTGCGATGTTTCAACAATCTGCATGGGTATGGCTGCAAGCATGGGCGCATTCCTGCTTTCATCGGGAGCAAAGGGTAAGCGTTTTGCACTGCCCAACAGCGAAATTATGATTCATCAGCCCCTCGGCGGTACAAAGGGTCAGGCATCCGATATCGCTATCGAAGCTGAACACATCCTTAAAATCAAGAACAATCTCAACAAAATTCTTGCTGAAAACACAGGCAAGGATATTGAAACAATTGCCCTTGATACCGACAGAAACAACTGGATGAGCGCTGAAGAAGCTGCTGCATACGGTCTTGTTGATAAGGTTCTTTATAAGAGATAATTTTATTTTAGGAGAATATACCTATGCCAAGAGACGGCGATATGAGAGAGAAAACAGTCCGCTGTTCGTTCTGTAATAAGCTTCAGAGCCAGGTTGATAAGCTTATAGCAGGTCCCGGTGTTTTTATCTGTGACGAATGTGTGGAATTATGCCGCAGTATAATTGAAGAAGAGGAAGCTGCTGCACCGAAAAAAAGAACGGTGCAGGGCGGTTTTACTCTGCCTAAACCTGCGCAGATAAAAGAAAAACTTGATGAATATGTGATCGGGCAGGAAGAAGCCAAAATCGTATTGAGCGTTGCGGTTTACAACCACTATAAGCGTATCTTCTTCGGTCATGATGCAGATGCTGAAATTCAGAAGAGCAATATCCTTATGCTTGGTCCTACGGGTGTCGGTAAAACAATGCTCGCACAGACACTTGCGAAAACGCTTGATGTTCCCTTTGCCATTGCCGATGCTACTACACTTACGGAAGCCGGCTATGTCGGTGAAGATGTTGAGAATATTCTGCTCCGTCTTATTCAGGCGGCAGATTTCGATATTGAAAAGGCTGAACGCGGAATCATCTATGTCGATGAAATCGACAAAATTGCAAGAAAATCCGAAAACGCTTCCATTACGCGCGATGTAAGTGGCGAAGGTGTTCAGCAGGCACTTCTTAAAATTATTGAAGGTACTGTTTCAAATGTTCCTCCCGGAGGCGGCAGAAAGCATCCGCAGCAGGAATTTATTCAGATTAATACTGCAAATATTCTGTTTATCTGCGGCGGTGCGTTTGACGGAATTGAAAAAATTATTGAAAAGCGTATAGGCGGTTCAGCCCTCGGTTTTGAAGCAGAAATCAGAGATAAAAGCAAAATGGATTCCGACTATATCATGGGTCAGGCAATTCATCAGGATCTGGTCAAGTTCGGTCTTATTCCCGAACTTGTCGGCCGTATGCCGGTTATGACTGCTTTGCACGAGCTTGACCGCGCTTCACTTGTCAGAATTCTTAAAGAACCCAAAAATTCAATCGTCAGGCAGTACACACAGCTTGTCGGCATGGATGATGTTGAGCTTGAGTTTGAGCCTGCCGCACTTGATGCTATAGCTGACCTTACCCTTGAAAAGAAAACCGGCGCACGCGGTCTGCGTTCAATTATGGAAAGAACGCTGATCCCTGTTATGTACAATGTACCGTCGGATTCAACTATCAGCAAGGTTATAATTACAGCCGATTGCGTTAAGGACGGTATTGAACCGATTCTTGTGCGTGACGAAACAAGGCAGGAAAAAGTTCTCACAACAGACCTGAATTTTGCGGTTGAAAAATCAAAAAAGCGTAAAGCGCAGTAAATATGGTAAAAAATATCATTTTTCGTCCCTAAATATTGTGCTTTACTGTTGACTTTTGAATTTTAATTATTTATAATAAGCCTAATGGGACGAATGGGTCCCTTATAAGCGAAAGGATGAATCAGAAAGTGAAAATCAAATCATCAAAGCTGTTCGCTCTTCTTCTTGCAGTTGTTCTGGTATTCGGTTCAGTTGCAGTTGCAGCAAGCGCAGCAAACACAGACCCCTATGTTAAGGTTTCCAGCGTTATTAACGCAGAAATCGGTGCAAAGAACCAGAAAATTACAATCTCTCTTTCTCCCGATACAGAGCTTGTAAACGCAAAGCTTGTCCTTGCAGGTGATGCAAAATCACTTGATAAGGTAAGCATCGTTGCTAACGATAAGGTTGAAGGTATCAGCGTATCTCAGACCAACGGTTCAGTTACTCTCAGTGTTTCCAAGGCTACAAATGCAAGTGAAACAGATGAGCTTGTTCTTGCAACAGTATCTTTTGACTTCCAGGCAGATGCAAAGGGCGCTGTTGTCCTCACGCCCACAGCAGGCAGTATTAATGATGAACAGCCCACAACAATCGCAGGCGCTGATTGGGGTTTAGGTAAGGTTAAGGGCGAAGAAGGCGAAGTCTACACCAATATGGTAGGTCTCGGTCTGAAAGACAGCATCAAATCAGCTGGTAAGGCAGCTCCCGCAGTAGATGCTAAAGCAGAACTTACACTTGTTGCTCTTGACGGCAAAGAATATACAATTGAAGTAGAAATCAAAAATGCTTTCCATGGCAATAATGTTATGACCAAGGATGATTTTGTAAAGTTCCTTGAAACCAACAAAACTTCAATTGCCCAGAAAATTCAGAAAGCTATGAATAACACCGAGCTTACATACGATGAATTTGAGTTCGATGCTGATTCATTAAAGCTCAATAACGGTGAAATCAAAGCTACAGATAAATATGATGAAAAAGCCGGTGAATATGTTTATACAGCTGATATGATTCAGTGTGAACCTACAAAGGCTTTCATTAGAGTTGTATTCAGGTCTGCTATGGATTCTGACCTCTATCACGGTTCAGCTATCCCGGATTACATTATCCCGCTTAATGTTCACGCAGGCAAAACTGTTTACTCACAGGCAACAGTCCTCACATATATCAAGAATCATGTTGACCTTTACAACCAGCGCAACGGCAATACAGCAGGTATCATGATTGATAATTGCCAGAACATCAACGACCACATCGTTGCAACAAGCGCAGGTAAGTATGACCTTGGCGATTTCGTTCTCGATGAAACCGTTGTTGCTTTCAACAATGCAAAGATTTCCGGTTCTGAAAAATATGTAGAGGATCGTGAACCCGAAAGCATTGATAAGGCTAAGAACGTCTACACAGTTTACTTTGATCAGGTAAATGTTCCGCAGAGCGTTCTCATGGCAGCAGCTGAAGCTTTCGGCAAGATTGATTACGGTCAGTTTGCAGATGCATATGTTCTTACAATCAACGAAACAATCGGTGCTTTCCAGGCTTTCTGCGACAGCCTTGTAAACGCTGAATGGCCCAGCGCAGAAGATGTTGAAGAGGAAGAAGATAAGGACAGCTCCGACAGCCCGAAGACAGGCGCGTTCATTGGTCTCGGTTCAGCTCTCGCAGTTGTAGCAGCTCTTTCCGCAACAGCAGTAGCAATCGTTCGCAAGAAGGAAGACTAATTAAATAAAGATAATAAAAATACCGTCATCTTAACCGATGACGGTATTTTTTAATGCAATCTGTGAGGTGTATCAATAAGCCCTGCAAGATAATCAATTGATATGTTATAAAACTCGGCAAGTATTTTATAATTTTCTATCGGCATTTGCCATGCGCCGCTTTCCCAACGGCTGTACTGTTGTCTTGTAGTTCCGAGAATTTCAGCTATCTGAGTTTGGGTTTTGTCATTATCTTCTCTTATATCTCTTAATCTTTGTTGAAACAGCATTACATATATCTCCTTATTTAACAATTTTTACATTGACTTTTTGTTCAATAAGTAGATTATATATTGCAACACTAATGTTTTTCTTGAAATGCAACATAAATGTTGCTATAATATTTTTGAGGCAGAAAATTGCTCTCAATTGTTGCGACACAGCAAAACTACCGTCATCCGTTAAGATGACGGTAGTTTTGTAATTTATATTTATTTTATTTGCAGAGAATCTTCCGTTTCTTCGATTTCAAAGAATTTCGGGCGTTCGTTTGGTTGACCGTTCGGGCAATGTAATGTTAAATAAAGCTGACCGTCAAGTCCTGTAAATATCATGCCGTGACCGCCGTCTTTTTCAAACATTGGCGGCAGGTGAGTCCAGTTGCCGTCTATTCTGCCGTTGCTTGAAGCTGCAACGCATTGCAGGTAGCCGTTATGGCAGGTTGACCATATCATAATCAGCTTGCCGTTTGCTTTTCTGAACAAGAACGGACCATCGGTTACATTGTGGTCGCTTTCGGTTGCTTCCTTTTTAAGAAATGAGCTTCCCTTGAAAAGTGTTTTCGGTTCGGTTACAGCTTCTTTTAAATCAGCTGACAGCTGAATGTATTCAACCGTACCGTCATAAATCTGTGTATGCTCATGGCAGAATATGCAGTAGGGTACACCGTTTTCAACATAAAAGGTTCCATCAAGGCATTCCCATTCCCAAGGAGTAATTGCTTTACCGGTAAGGGGAGTGAATTCGCCATCAGGTGAATCGGATATGAGAATATATGTGCCGCGCAAATCGTTTTCTTTTAAGAAGGTTGCAAACATATAGTATTTGCCGCCGAATTCATGTACTTCGGGTGCCCAGTTTGCCTGACGGTTCAAGCCAAATTTTTCTGAATTGAAAACCTCAATCGGGTCAGACCAGTTTTCAAGGTCTGTTCCGATGTAAACATCTACACCGCCTGTCTGCTGTCCGAAGTTTTTACCTCGTGTGCCGTACATATAATATTTTCCGTCATGCACCAGAATAAACGGGTCGCGGATATGTATATCTTTGTTTTTCATTCTTTTACTCCTTGGTAAGCCATTCGTGTTCTTCCGCGTAGAATCTTGTCGTTTTATACCAGGGGTCTCCATCAATATGGCGTATCATCCATATGTAACACATTTCGTAGCCGGGTGCTACAACCTGCTGATGGTCATTACCGTCAGTAATGCAGGCAACTGAGCCCTGTGTGCTTTTAAAGCAGTTATCGCCTATAAAGCACGCGCCGAAGCCCTGCGGTTTGTCAAACTGGTAGTAGTAAACCTCGGGCTGCGGGTGGTGGTGCGGCGGATAGCTTGACCATTTGCCGGGTTGGTTGAATACTTCACCCAAAACCATGTTTGAATACGGTGCATTGTCATAATCGAATACTGTGGAGCAAATTCTGTGGCCTGTGCCGCCCCATTGACCCTTGCCGAATTCCTGATACAGTATCATATCGGGCTTATAGAATACAGGCTCAAAGTCTTTATCGTTTTCAGCCTGCTGAATAAGTATTTCACTCTCAACATTTGCTTTTATTTCAACCTTTACTCCCTTAGGTACGTGCAGGCAGTACGGCTCTTTGACAAACGGTGTGGCACGCTTTATATTTTCTGTGTTGCCAAGCCAGCTTATGTCCGCATCACCGTAAAGAATAAGGCAGGCTGTTTCAAGCGTATCGCTTTCAACGGTAAAAGTTTCATCGGCTGCAAACTTTTTAACCCGTATGGTCATGTTCATTTCTTTATTTTTGCCGCCGATTTCGCACAGCGTTTTAATGCCGCTTTTATCATATTCGGGATAATCAAACATTTTTCAAATCATTCCTTTACAGTTAGGATAAAACAATTATACAATATAAAACTATTATTTACAATAAATTATTTGACCTTTGATATATAAAACTTTATAATAAAACCGTAACCAAAACCCAAGCGGAGGTAAATGAAATGACGGATAAAGAAAAAATGCACAGCGGAGATGTTTATTACCCCAGCGGCGATGAAATAATGACAGAGCAGTTAGCCTGCCTTGATAAGCTGTATGATTTTAATATGACACGCCCGACCGAGCTTGATAAGCGGGCAGCAATGCTCAAAGAAATGTTTGCCGAAATAGGAGAGGATTGCTATATCGAACCGCCGCTTCATGCTAACTGGGGCGGTAAGCATGTACATTTAGGTAATGCGGTTTATGCCAATTTCGGTCTTACGCTTGTGGACGATACACATATTTATATAGGCGATAATACTATGCTTGCGCCGAATGTTGTTATTGCTACCGCAGGTCACCCGATTAATCCCGAACTTCGCGCAAAGGGTTATCAGTACAATATGCCCGTACGTATCGGCAAAAACTGCTGGCTGGGCGCAGGTGTGCTTGTTATGCCGGGTGTTACTATTGGCGATAACAGCGTTATCGGTGCAGGCAGCGTGGTAACAAAGGATATACCGGCGAATGTTGTTGCCGTTGGCAATCCGTGTAAGGTGCTGCGCGAAATCGGTGAACACGACAGGGAATATTATTTCAAGAACAGAAAGATTAATTACGAAGAATTATAATTATTTCAACTCTTTCAAAGGAGTGTTTTTATGTCGAAAATTCTCGGCTCATGGAGCGCAATGCGGAAATACCTTGAAAAAGAAATGCTTTGTGACAGCTTACAAGGCAGAATCCGGTATGAGCACAAAAAATATCGGAATATGGATAGCTGTTGGGGAATTTTTGAAATTTTTGCCGATGATAAGCTTCTGAAACGCTTTTCAGCCGAAACAATGGGTAAGAGTTTTCAAAATGAAGACGGCTTATGGAAAGCATATTGGGCTGCAAAGAATATTTCAGTAACGGATAGAACCGCTTTTGATGATGAGGATTTTGCCGACGCTTTGGCTGATTACCGTTCTTTACAGATCGGCGATGCCTTGAAAAGCGAAAATCCGCTTGTCAGAATGTTTGCTGTTTGGGACAGACGAGTCGGAAAAAGAACTTTGCAAGATTTGAAAGAAAAATTGAACGAACAGCCTGAATGGCTGCAGGAATTCTATTGTTTGAGATTAAACGCTGAAAAAATTCAATAGATTTACAAAATAAATTAGGACTTTATTCCATCTCATTCGTATAAGTATTGAAAGGAATGAGCTGATATGGATAACGGTGCAAGTAGCTACCGCCGTTTCCTTGACGGTGACGAAACTGCTTTCGACTTGATTGTAAGAGAATACCGCTTACCCCTTGTTTTCTTTGCAGACCGCTATGTTGGCGATATTGCTACGGCAGAGGATATAGCAATTGATGTGTTTATGTATCTGCTTGCCGAGCCAAAAAAGTATAATTTTAAGGTGTCACTTAAAACCTACCTTTTTATGCTCGGGCGCAGCCGTGCAATTGATTATGTGCGCCGCAGAAAAAAGCTGACTGACCTTGATTCTTTAAAAGAAACGGCAGACCGCAATCGGCTTGAAGATGAAATTTTGGCTGATGAAAGAAAGCGTGCGGTAAATGAAGCCCTCAAAAAGCTGAATGATGATATGCGAATAGCAATTCATCTGTTTTATTTTGAGCAGCTTTCCTACGAAGAAATCGCAAAGGTAATGAAGAAAAGCAAGAAACAGGTTGATAATCTCTTGTACAGAGCAAAGAAAGAGCTTCGCACTATCCTTGGAAAGGAAGGTGAGCAGCTGTTATGAGAACACATGAAGAATTTGTAAATGAAGTTTACATAAGAAAAGAAAAATACATAAAGCAAAAAAGAAACAGAAGGAAGAACATAATTACAGCGGCTGTTCCGTTTGCAGTGTTGGTGGTGCTGTATTCCGTTATGGTTTTGCCGGCAATGATGCCTGCAGGAGATGATGACCCGAATTATGAAGAAACAACCACACATACAGGGTATTCCGATTCTGCGGAAATTACGCAAAGCGAAGAAAATAAAAACACAACACCTTCGGTAACAAAACAGCCTTCAAACTATACTACAAAAATTTACCACGAAACTGTAACGCAGCCTTCGTTACATACCCAGTCTCAAACGCAAGCACCGGGTTCAACAAAACCGCCGCAAAAGAAACCCGATATAACGGTTTCAATTGATAAGGCGGAGTATTCAGCCGATGAAAAAATACTTGTAACTATAACCGATACGGCTAATGTAGGCTTCGGCTACAGCAAAACCGCACAATTGTTTATAGCCACCGGTGACAGTTGGGAGTTTATACCGAATTTTGCAACAAAGCCCGCTGTTGCTTACAGGGTGGTGGCTGTTGAAGGTAAAGAAAAAGCTGTTGCAGAATTTGAAATTGATTTATCCGAATATGAAAATTTAAAAGCAGATTCAGAATATAAACTTGTTTTCCGTATAGAAGGCGAAGATTACAAAGCGTATTTTACACTCAAATAAAAAGGAGGCTAAGGATTCATGAAAAAGCGGATATTAAAAACTGTATCAATTACTGTAGGTTTGCTTTTGCTGCTGTCTTTTACCGCCTTTGCCGATACAGGTCCCAAGCCGAGTGTTGTAATTGAACTTGTTGGTCTTGGCGATGAACCGTGCTACGGCACTTTGCTTTCTCAGAATATAACCAACGGACCCAACAGAGCGTGGGAAGAAGGCGAAGAAATGCACGCCTACCATGAGGACGACCCCGATATTTGGCGCAAGTTTGTTGATTATAAGGATACGGACGGATATTATTTCCTCCAGCAGTTCTGGTACTGTAATGAAACCGGTGGATTTAAGTGGGGCTATTATCCGCCTGACCCGTTCAAGGTTCTGCTCTATTTCCCTGAAAGTGATACCTTTGCCGTAAGTCCTGTTTACGAGCGCTATGCGTTTGACAGCTACTATACAATTGATGTAAGCGATATGCAGCTTGAGCTGAATGTAACCGAAGCGTTGACCGAGGCTTCAACCGCTCCGAATACCATACCACACACCACGACAGAAGAACATACTGTTAAACAGCATTTCACAACTACACCCGAAAGCGATAAAGAAATAACAACCTTTCCTACATCTGAAACTGCTTCAACAGAATCTTTTACATATCGGGCAGATGGTACAACTTCGGTAACACATGTATTATTGACTGCCGAACCGAGTTATAATTACAAGCAGGAAGTTATATCCCTGCTTGCAAGAATGGCAATTACGCTGCTGATTGAGCTTGCAGTTGCCCTGTTGTTTGGCATAAAGCGAAAAAATATTTTCGGCTTTATAGTCGGCGTAAATGTTGTTACGCAGCTTTTGCTCAATCTTATTCTGTTCAGCGTTGATATAAACTACGGCTCAATGGCGTTTACCTTCTATTATATCCTGCTCGAATTTGCGGTGTTTGCGCTTGAAGCATTCCTTTACACATTCTTTATTAAGAAAAAATCAATAGCGTACAGCACTAAAAAAGCAACCGTCTATGCACTTGTTGCAAACGCGCTATCCTTTGCCGCAGGCCTTGCTTTGGCGCATATAATCCCGGGGATATTTTAAATTAAAGTTTATCTGCGTTTCGCAGATAAACTTTAATTAATGAAAATTTGAAAATGTAAAATTAAAAATTAAGGGTCGCTACGCTCCGATTTATAAATTATAGCAAACCTTTAATGTTTGTCATCCTGAACGATAGTGAAGGATCTTTTTACACTTTTAAGATTCTTCGCTATCGCTCAGAATGACATCCCTTTTGGGGTGTGCTTATTTATAATTGGGTGTGGGCGAAGCCCACCAACAATTTTTCATTTTTAACTTTACATTTTCCATTATTACAGTTTAGCGGAGCTAAACTGTAATTTTCTGTTGTATGGGACCGGAAAATATGTTATAATAATAAAAAACAAGGAGGTTATGACAATATGAAAAAAGTATTAAGTGTTTTTATTGCAGCGGTAATTATTGTCGCTTCAACGCTTTCGCTGAATGCCTTTGCGGCAGATACCAAAACCGAAGCCCTGTTTAATAAAATTGAAGCCGCGCAGGAAGTCAGCGTAACCCTTAAAGCGGGCAATGTAAACCTTTTCGGTGCAATTCCCATGACGGCAACCGATACAATTTATGTCAAGGGCAATAAAATCGCCTATGAATATGGCCTCGGCGGTATTATTTCAGCCCGCGTTGTTTACGATGGTGAAAATGTTTACGGCTTTATTCCCGAGCTTCCGCTGTTCTTTGTAAAGCTCAACGGTGACGCAATCGGCAAGCCCGATGTCTGGTCGCTGCTTGGAAGCGCAAGCGATATTACGCTCGGTGTCCTTGATTATCAGAAAAGCTATAACGAAATCTATAATAATACCGAATACTTCGTTGAGGAGTTCAATGACCGCGCGCAGGTTACAAGCAAGTTCTACTATATAGGCGATAGCCTTAAAATGCTCCGCGTTGAAGATGCACAGACAGGCTCAGTTCAGTATACATACTTCGAGAATATATCTTTCTCCGTTGCAGACAGCATCTTCGCCGTCCCCGCAGAAGGCTTTGATTTAACCATTCTACTCAAATCCCTTTTTGAAGCATTTATTTCCGCATAAGTTTATATCCGTTGCCCGATGCTGTAAAGGTATCGGGTTCTTTTTTGTTGTTGAAAATTATGTTTTGTTGTGTTATACTATATTTGCGACTCAACTGAATATTTTATATGCGCAATGGTAAGCATTTTTTATATCTGTAAAAAATGCCTGCTCTGTTTTTGCATACTATTGCGTATTGTAAAAAGTTGAGTCGCGTCAGCATGGGCTGTGCATTTTTTTGGTGCGTAGTTCAGGCTACGCACTTTTTTATTTTTACCGTAATACCGTAAGGTTTGCGCATTGGTTCGTCGGAGACCGCCTAACCCTACAGTGTTTATGCCACAGTAGGGTCGATTCACTTTCTCGACTGCCGTAAAAGCGATATGACGGTAAAAAACGGGCAATTCGTGAATTGCCCCTACAAAAAATCACTTTTTTCGGAGGTAAAACAAAATGAAAAAACTGTTCAAAAAATCCTTGGCTGTTATCATGGCTGTGGCTATGCTGCTTTGCGCCGTGCCATTTACTGCATCGGCGGAAAGCTACAGCGGCACCCACGGCGACAATCTCACATGGACTCTTGATACCGAAACCGGTGTGCTTGAAATCAGTGGTACGGGTGAAATGACAAACTGGTCAGTTGTTCCGTGGGATTCTTACCACAGTTATATCAAATCTGTTAATATCGGCAATGGCGTTACAACTATCAGTGAGTATGCGTTCTATAATTGCGACAGCCTTGTAAGCATAACTATTCCCGATAGCGTAACAGCAATCGGTTATTATGCGTTCTATAATTGCGACAGCCTTGCAAGAGTAACCTTTGGCGAAAACAGTCAGCTTCAGATTGGACAATCTGCTTTTAAGGGTTGTACAAGCCTTGAAAATATAACTTTACCTGATAATGTCACAAGCATAGGTGAAAATGTTTTTGCAAATACAGCTTATTATAATAACGAAGCTAACTGGGAAAACAATGCTTTGTATATTGGTGATTGTTTGATTAGTGTAAAAGAAGTTGCATCTGCTTCATATTCAGTAAAAGCCGGAACAAGATTAATTGCTGCTCGTGCATTTGGAGGGTGCGACCAGATTATTAATTTGACATTACCTGGCAGTATAAAAGCTATAGGCGCAGATGCATTCTTTTTAAATAGTGATGGCTCAATAATTTTTGAAGAGGAAAAAATAAAAAGTTTTGATTTTAATGTTTATTTTAACGGTGATGTTGCTGATTGGTGCAGTATAGAATTTGGTAATAAATATTCAAATCCTGTTAACAGTCAGGAAAATATTTATCGTAACAGCGTTGATAATTTGTATATTGACGGTGTGTTGGTTGAAACATTAACAATACCCGAAGGTGTAACCTCGATAAATACTTTTTCGTTTCAAGGTATCGAAACATTGACAAGTATTTCTTTTTCAGACAGCGTAACCAATATCAACGATTATGCGTTTGAAGACTGTACTGCTCTTACAAGCATAAACTTTAGTGAAAACAGCAGATTAACAAGCGTTGGATATTATGTATTTAACGGTTGTACATCTCTTTCAAACATAACAATACCAGATGGTATAACTGAAATTCAAAATACTTCTTTTACAAATACAGCATATTACAATAATGATGCAAATTGGGAAAATGATGTTTTGTATATAGGGAAATATCTCATAGCGGCAAAAGAAACAATTTCAGGTACATACGCAATTAAACCGGGTACGGTTTATATTGCAAACAGCGCTTTTGAATACTGTATTGAGCTTGAAGGTGTTACAATTCCGGAAAGCGTGACTAATATAGGTAACCAAGCTTTTGCATGCAGTGGCCTTTCTGGTGAATTGGTTATTCCTGCTAATGTTAAATATATTGGTCATGCTGCTTTCGAAGCTATACCTATTACCAAGGCAACAATAAATGCAGAAACCATATCTGCTGATGCTTTTCATGACATTAATAAATTGCGTAGCATTAAGCTTGGAGATAATGTAAAGAAAATAGAAAGCGGAGCATTTGGGAATTGTTATAATGTTTTGCTAATTGAAATAGGTAAAGGATTAAGGGAAATCGAATATATTTTTGCGGACGGCGGCATAATTTCCCCCTTTTATTCCTGCATAACGGCAAGTTATATTGTTGATTCGGAAAATGAATACTTTTATACTGATGAAGCAGGGGCTTTTATCGATAAAGCAAACGGAGTATTGATTAAATATCCGTCATTATCCTATATATTAGATTTGGATTCAATTGATTGGGATGGATTTTTAGATTCGGCATTTGATTGGCAACGAATTATTGAACCCGGATATTTAGAAAGTATGCAAATTGATCCTTCAACAATTGTACCTATAGACTATACAATTCCTGATACTGTAAAAACCATATCATCGTTTGCTTTTGGATATTTCAATAATATTAAGAATATAAAGTTTCCTGAATCTATTACAGAAACCTATACATATACTTTTCTTTATTACCCGGGAATTGACAGTTACCTTACAGAAATAATACTTCCTTCAAGTGTAACAAAGATTGATCCGGCCGCGTTCGTAATAGAAAATTTGAATTTTATTCATATACCTTCAAGTGTAACAGAAATTGGTGAAGAAATAGCATACACCTCTGCTTACATCTGCTCTGACACAGAAGATTGCTACGCAAAAACATATGCCGAAGAAAATGGATATGAATTTGTGCTTTGTGACGGAAACCACCATGTTCACACCCCCGGAGAATGGGAAACAATGGTTGAAGCAACGGTTGAAAATGAGGGTCACAGGGTACAGAAGTGTACCGAATGTAAACAGGTTGTTGCTTCTGAAAATATTCCGCGTCTTCAAAGGATAAGAAACGATGAAAGCAAAATAACAGCGGATATTCCCGGCGATATGTATAGCGGAAACAGCGTTGAGCTTTCTGTTGAAGAAGCCGAGAACGAAAACGCATTTGAATTTGTAAACAAGCTCAACGGCAGATATATGGCTTACGATATTAAAATACTCGTAAACGGCGAAGAAACACAGCCTACAGGCAAGGTTACGGTGCGTGTGCCGATTGAAGGCTTTGTATTCGGCAAATACGCGGTTTACCACATTGACCCCGTAACGCATGAACGCGAGGAATTACCCTGTAAGCGAGAAGGTAACTATATTGTTTTTGAAACCGACAGCTTCAGCTACTTTGTAATAGCCGATGCTACGGAATACGAAATTCAAATCAAACAGCCGTCTGTAACAACAGTAAACTACGGTGATACGCTTGTTCTTCACGCTGACCTCGGCGAAACAGCCTTGCCCGAAGGCTATGCAATAGAATGGCTTGTTGAAGGTACAGGTGTTAATATTAAACCGAGCGAAGACGGCTTGACCTGTGAGGTTACAAGCATACAAAAGGGTGATGTTACCGTTACCGCACGAATTGTTGATGGAAACGGCGAAGCTATAACCGATGCTAACGGCAATGAAATAGCTGCATCACAGCAATTAAAATCTAACGTAACATTCTGGCAGAAAATCGTTTCCTTCTTCAAAAACCTGTTCGGTATATCCCGTATGATTTTACAGTATAAACAATAAAAACTACGGTATGGCTTCCCCTTTTGAGGGGAAGCTGTCACCGCAGGTGACTGATGAGGTGTATGCGGAGCATAAATTTTCAGCGTAAATTGCCACCTCATCCGTCATTTTCTTGCAAAAATGCCACCTTCTCCTCAAGGAGAAGGCATAACCGCGGGAGGGTTTCCATGCCCTCCCGTCATCTTTAAAAAGACCGATGTATTCCAACCACGGAACACATCGGTCTTTTCTTTGTATTATAATAATTATTACATTGTAGATAAATCGTACGGTGTGCGCTGGTATACGAAATAGTTCAGCCAGTTGCTGAAAAGCAGGCTGCCTGCACCGCGCCATCTGATAACCGGTACTTTTTCCGGGTCATCGTCAGGGAAGTAGTTTACAGGCACATCAATTTCAAGCCCTGCCTTAACATCTCTGAAATATTCTTTTGCAAGTGTGTCGCGGTCATACTCTGCGTGTCCGCAGGCGTAGAAGTTGCGGCACTGCATATCGGAAAGCAGGTGTACACCCGCTTTACTTGAATAGGCAAGTACCTGCAAATCTTTAATAAGTGCTATATCGTCAATTCGTACCTCTGTGTGCCTTGAATGCGGAACATAAAATTCTTCGTCGAATCCGCGCAGCAGGGGATGAAACAGGTCGAGCGCTCTGTGTTTGAACACACCGAACATCTTTTTATCCAGCCTGTGTTTCTTCAGTCCGTATCTGTGGTAAAGCCCGGCTTGTGCGCCCCAACAGATGTGGAAGGTAGAATATACATTCTTGTCAGCCCAGTCAAAAATCTTGCAAAGCTCTTCCCAGTAATCAACCTCTTCAAATTCAAGCTTTTCTACAGGCGCGCCGGTAACTATCATTCCGTCAAACTTTCTGTCTTTTATATCGTCAAAGGTTTTGTAGAATGCCAGCATATGTTCGCTTGAAACATGGGTCGCTTTATGTGTTGCTGTTTGTAACAGTTCAACCTCAACCTGAATAGGGGAGTTACTGAGCAGACGCAGTATCTGTGTTTCCGTTTCAATCTTTGTGGGCATTAAGTTAAGTATTAATATTTTAAGCGGGCGAATATCCTGCGTTGTCGCACGCTCGTTTGTCATTACAAATATGTTTTCGCTTTCAAGGCTGCTGCGTGCAGGCAGGTTGCCGTCAATCTTAATCGGCATGGTTTTCCTCCGTGGATAAAAGTCAAATATAATGTATATAATAACAGATATTATCAAATTATACAATAGTATTTCTTCAATCTTTTAATTATTATCTATATTTCATAAGATGTGATTTTTGGCAAAAAAATTGAAAAAAACTGTTGACATATCCGAATGAATGTGTTAATATAGCAAAGCACTCAAGAGAGCGCCAAACAAAATACGAAAACTCCTCAAAAAGTTTTTCAAAAAAGTTTGAAAAAGGTGTTGACAAGCGTGAGCGGATGTGATATAATTCATAAACGTCGCCGCGAAAAAGGTTGACACAAAACGCACCTTGAAAATTAAACAACGATTGAAAAGAAAACCCTTGAAGATTCTTTTAGAAGTAAGTACTTCAAACAGTAATTCGTGAGATAACGAATTAAAAGACAGATACGCTAGAGTATCGAATGAGCGATTAAGCTCTAAAAGATGATTTGTACTCGAAAGAGTGTAGATACAATTTTTTAGAGAGTTTGATC
>JAFQBE010000022.1 GCA_017416765.1 Clostridia bacterium
ACGGTGCGATATATGCTTCGCATGCGATATACGCTGCGGCGTACAG
This sequence comes from Clostridia bacterium, assembly GCA_017416765.1. Classification (GTDB taxonomy): domain Bacteria; phylum Bacillota; class Clostridia; order Oscillospirales; family Acutalibacteraceae; genus UBA8612. Next base: position 47 of record JAFQBE010000022.1, read on the forward strand.
GGGATTTATATCATATCGCAGGCGAATGTAGTGAGCCTATATCGCAATTTCATTTGTGAAATTATATCGCATTTGCCGTTAGGCAAATATATCGCAAAACTGTAATTCAACGAGGTTCATTTATGCTATCCCGAAATAAATATATGTTGATATTTGTGCTTTTGCTGTCGGTTTCTGTTCTGCTGTCGGCTTGTTCAGGGGTATCCGATACGGTAACCTATACCGAAGCCCTGACGCTTGTGAACAGCTATCCGCACAGAACGGATTCCTTTACGCAGGGGCTGTTCTTTCACGGTGGCAAAATGTATGAATCGGTGGGTCGCTACGGCGAATCCGGGCTGATGAAAAATATTGATTTAAAAACAGGCAGCTGTGAATGGTGCTACAGCTTTGATGAAAATATTTTTGCCGAGGGTTCAACCGCTCTGAATGGCAGAATTTATGTTTTAAGCTGGAAAGAAAACAAAGCCTTTGTGTTCGCCCCCGAAACACTTGCACTCGAAAATACTGTTGAATATCCGCGGCAGGGCTGGGGACTCACAACGGACGGCGAAAATTTAATAGCAAGCGACGGTACGGCTGAACTTTATTTTATGAATGAAAGCCTTGAAACAGTAAAAACGGTTACAGTCACACGCTCAGGCAAGAAAATTGCAAATATAAACGAGCTGGAATATATCGGCGGATATATCTGGGCGAATGTTTGGCAGAGCAATGAAATAATTATTATCAACCCCGAAAACGGCAAGGTTGAAAAAACGCTCGATTTTACGGGAGTGTATGATAATAAAAGCAACGATGCAAACGATTGCCTTAACGGAATTGCATATAACGAAGAAAACGGCAGAGTTTATATTACGGGCAAACGCTGGAACAAGCTTTTTGAATTTGAGATAAAATAAAACGGTGGTATTAAAAATGTTTGATGCAGTAAAAGTAAAAGACCAATGTGTTGAATGGATAAAAGAATTTTTTGAAGAAAACGGCAAGGGCTGTAACGCGGTTGTCGGTATTTCAGGTGGTAAGGACAGTTCAATTGTCGCCGCACTTTGTGTGGAAGCTCTCGGTAAGGACAGGGTAATAGGCGTGCTTATGCCACAGGGTGAACAGCATGATATTGATAAGGCATATCTGCTTGTAAATCATCTCGGAATAAAGCACTATGTTGTAAATATAAAATCAACAGTTGATGCTATTCTGTCTGCTTTCCCCGAGAATTTGCCGATTACGGATATGACCCGTATCAACCTGCCGCCGAGAATCCGTATGTCAACGCTCTATGCAGTAAGTCAGTCGCTCAACGGCAGAGTTGCAAATACCTGCAACCTTTCTGAGGATTGGGTGGGTTATTCCACGCGATACGGTGATTCTGTGGGCGATTTTTCGCCAATGTCAAACCTTACCGTAACGGAAGTCAAGCAAATCGGCCGTGTTCTCGGTCTGCCTGATGAGCTTGTTGACAAGGTGCCGATTGACGGACTCTGCGGCAAAACGGACGAAGAAAACCTGGGCTTTACCTATGCCGAGCTTGATGTTTATATCCGCACAGGCTTTATTGAGGACCCGGCAAAAAAAGAACTTATTGACCGAAAGCACAAGGCAAATCTGTTTAAACTTCAGCTTATGCCCTGTTTTAAACCTGAATTCTAAGCCATGAACGAATTAAGTGAGCTTATATTAAATTTAAAGGATAACAGTATTCTTACGCTCGAAGCGGGCAGAACCTACCATGTGCGGCAGGACGATTCCTTTGAGCTTACGGGCTACTATTGCTCAAATACCGCAAAGCAGCACGAAAATCCGAACGGCTTGAGAAGAACTGCTGTTTATCTGAAAAATAAAAAGAATATTGTAATAGACGGTAACGGTGCAACGCTTCTTATTCACGGCAAAATGACACCTTTGCTTTTTGACCGATGTGAAAATATAACGGTTAAAAATCTTGTTATTGATTATGCCTGCCCGACTATGGCGGAAGCAACTGTGCTTTCTAATGAAAACGGAATAGTTACTTTGCACATCAACCCCGAATACCTCTGGAGGGTTGAAAATAACGAACTTATATGGTTGGGTGAAAACGGAAAAGACGGCGAGCCTTACTGGACGGACAGCTACACAGGTAACCGCCGCCATGTTAAATATTTTGACCCGGTCAAGCGTATCTATCTTGATTTGGGCAGAGATAAATTCAAAGCCGAAAAAATAGAGGTGCTTGACAATACTACGCTGCGCTTCACCCTTGAAAACCGCGATGCGGTATTGCCCGCAGGCAGTGTTATCAACACGCGCAATATAATCCGCGACCAGACGGGCGCACTTTTTCAGCGCTGTAAAAACCTGCGCTTTGAAAGCCTGCGCGTTAAGTTTATGCACGGACTCGGCATGGTTTCGCAATTCTGTGAAAATGTTACATACTTTAATTGCGATTTAACTCCTGCTGAAGGAAGAACAGTTGCAAGTACGGCGGACTTCTTTCAGTTTTCGGGCTGTAAAGGTAAGCTTACGGTTGAAAACTGCGTTGCCCGCGGCGCGCACGATGATTATATAAATGTTCACGGTACGCACCTTCGCATAATTGAAAAGAACGATGCTGACAACAGTCTGCTTGTCCGTTTTATACATAACGAATCGTGGGGCTTTCAAGCTTTTGAAAAGGGCGATGAGCTGCAGTTTATCAAGTGGGATACTCTTAAACCCTATGCGGACACAACAGTTGTTGATTATGAAAGAATAAACGATACGGATATCAGGCTTTGGCTGGATAGAGCTTTGCCTGAAATTGAACTTGAAAAGGATGTTGTCGAAAATGCAACTTGGACACCCGACCTATATGTCCGCGGCTGCAATTTCGGACCAACTGCAGGCAGGGGAATACTCTGTACCACACGCGGTGAGGTAATAATTGAAAATAACCGCTTTGAAAACTTGTGGGGTCCTGCGCTTTTGCTGGAAGACGATTGTAACTTTTGGTTTGAATCGGGCTATACAAAAACAATAGTTTTCAGAAACAATCTTTTAATAGGCTGCAATTACAACCCTGTGTGTGACGGCTCACCCGCAATCCGTTATACGCCCAAGGTGATGAAAGAGGATTCTGATGAGTTTGTCCACGGCAGGCTTGTACTCAGCGGAAACTGTTTTAAATTTCCGCGTGAAGAAAAACACCTGATATGGCTTGAGTACCTTTGTGAAGCGGAAATAACGGACAACGTTTTTGACGCACCGTACAGCATTTATACAAAGTGCGTAGGTGCGGTAAACGAAAAAAATAATACTGTTTTATAAACATTTCGGGGGATATTAAAATGCAGGTAGGTTTTACTACGGTTACCCTGCGCCAGATAAAAGAAATTGAAAAGGTTGTTGCTGTTGCATCAAATATCGGTGCTGAATGCATTGAATGGGGTGCAGATGTTCATGTGAAGGATGTTGAAACGGCAAAGCGCGCAAAAAAGCTTTGTGATGCGGCAGGTATAGATATTTGTTCCTATGGCAGCTATTACCGCGTAGGCAGTAACAATATGGCCGAATGGGAAAGGGTTTGTAAAATTGCCTCGTCTATGGGCGCGGGTATTGTGCGCGTATGGCTCGGAAGTGCAGACAGTGAAAAGACCGATGAAGCAACATATTCTGCTTTAGTCAGCGAAGTAAAAGCTATGTGTGGAATTGCGGCTGAATACGGAATAATCGTCTGCCCCGAATGTCACGGCAATACCTATAACAACAATACTGATGCTTTTCTGAAAATTCAAAAAGCTGCAGCCTGCGATAATTTTAAAACCTATTTTCAATCGCGCTACCGCAGGAAGGAATATGACCTTGACCGCATTGAACGCACAGCGCAGTACATTGACTGCGTTCATATTTCTTATTCAGAGCAGCTGCGTGAGCAGTTCCCTAAAATTAATCCGTCTTATATCAATGCTCTGCTTGATAAGCTAAAAGCAGTAGGCTATAACAAAAGTATATTGATAGAGTTTACATACTATTCAATGCAGCATGGCTTGGTAAGCTGTCTGAAAAGGGATATAGCAAAACTGAAATCCAAAGTAAAATAAAGAGGAGATATATAATGAAAATTTCAACGGAAATTCATTCCGCTGCTAAAACAATCGGCGAAGAAAAGGCTGTGGAGCTTGTTGCTAAGGCAGGCTTTGATGCATGGGATTTTTCCATGTTCGATATGTGCCGCTACGATTGGGATAATAAAACCTATCCGCCGTCAGCGCATCCGCTCGGGGGCGATAATTACCTTGCTTTTGCACGCAGATTAAAGCAAATCGGGCTTGATAACGGCATAGTCTGCAATCAGTCACACGCACCGTTTCCTTCACTATATCCCGATATTAAGCTGTATCTTCAGCGCGCGATTGAGTGTACTGCGGAAGCGGGCGGCAATATATGCATCATTCACCCGAATAACAATAAAACACCCGAAGAAAATGCCGAAATGTATTTTGACTTGCTGCCCTTTGCAAAACAGCACGGTGTGAAAATTGCAACGGAGAATATGTGGAACTGGGATGATGAAAAGGATGAATCCTCCTTTGCCGCATGTGCAACATCAGAAAGCTTTGTTAAGCATATCGATGCAGTAAACGATGAGTTTTTTGTAGCCTGCCTTGATATAGGCCATGCTGAAATGCGCGGCTCGGGCAACGGAGCGGTAAATATGATAAAAGCCCTCGGTAACAGCTTGCAGGCTTTGCACATTCACGATAATGACAGGTGGCACGATGAACATCAGATTCCGTTTTCAGGTCAGATTGATTTTGAAGCTGTTGTAAAAGCACTTAAAGAAATAAACTACAGCGGCTGGTTTACCCTTGAAGCAGACAGATACCTGAACGCTTACAGCGCAGAGAATATGTTTGACGGTATAAAAAATCTCGCAGCCAGCGCACGCAGGCTTGCCGATATGTTTGAAGTCTTATAAAACAACGATACCCGTAACTGAAAAAGTTACGGGTATCGTTGTTGTTATCCTACTGTTATTATGTTATCCATTATAACAGAAGTTGTCTGAACATCTTTGCCGAACACCTTGTAATTATCAAGGCGGATTTCAACAGTATAGCGCCATGTGCCGCTGATTATTCTTCCGTTGCCGTCAATAAAAACCTTTACCGTAGGGTTGGTGTAGTATATTTTAGTATGCTCGTCGGATATTTCCATCGGTAAGCCAAGGTCGGTAAGCTCGTCTACCACAACACCGATATCACCTACTGCGGTAATTGCGTGCCCAACTGAACCGCTAAGTGCGTTTTCGCGTGCGCCGGAGGTTTGTTCCTTCATAATAAGCTCAACAACCGTATTGCTGCCGCTTTTATATGCTTTTGCGCTGCTTACATCGTCAGCATTAAGGTCAGTAAAGCCGCCCGTAATTCCGTCCTTGTCCTTTGAATTGTTGGCAATCAACTTTGCCATAATCGGTGTTACAAAATCAAGCACACCTTCATACTGACCGTTGTTAATTGAAATATCGGTCAGTATAATCTGCTGCTTTGATTTTGCTGAGCCTGATTTTGCCGCAGCTTTTTTATATAAAATAATAATGTCTTCGGTTGTAAGCACATTGGTCTGAACTGCGGTGACAGAGCTTTCTTCAACAGCGGTGGATTCTTCCGCTTCAGCAGCGGGTTTGTTTTCCGTATGTTCAACGGTTGAAGCTGAATAGGCTTCGGTTGCAACGGTTTTGTCAGCTGCAGTTGTGTTTGCAGCGGAAGTAATGTCAGCCGGAATATATGCGCTTTTATCCTTTTGACAGGCTGTAAAAGAAATTATAATTAATACGCAAAGTGAAAATGCAGTAACTTTTTTATACATAAAAGCAGGCTCCTTTAATGAACATATAATGTTAATTTCCAAATGGGAAAATATGTCACATTTGTATAATGATTGTACCAAAAATTACTGGGGTTGTAAAGTGCGGTATACCTGAAAACATTACAAAAACAGCTTTTTCTATTATTTACGGAGTTGCTTTTATTGAAAATCTGATATATATTTTATCTATCACCGCAAAGGAGGTCTTTGTATGACAAAAGCTCAGGCAAGACAGAAAGCAAAAGAATTAGTTGCAAAAATGACGGTTGAGGAAAGACTTTCTCAGCTTGTATATAACTCACCCGCAATCGAAAGACTCGGCATTGATGAATATAACTGGTGGAACGAAGGCTCACACGGCGTTGCAAGAGCAGGTACGGCAACCGTATTTCCTCACGCAATCGCAATGGGTGCCACCTTTGACCCGGACCTTGTTGGTGAGGTTGCGGATGCGATCTCAACAGAAGGACGAGCAAAGTATAATAAGCACGTAAAATACGGCGACCACGATATTTTCAAGGGTCTTACATTCTGGGCACCCAACATCAATATTTTCCGTGATCCGCACTGGGGCAGAGGACAGGAAACCTTCGGTGAAGACCCGTTCCTCACATCTCAGCTCGGTATTTCATTTATCAATGGCATTCAGGGTAAAGGTGATTTTTATAAAGCGGCTGCCTGTTCAAAGCATTATGCCGTGCATTCAGGTCCCGAAAAGAACAGATACGGTTTTAATTCTGTAACTGATATGCACGACCTGTGGGAAACTTATCTTCCTGCTTTTGAAAAGACCGTAGAAGCAGGTGTTGCGGGTGTTATGGGCGCATATAACAGTATGAACGGCGTTCCCTGTTGCGCTCATTCATATCTTCTTGTTGATGTTCTGCGAAAAAAATGGAATTTTGACGGCTATATTGTTTCCGACTGTGACGCAATAGGTGATATTTATAAATTCCATAAATATGTTAATTCTCTGACAGAGGTTGCTGCCGTTTCGCTTAAGAATACCTGCGATCTAAACTGCGGAGGAACTTATGGGGCACTTGTTGATGCGTATGAGCAGGACCTTGTAACAGAGGATGAAATTACCGCAGCGGCAGAGAATGTTTTTACAATCCGCTATCTTTTAGGTGAATTCGAAGAGGTAAGACCTTACTCGGATATAGGTCTTGATAAGCTTGACAGCAAGGAGCATAGGGCACTAAACCTCAAAACGGCAGAACAATGCATTACTCTTCTTAAAAATAATAATTTCCTTCCGCTTGATAAGAACACAGATAAGAAAATTGCTGTTATCGGTCCGAATGCACTTTCTGTTACTGCTCTTGAAGGCAACTACAACGGGTATGCTTCCGAATATGTGACCGTTGCCGACGGTATCCGCAGAGTGTTCACAAATGCGGATATAAAGGTTGAAAAGGGATGCAACTACTGTATGGAGCATCTCAACTATTGCAGCGGCTTCGGAAATATGTTGAGTGATGGTGTTGCAATCGCCGCAGAAGCAGATATAACAATTCTTGCTCTAGGTCTTGACTGTTCAATCGAGGGTGAGGATACGGGCTTTGTTGATGATTACACAACAAGCGGCGATAAGAATTCGCTCTATCTTCCCGCAACTCAGCAGAAGCTTGCAGAGGCGGTTTGCGATGTTTGCGAAAATGTTGTTGTTGTACTCATGTGCGGCAGTTCAATTGATGTTGGAGAAAAGGTCAGAAACCACGCAAAGGCTGTTATTCACTCTTGGTATCCCGGCTCGCTCGGCGGACTCGCACTCGCAAATGTTCTTTCAGGCGAAGTAAATCCCTCGGCAAGGCTTCCCATTACAATCTACAGAGGCGACCACGATATGCCCGATTTCGAGGATTACAGCATGAAGGGCAGAACCTACAGATATATTGAAGGTGACGCACTCTATCCCTTCGGCTTCGGTCTTTCTTATACAAATTATAAATATGATAACGCAAAGCTTGTTTCAGCAGACGGCGAAAAGATAACAGTCAGCGCAGAGGTTGAAAACGCAGGCGGTATTGCTGGTAAAGAAATTGTTCAGGTTTATGCCGCTTATACCGACAGCCGTGTTGTTACTCCCCATTGGCAGCTTTGTTCACTCAAATCCGTTAATCTTGAGGCGGACGAAAAGAAAGAAATTACTCTCGACATTGACCGCTATTGGGTAAAGGCAGTTAATGTGGACGGCGAAAGAGTTGAGCCGGACGGCAAAATCACACTTTATATCGGTGGGCATCAGCCCGATAGCGTAAGCGATAAACTTCTTGGCTATCCGTGTCTTAAGATTGAAGTTTAAATATAACATCTATGGCAATAATGTAAAAAACCTCTGCAGTTTACACATATCTGCAGAGGTTCTTAATTACATAAATGGAAATAGGAAAAGCAATTTTTGATAATGAGCTGAATTTTTAGTATTCTTTCAGTACGCTTGAGCAAAAAAGAACCCCGAAATCCTTGATAAATCAAGGGCTCCGGGGTTTGTTGTTATTATTCCCACTCGGAATAAATTAAACTACTTTGTTTAGAAATTCCGTGTGTGGATACTTTGGTTTCTTTGATTACACCTATTATCTCTATTATCTGCAGTGACCACCCTCCACGAGACAGAATTTATCAGAATGTTATCAGTGTTGATAATTGCAGTCACGCACAGTGGATTGTATGTCGTGCAAAATTATTCTGTTGCAATTAGATTGTACCATATCCAAAACCATTTGTCAACACTTTAAAGTGGTAAATCAAAATATTTGATTTATTTATTATCTAGTTTGTTTGATTAGTTGTTCTTTAACTTCTGAAATTTCTTTTTGTAATTCGTTGATGTATTCTTCACAAACATCTTTATACAACCCCTTGGAATATCCGTCGGCAATTTGTAATTGAAGTGTTATGTCATTATCAAATAGCATTTCGAGTATTTTGGAAAATACTTTTTTTATTTCAGATTGATTGTTTGGACTATTTAAACTAATAATGTATTTGTCGGGATTTTCTTCATCTATTGCAAAAACAAGAACATCTTCTTCGCCGATAACAGTTAACTGGACATTAATTACTATTTGATTCATAAATTACTTTCCTTTCATAAAAAGCTTCTCGACCACCTTCAAGCGTATGTAAGCTTTCAGAGGTCCAACTTCTGACATCAGCAGCATCTTCTATGTTAGAGAGTTTATCGTTAAAGGGATTACCTGTATATGTGCGGTATTCTCCGTTTTCGTGTGTTCGAAATATTGATACATAGGGTAATGAGCGAACAGCAATATTTGCATTGTGAGTGGCAACAATTACAGCCTTATGTCTTTTAGCTAATCCACAAATTTGTGGTCTGATTATTGAGTCAATATAAGAATTACCCATTCCTAGTTCTGGTTCATCTAAAAAATACGCATCTACATCTTCTCTTAAAAGATTTTGTAAAAGCAATATACCCTTTTCGCCATTTGAAGGTGAATACTCATTATCATCTTCGGTGACAATTTGTTTTGATAAACCTAAGAAGGGTTTAACTGAATCAATTTTTTGTTCGTCGCATATTGAGTTGAATTCGTCAATAATACCAGGCAATTCTTCACAAAAAATATTGTCGGATATTTTTTGAAGCAATTCTTTAATCTGCTTTAGTGGTGTAATATTAACGCTAAACTCAGGTGATCTTGATTCGTTGCAAAGCATTCTGTACCGTTTTTGTACATATATTTTTCCTTTATTCTCAAGCTCACCTAATAGATCTTTTGTACACTGATCTTTTGACTCTATATTTTTTAAGATGTTTTTTACGGTTTGGCTGAGTCTTATTCTGTTCTGTGCCAATTCATAAAACCCTGTGTTGGATGGTTTGGAAATTGAATTTGAGTTTTTGTCTGCAATTCTCTTAATTGTATTGATACTATAATTTGTAAGTTTTGAAGAATAAATATCAATTAAATCATTGGAAAGCATTTTTTTGTTTCGAATAGCTAATTCAGATAAAAGATTTTCTAATTCAGACCTTTCTTCATTAGAAAAATATAAATCTAAATTAATTTTTTCGTATGCTTTTAGAAGGGACTTGATGTGTTTGAAATCAGAGGAATGTTCACCGTATTGGGCGGGGTCGGTCTCGTTAATTGATGTTGCTTCCGTGATTTTCATTTTGCTTTTGTTTTTATTGTGATCTTTTGTTTTATACCATCCCAAATAACTTGAAAAAGAAGTGGGGGATGTTTCAATCCAATTCTGTAGAATTGAAAACTCGTTTCGGCAATCTTCAGCTTCAACTTTTGTTAAATCTCGATCCATATCGGTAGTTCTTAACAAAGCCTTAAATTCATCGTCTTTTTCTGAACCAGTGTATTTTGAACATGACAAGCCTTGAGAAAGCAAGTCGATATATAAGGAATTAAGGATTTCGCTTTTTCCGGTTCCTTTTTGACCAAAGATTATATTAACATCATTAAAAATTTTTAAAGGTATAGAAACTGACCTGTGTGGTTTGCCGGTAACTTCATATGATTGTTTTTGATTTAACAATGTGTTAACGACAGCTTCATCTCTTTTAGATAACAAACAGAATTGAGAAAAGCTATCAACCGGAAGTTTTAATTCGGCAAACGTGGAATCTTCATAATTCTGCCAATCTTTAACATCGCTTCCAATTATTACGTTGTAATCGTGATTTGCAAAAACGCCCAAAGATCTGTTGTCGGCAGTTTCTCCAAACACTCGACTTGAATCACCAATAAGAGAAACAAGTTTTTCGTGGTCATCAGTTGATATACCAGGCTTTTTGTGCAAGTGAGGAATATATATTATATCGCACTCATTGAGATTATGATGAATTTCTTCGATTGATAATAAACAGTTTTCAATATTTTTGCCTTGGTACATTTGTTCAATTTTTGAACTGAACATTTCAACATTACTCGGGTTTGCGACTACAATAAGATGAAACTTGTTTCCATTGGAGCCTTGTGCATCAATTTCAATGCCAGGCCAAACTTGACAAAAATCTTTCACAGACTCTTTCAATTCGTTAAATTGTTCTAAATCAAACAAATTATGATTGGTTATTGCAAGTATTCTAACATCGGAATTAATAATTTTTTCTTTGAATACTTCAGAGGTGACATTTCTGCAATCTCCATCACCTTGTTTTGTGCTTTTAGTATGACAATGTAAATCGATTCTCATTTTATAATTCCTCGTTTGTTGGATTGTGTTTTGGATATTTTAAACATATTTTGTTGATTAAAAAGGCAAGTTAAAGTAATGAACCGTTTTGATTATTTCTAATTCATCTATAAAATCTTCTGATGCATTAAAAAGTAAATCTTTTAAAGAACAACAGAGCGTATATTCCCTTGCGTTTCCATGGGAGGTCCAATCACTTTCATAAACGAAACGATTATGAATAAATAAGTTTAGGCAACTTCCATAATTTGAAGAAAGAGTAGAATCAAGGCTATGTTTTTCTTCCCATTTTTTAATATCTTCTATCTGTCCCGCTGCCATCCATCTATCCCCGAACACATCAATTTTTTCATCCACAATGTACGAAATAAAAAGTTTTATGTGGTCATCGAATCCTTGCTCTTCCCACATTTTATTAAATCTTAACGAACTTAAGTCAGTGTGTTGTTCAATAGTTGGTTGTAACTCATTAATAATTTTTGCAGAATTTGAAGAATATTCTCTGAATATATCAGTACTTAATTCAAGTGTTTCATCAGCAACACTCCCATTGCCTAATGTGGATAATAAATCAAAACCATTATCAACATTAATATTATATATTTCCATATCCTGCAACCAATTAAGAACAGTCTTCTTGCTTACTTTACGAACTTGCTTTGAAATTATGTAGTATAATACAATGCGTTCATCATCAGTAGTGATATCCCACGAAACCCTATCATCAGTGGGTGGTTCTTGAACTCGAGAAGAAATCAGCTCTTGATATTTGTTTATAAGTTTACGAGTTTCTGCAGTTACAGTACCGGCCTTTGCTTGTTCTGAAGAAGTAACCTCACAAGCGGTATCGTAAATATATGCAAGATCATCAGCATTGTCTAAGCGTCTGATTTTATAATCATCATTCAGAAAACCGATCATATCAGTTGGTTGAATTTCTGGAAGTGCGATAGGTATTACCGGAACATCTTGAAACCAAAGGATGCCTGCTTCGTTAAGACAATAAGCACTTTTATAGTAGTCGTTTGACAGAACAGCTATATTTAGACAGCTGTTTTTCATTGTTTCCTTTACTTCTACTGATATTTTTTCTTTCACATCATTTCCCGGAAGTGAAGAGCAAAAGATTTTCTCTCTTTGAATACCGGTAGCTATAAAGAAATCAAATAAGGCATCGGCTATAGGAGCATCAGTTGAGCGATGGCTTATAAATATTTTTGAGTGATTTGATATATTCAAATTGGTTTGCTCCCTCTCTGCTTCGTATTCCTTTAATTGCTCGCTGTATGTTCGAGCGCAATTGTTTATAGTTACATAATATGGAACATTATCAGCCCATTTAACATTAATATAACCTAACTCTCTTAATTCTCGAATAATCCCACGAAGTTCTTCATCTTCTTTTTTTGAAACACCTTCAAATCGCTTGCGGAGCATTTCGGAAGGATTTTCAGCGGATAATATTTCATCAAGAAGATGTTTGGAATTTGAAGGTAGTTTTTTGAAATATGTCATTTTATTTCAGCTCGCTTAATTTATGAATTATTAAAAGCTCTCGGGAACAAGAGCGAGTTTATTAATTGACTCATGTACTCTAACGAGGGAGTCATAGACTGCTAATACATCTTCAGAATCCCAAGTGCGCAGAGAATTTGCGTCAATTACACCCGCACTTTCGCTTATGATTTTTGCAAGCTGTTCTTCATCGGCAACGGCAACAACTGCTTGAACTGCGGCGTTGCTCTGTGCTTTCTTGAGATTAAGAATAAGGCTATCAATTGAACCTTTAGACTGAACCTCAAACACATAAATAGCCTTTCCCATATTGCCAATCTTAGCTTCCCAAACGGCATCTACAACTGCACCGGTAGTAATCTTAACCTCAGAACGGCTGTCAAATCCGAGCAATTCGCCAATGGCAACCAACTTTTCCTTAATTTCATCGTGGAGAGATTTTGAATCCTTTACGGTAACAGGTTTCTTGGTTTCGGGGGCAGCAGAGACTATGGGAGACTTCTTTTCGGCAAGAGGTAAGATCTCATCCCACATAAAGTAATCCACTGCCAAAAGGTCATAGTCATCCGCACCGGCTTTTTTAAGTTCTGCGGCGATCTCTTTTGCAATAGCGCAAACTTCAGCATATTTCTTTCCGGTGTACTGATAGTTATATTTCGGCATATCGGGGATATCAAGATAGCCATAGCAAAGAATAGTCGTTTTATTAAAGATTACGTATTCCTGCGGGTTAGCGTATGTAAGCAACTCACTAATGGTTGCAGGTCCCATACCCTTAATGGACTTCAAGAATACATCCCAACGTTTTTCAATTGAGCTTGTACCATAGAGCAATTCAGCTAATTGCTTTTTAAGCGTGGCAAAACCGTTGTCGGCAATGAGTTTGTCGACAACATATTTTTTATTGCCCCAGATGAGCATAGACCACAGCTTGCTGATATACTCTAAGAACTCTTCCTCAGTCATGGCAATAAGCTTGTCCTTAGTGAATGACTGATAATAGTCCTTGCGTTCCTTACGTTCAGCCCAATTTTCTTCGTAATATGCTGCATTAGACTTCTTTTTCTTTGTAAACTCAGCTATTGCTGAATTAAGTTTTTGTGTATTCATAGTAGTTACTCCTTATTTACAGGATACAACTTCTTTTGTCGCTTTGATCTTTGCATCACTGTACTTAACAACATCTTTTATGGCTAATTTCTTGATTGCAGATATAAAAGTATCCATAAACGCAAAATCAATTTTGCCATTCTTTTCGGGCAACCTAATTTCCTTATGTTTTACAACATTCCATCCACCCAATTTGTTCTTGTAGGAGTAAATCGGGAGATCTGTCACTTTGTTGATACACATAACCATAAACAAATATTGGTTAGGTGTAGGTTTGTTCTCTGCCAATTTCCATTGGATAGCATAAGAGTCCGAAAGAACGGTAAAATCTCTTGACTGATAATAAGCTCTGTAAACATCGCTGTTAGAAGGAAGCGAAATCACGTTGCTTATGACAGTTGCTCCTGATTTGGGAGCATAATAATTCAATCCTTGATTTTGGAAACTTGATGTAAGACAAGGAAGCACATAATCATCAGTCGGCTGCTTTGGTAGTTCCTTCGCCTTGTACGGTAATTTCTTTGTCGTTACCTTTTCAAAAAGATTACCTACAATATATGTACCCCAATTATCGTCGCCAAGCTCAGTAAATCTTTCAAGAACATTAAGCTCTTCTTCCGACAATTCGTAATTATCGAATCCGCTTGCTTTTAAGTAAGCGGATAGCTCAGCTATCCGCTGAGCTTCCAGCTCAGCTATAAAGGATTCCATAAAATCAAAGTCGATTTCACCATCTTTATAAGGTAGTCGTATTGACTTTGTTTTTATCTTTTCCCACGAACACATATTATCAAAACCAAACTCATTGCTCAAATAGGAAAAAGAGTTTGCTAAAAATAGCCCTTGTCTCTCGGTAATGCTGAAATTTGCCGCTAAAGAAAATACTCTAGCATGTGTCACCATCTTATAATCAAACTGACGGTAAAACGCATTTCCAAACATATCAACGGTTATGGTGTTTTTCTTAAATATTTTAGCATTAACATCAGATTTTCCTAAAACACCATTATTAGACAAACCAGCAGTAATAACATATTCGCCTTTACCGTTTATATGGATCTTTTGGATGTCAAAATCTCCATTTTGACTTGTAAATAAATCTCCAAGCGTATATTCGCCCCACTTAACCGCTTGCAATTTTTTATTAAGTGAGGCATTTATTTTCCCAGGCGGTCATCCTCCAAAGATTCATTCTTTAAAAGTGTTGCTACTTCCCAAGCAAGATAGTCATTAATTGTCTTTTTAAAATCATCTAAGGAAGGTGTTGTATCAATAGGCGCAGTTTGGTTCCAATCATTACCGTTTTCAGGATCAATGTGTCCCTCATAATATTCTTTTTCAGTAAAAATATTAAGTTTTGTTTTTCCAAAACGCACAAGATCTACAACTTCCTGATAGCGTTCTTTAGCTCTATCGGTGTCAAATAGATTTTTACTTGCTTTTTTACGGTCAGAACGAGTGTAACCATCATTTGAAAAATCAATAAACTTAACAACATCGTCGTTTTGATGAGCTTCGCCTACTCGGAAAACATATACATTAGTTTGTACACTTGATTTACCGATAAACAGGTCTATCGGCATTCTAATGCTTGCAAGAAGTGTGCTGTGTGTCAAGATGCTCTTATTATATTCTGTTGCTTTGCCAGATCCGGCTGAGTTTTGAATGATAATTGCTGCATATCCCTTTTCCATCATAGAAAGAGCTTTTTCGACAAATATCATTCCGTTGCCTTCGGCAGAGTACGGAGGATTCAAAACGAAAGCATCTGCGGGGAACTTTTCGTCAGTCTTACCAAATCCATAGTGTCCGTCAAAGTTCAAGGAGTCTTTGTTCAAAATGTTTGAGCTACCGTCACCCATCATAATCATATTAAGAACAGCAAGCATATAAACATTTGAAAGGATTTCTAAACCGAGCAACTGATTAGCTTTAATTTCTGCTTGTTTGATAGCTAATTTTTCAGGAGATTTTATTGTATTTTTGGCATCTATCAGCATTTCATTCATAGCCGCAACAAGCAAACCTGCCGAACCCGTTGCAAAGTCCCATACGTAAGAGTCTTTATTAACTCTTGCAAGACGGCACAAAAGAGTTGCGACGTAAGACGGGGTTAGTACAACATCATTAAGCTGATCTTGTGTGAAGCCGAGCCAAGAATACATTTCATTGAACAGCTTGCCAGTAAAATCAGTTGTTAAGCCAATTTTATAATAAATACCAAGGTCATCAACGATTTTTATAAATACACGCTTGAGCTGGCTCTCGCCATCTTCAACCTTATTTATATTATCAGTAGTAAGCGTATTTTGAAGGGTTCTCACAATCAAATCTTTCTTATCTTTAGGAAGCTTTTTGGCATTAAGGAAAGAATTAATTTTTCGAATCATAATATCGCCGTCTCTGTCGCCTTCTTCGTCAGAAGATTTCAACTCAGCTTTGGTCAACGGATATACTTTATTGTCAACATCGCCGAGAGTTGCCATAATAGAAGCGGCAACAAGATAAACACGGTCATTTTCACTAAGTCCTTTTTCGCTCTTGAAAATATCATTATTGAGCTTTACGAGGCTTGCCGTAATTTCTTGTTCTCTACGTTCCTTTAATTTTTCAATTTCTTCTTGTGGGAGAGACAACTGTTTTACTTTTTCAATAAAAGCAGAAAAATGCTCCTTTTTAAGGAAAGAAAGGTCAGTATAATCAGCAACCTTCTGCCCAACACCAAAGTTGCTCTTAGAAACATAATAAACGCCAATTTGATGTATAATCTTTCCGTCTGCTGCCTTATGTCCGGTAACGCCAATAGCAATAACATCTGTATAGCTTGTATAATGCAATACGGCATTTGCGTAATGAACAGCGCCATTTACAGCATAAGAGTTGATGTTAGCAAAGTCGGGCTGATTCTTCGAGGTTTTGTTGGCGACGTTCCCTTCATCATCCAGTTTAACGAGCTTATCTTTATATCCTTTGTACTCGATAAGGATAGGATAATCTTTGCCGTCATTGGCTTTTAAAATCAGCTTAGCGTCGGGGCGATTACCACCTTTACCACCGTTCTTAGAAAAATAATCATTGAGAGCTTGGTCAATCTCCGTATTTAAAGACTCCTGCTCCAATTTATAATCTACTTTATATGATTTGAGCCAACCGTTTACTAAATCGGCAATATTAGGCTCGATAGACTGAACTAAATTTTTAGCCATTTTCCTTATCCTCCAATTCTAACTTTGCAAGTTTTGCTTTTAGGAAATCTATTTGAAACTGCATATTCGCAATAATAAGATTGTCGTCGGCTTGATGAAGATCAACACTACCGAATTGTACTTGTTTGGCAACGGTCGCTGTTGCCAATTCAATATCTGTAAATTGTATTGATTTTATTTTTTCGATTGCATTGTTGCGGTCAAGAAAACCGGTCATTTGAAACTGATAAACGATATTTTCACGATCAGCAATATCCTTTGCAAGGGACAACTTATCATATTCTCTTTTAATTGAATTACCCATTATAGCTCCTCTGTCTTGAAGGTAGTATAACCCTCGTAATAGTAGCTATGGTCGATGCCTTTCATATAAACCTCACGGTCGTTGACCTTATCGGTTAAGGCGTTTTTGAGGATATGCTTGATTTCAATATCCTTAATTGGACTGCGTTCCATAGCAAGAAGATAATCTTCTTTGTCAACCTGACTCCAATCTACGACCATACCAATCTCTTTTTTGAGAATACAGTCGAGCCAGATGCGGGTGCTTCTGCCGTTACCCTCACGGAAAGGGTGGGCGATATTCATTTCAACATACTTTTCAATGATTTCATCAAAGGTTGACTGCGGCATTTTATCAATATTATCGAGTGCCGCTTCAAGATACATTACAGGTGCAAAACGGAAGTTTCCTTTTGCGATATTAACTTTGCGGACTTTGCCGGCAAAAGTATAAATATCATCAAAGAGATATTGATGAATTGCTTTGAGAGATGCGAATTTGCCTGCTTCAAGTTTGTCGAGTGTACCGTTTTCAAAAAGCTCGATAGCCTTTTTCTTGCTTATTCTTTCTTCAGCTTCAGCAAGTTCGGGTGAGCTTGTAATTCCTAATTTATTTTCAAGAGCCATTATCCGCACCTCACTTTTGTTCTTCGGGGATAAATTCCATAATATCGTCAACACCGCAACCGAGAGCAGCACAAATTTTGCCAAGGGTTTCGACAGTGACGTTTTCGCCCTTGCTCATTTTTGTTACGGTATAATTGCTTATATCCGCAATGACAGCGAGGTCTTTTTTCTTCATATCACGGTCAATCAGGAGTTTCCATAATTTTTTATAACTTACAGCCATAAGTACACCTCTGAATTGAATAAAATTATACTCATATATTATACCAATTCAGATTAGTTTTTGCAATAAAAAATAAAGCGAAAACTAAATTTAATTTCAAATTCTCTAAAATTTATGAATGTTTAAAAGATACTTGCCGAGAAAGGATTTACAAATACTCCATTATATATATGAAGAAAATTGCGATTTGTTACGCAAAAAGTTTTGCAATTCTTCAATATTCTACTTTTTTCACAATATGGGACTGTATAACTTGTGCAATATTACGGCATAAAATGACAAAAACGGCAGAGAGAATTTATCTCCCTGCCGTTCAATGTTATTGGTTATGTGTTTTTTTGTTTTGAGTTGGGTGTATTCTGCCGAGCACCTCAAGGAAGTGTTTGCCGATTGCTTCGGGGTCATAATTGTTTGCTTCACAAACAAACCTTAATCCATCCGGGGTTAAGATTCTTCCGTGTTCTCTGTCATAACACAGCTTTTTGTAATCGTCATATTGTTTCTTGGTTAAGGTCGGCATAAATCCTCCTGATGTTTATTGCAAATCAATTTTCACTTTCAACAAACGTATCATAAGTAAACCTTGCGCCGAGGCGGAAGCCTGAGATGAAACCGTCTGCGATACTGAAGGCTAAAAATTCGTTGTATGCGTTCACATACTCTGAAAACAAATCCTTTTCTTTGCCGTTCAGCTTAGCTGTGAGCAGTTCTTCTTTTTCGACGAGTGCGCTCAACATCTTTTTCAGTCCTTTGTTAAGTTCAGTGTTACACGCCTGCGGCTCGATGTTGCCGTAATAGAATTCTTCAATGAATCCTGACATTTTGAAAACCTCCGTAAACGATTGTTATTACGGTTTCACCGTTTAACTGTAAATCAATTCTGCGTTGACGATTTCTTCGGCACGGTTGCGGATGTTGTTCATTCGGGCAACCCACAGCATCTGATTTTCTTCTTTCAGCTTTTCTGTGACACCTTCAGCATTTGCCATTTGCTCGGTGAGTCTGTCGAGCATTTCGGTTGCCTGCTCGTTTATCTCGGCAAGGTGGCTGTTGAGCTTCCAACTGAGAACAAGCTGATTGAAAAGAAATTTCTTATGCTCTTTGAGATAGGCGAGACGCTTTCTGCCCCAAATTCCTATCGGCTTGTTTTCTGTTTCGGGGAGCTTCAGGTCGGGGATATAATAATCACCGACGAGTGTGTAGCTGATACCTGTTGCTTCGTTGACAATGTGCTTTTTCATTTTTGTTACCTCCTGTGTATTCCGTTTTGTTTTGCATTTTCGCTTGATTTTGTTCTCCGTTCATCGGAGTAGGGTGCGGTGAGTCTGAAACTGAATCTGCCTTTTTCGATTTCAAATCTCAGACCGCCCTGACCGTCATCATCAAACTGACGGCAATGCCCGGGATATTTCTTTGAGTATGCTGTCAGTCGTTTTTTGAGATCGGTGTTGTGTGTGTAAATCTCTACAATCGGACTTTCTTCGTTAAAATATACCTCTGTGTGCTTCTGTCTTTTCTTCAATCCTGTCCTCATTAAGTTCCTCCTTTCTTGGGAAAATAGTGTGATTTTTGTGTATTTATTTCGGCTCTAAAGCTGTAAAAGTGAGGTGGTTTTCCGATAGCAACAGCCCGAACGATGCAGAGTTCATTTGAACTGTTGCTATTCGGTATTTTGCAATTTTTACAGCTCTTGCAGTTATCTTTCACGTGAGTTGTCACGGGTTTTGTGACGGGTATGAGGAACGCTTTTCTCGGGCTGTAATATTTTTCTGATAAATTCTTTGACAATTTCCGGTGAGCGTTTTAATGCTGCAACGAACTCTTTTGTCTGCTCATAAAGAGCTTCGTAGCGACTGCGCCAGATGTCGCTGCCTCTTCTTGCGGTTGCAAGGTCATCCTTCAAACGGGAAATCTCGCTTTCCTGAATTATGCTTTTCTTTGCCTGCTCTTTCAGATAAGTACATTCATCTTTTGTCATTTCAACCTTGCCGAAAAAGGTTGTTTTTCCGATGTCTTCTATCTCGTGAAAACTCCGTTTCATCGTTTTGCGCACCTGTGTTTTTTCTTCGAGGGACTCCAGATTTGATTTGCTTTTCTTAATCTGTTTTTGTAATTTTTCAAGACGCTCCGTTTCTTTTTTTACCTTGAACTGCGTGACGGTGAGATGTTCTTCCGAGCTTCCACGCTCGCCACGCTGCACATCATCGTAGCCTGCTTTACGCATATATTCGTAGAAATCATCCTGCAGAACGCTGTAGGATTTTTTGAGAACGGGCTTGCCGTTCTTCTGTAAAATCGGGTCGCCGTTTTCATCAACGGCAGGTTTTGAAATCCATTTTTTACTGCTGCTTACCTGCATAATTCTTTCCTTGACCGTGCCTCGTAAGCTTTCTTCCTTGCACCGTTTTGACCAGAGAATTTCTTTTTCGACAACGGGAATATACACGACGTGCAGATGATAATGGTAAACATCTTCTCCGAGCGCTTCGGACATTGCTTTGTTTCTTTCGTCGGCGTGCATGACTGCGGAGAGAATATATTCTTCACCGCCTACGATTTTTATTGCCGCTTTGTAAGCGTCCTCATAAAATTTTTTTGCGAACTCGTAACCGCCGTGATTGTAAAAGTATGCGGAGTTGACATCGAAAATCAGTTCGCCGTATTTGTTTGCATCGGGCTTCAGACCTCTTGTAGAAATGATTTTTTCTTCGAGCATTTTATTGAAAATGTTTTCGTAAGTGTCGTTCGGTTTTTTGAAGTGAACATTGAACGGAGTCATTTCCGTGACGATATCGGAATTAACGTAAGACTCTTTTTCACGTTCGTTGTGTCGCTGAACATTGGCTATTTTTCCGTCTGCAAGATTTACATTTCGGGCGGTGACTCGGTCAACGCCGTCATTTCTTGCCATATAAAATTTTACTCCTTTCTTCATTTTGTATATACACTGCGAGCTACAGGGGATACACTTCCGCGGAAGTGTAATAACCCACTATAACACTTTCATCCGTACCGTCTGCAAAGTGCCGTGGGCTGTCTGCGGACAGTGGGTTTAGTTTGCGGCTCTTGCGAGAGCCTTGACGGATTTACCACATGAATTTTTGCTGTAAATCCGTGAGCCGATGAAACTTTCTGACCTGCATTTTTCATCAGCTCTGTGACGGTCGTGACGATGGTGACGATAGTTTTACTACCGCTAATTTCATCGTCACAACCGTCACCATCGTCACGCTTCAGAAGAAATCAATTCAAAATTGATTCTTCTTCCGTCGTGGTTACGGCTGCTTTCGTATCGGATTCCGTAATCGTTTTCGAGGGTTCCCGCACCTATGTTCAGCTTCTTTGTCAGAGCATTCGGTGCGATATCGAGCTTTAAAATTTCTACAAGCTCCGATGCGTTGCCGTTCCATTTCGGGTTGTCGGTTGTGATGAACTCTGCGATTTTCAGGACTATCGGGTCGGGCGGAGATTTCCACAATTCGGTTTCTGCGTGGTCCAAATCCCAAAGAAGTTTTTCCTGATTTCTGATGAGGTATAGCCTCTGGTCGCATTGGTCTCTTCCGACAATGTCAAGTGTTGCCGAGCAGTCGGTTCGCCGTTCTTTTTGCAGGACGAACGCACCGTCGGCACATCCGAGAATACCCGTTGTTCCCGAAATCATATCGAACTTATACGAGGCTTGCTGCTTTCTTGTGTGATGAACAATCAGCAGACAGATTTCTTTTTGGTCAGCGAATTTTTTGAGGCTGCCGACACATTCGTAATCGTTTGCGTAGCTGTAACTGTCGCCGTTGCCTTGCCTGATTTTTTGAAGAGTGTCGATGATAATCAGCCGTGTGTCCGGGTGAAGATTTATAAATTCTTCGAGCTGGTCTTCGAGTCCTTCGCCGAGTTTTTTCGCCGTGATTGCGAAATATAAATTTGCTGTTCCGTCAACTCCGAACATTCTGTTCATTCGTTTCTGCAGTCTGCGGTGGTCATCTTCAAGAGCAAGATAGAGAACCGTGCTTTGCTTCACTTCGTAATCCCACAGCCTTTGTCCCGTTGCGATGTGATAGGCAAGCTGTGCTACGAGAAATGATTTGCCGACCTTCGGCGCACCTGCAAGGATATATGTTCCGGGATAAATTAGATTATCAACTATTGCGGGCTTGCTTCGGTAAACCGATTCAAACAGTTCGTCAAGATTTATTGTCGGCAGAAAGTTTTTGCTCGACTCCTGATTAAGTTTATGCCCGAGTAATATTAATCGGTCTTTTCTGTCTTTGCTATTGATTTCTTCGAGTTCAGGTGTTATACTGTTAATAATATTTGTGGTTGGCTGTTCACCGTCTGCGCCAACAGACGGAGTCTGAACAGTCATTTTTTTATTTGTGGAGGACATCTTATTCCCCCTTAATTCCGCCGAGAATATCGCACATCATCTTTAAAACTTCGAGCAGGTCTTTATCAATCTGCCGACCCGCTTCAATGCGTTTCAGCTCGTGATACACCTTTGCAAAATCTTCTTTGAGCGCTTTATAAACTCTCGGATTCGGCATAACCTCAACATCGTGGTTCGTCAGTTTCCTAGTTATATATTCCTGCTTTGACAGTCCCGAGAGCCTGACAAAATCATCAATTGTTTTTCCTTCTTCGGGCGAGACTCTGAACGAAACTGTTTTATTTCTCCAACGGTTGCGGTTGTCTAAATTTTTCTCTGACATTTAAACATCGTTCCTTTCAAAATTTAATTTTCTTGCCATTTCCTGCTGAGCAGAGGGGAAAAGGTGAGCGTATCTGTATGTTATTTCGATGCTCTCGTGACCCACTCGGTCAGCGATTGCAAGAGCCGAGAATCCCATATCAATCAGCAGAGAGATGTGGCTGTGCCGCAAATCGTGGATTCTTATTCGCTGTATTCCTACTGCCCGTGAGCCTCGCTCAATTTCGTTGCTCAGATACTTTTTTGATATTTTGAATATCCGTTCCGTGCTTTCGAGTCCGTAAATCATCTTCAGGTATTCCTGCATTTCTTCGCAGAGAAAGCTCGGCATTGTGATTGTTCGGTTACTCTTTTTTGTTTTGGGAGAGGTGATGATGTCCTTGCCTTTTATCCTTTGATACGATTTGTTGATTCGGACGGTTCCCTTGACGAAGTCAAAATCTTCCGCCGTCAGAGCAAGCAGCTCGCCGACACGGATACCGCACCAGTAAAGCATTTCAAAAGCGTAGAACGAAACTGGTTTATCCATTATTTCGTAAGAGAACAGCTTGTACTCATCTTTTGTCCAGAACTTCATCTCTTTCGTTTCTTCCTTGCCCATATTTCCCGCTTTTGCTGCAGGGTTAGACCTCAAATCGTAGTGCCTTACTGCGTGATTGAAAATCGCACTGAGCTGATTGTGCATCGTTTTGAGGTAGGTTGCCGAGTACGGTTTCGCTTTGTTGTCACGGTATGCCAACATTTCGTTCTGCCAGGCTATTACATCCTTGGTTGTGATTTGATTCATCGGTTTGTCTCCGAAGTAGGGGACTATCTTACTTTCGATGATGTGTTGCTTTGTCAGCCACGTTGTGTCTTTGAGCCTCAATTTTATATCATTGAAATATAGCTCAACGAATGCTTTGAAGCTCATATCGAGATTTGCTTCAGACTGTTGTTTGAAGGTCAGCTCCCATTCCTGAGCCTCTTTCTTGGTTTTAAACCCTCGCTTGCATTTCTGTTTGCGTTCGCCTTTCCAGTTGGTGTATCTGAAAACCGAGTACCAAGTGCCGCTTTCTTCGTTTTTATATACCGGCATTTAATTTTCAAGCTCCTTTCTGATATAGTAAAGTCTTTCATTAAAATACTGTCGGTTAACTCTACCGGTGATGGTGATATAACCCATATTGCTCAACTCCTCATTGAGCATTCTTACGATTCTGTAAGCGTAGGATATTGAGATGTCAAGTTCTTCTGCAATATCGCTCGCTTTCATAAAGCCTTTTTCCATTCTGAATATTTCTCCTTTCAATTTATTTTTTATTAGAATGGGGATTTGCCGTTCTGCCCGAAGTTCGAGTTCCGACAGGCACTCCTCATATTTCTACGGGCGCTGTGCCGTCAGCCTTTCGGCTGCGCTCGCTCTCTTTTTTGAAAGGTCTTGGCGGTTTGTTCTCGTCGGACGGTCATTCTATTGTAGTCAGAATACTAAACTATTTTGTTTAGGTTATCTGTATTATACTAAACAAATCTGTTTATGTCAAGTTTTTGTGTTAAGAAACTTAAACAAAACTGTTAAGTTTTTGTAAAACCATATTGACATTACTAAACATATTTGCTATACTACAGTCAAACCCGACGAAAAGGAGTGCTTAATATGGCAATCGGTGAAAGAATAAACTACTTACGCAACTATCTCGGAATGACACAGAAATATCTCGGCTTGGAAATCGGTTTTCCCGTTGCATCTGCCGATGTCCGTATTGCACAGTATGAAACAGGTTCAAGAACACCCAAGGCTGAAATAACGGCAGCTATTGCGGATGCACTCGGAGTTGCACCTGAAGCGTTGAATGTTCCCGATATTGACAGTTATATCGGACTGATGCACACTCTTTTTGCATTGGAAGATATTTACGGATTAACAATAGATGAGTCTGACGGAGAAATCTGTATTAAATTAAATAAAGAAAATAAAGATACATCTAATATTCTTCCTATGCTTTCTGCTTGGAAAGAGCAGGCGGATATGCTCAGAGCAGGAAAGATTGATATTCACGATTACAACAAATGGAGATATAATTTCCCGAAGTACGACAACACTCAGAAATGGGTAAAAATTCCTATCGACCTTTCAGACGAACTTAAATAAGAATAAAAAATAACGACAAAAAACCCTTAACCGTGATAATCCACAGTTAAGGGTTTAGTCATTTATTGCAGAAATTTTATGAGCTTGATAACCTGCAAGCCAACGGGAAATCGGAATAATAACTCCCGAATCGTGTTATCAAAGTGTTATCAAAGGGATTTTCCGAACCCTGAAAGCCTTGATTTTACTGGGGTTTGGCTCTTTGGGGAATTATTCCCACTCTATTGTGCCTGTGGGCTTCGGGGTGAGGTCGTAGAGGACACGGTTGATGCCTTCGACTTCTGCAGTGATTCTTGCTGTGATTGTGTTGAGAACGCTGTAGGGGATTTCTTCGATGGTTGCGCTCATAGCATCTGTTGTGTTTACAGCGCGGATGATTGCGGGCCAGCCTTCGTAGCGCTTGCCGTCTCTTACGCCTACGCTCTTCATATCGGGTACTGCGATGAAGTACTGCCATACATGAGCGGAAAGACCGGACTTATCAAATTCTTCGCGGAGAATAGCATCTGCTTCGCGGAGTGCATGAAGTCTGTCGCGTGTGATTGCGCCGAGGCAGCGTACACCGAGGCCGGGACCCGGGAAGGGCTGACGGTCAACCATTTCTGCGGGGAGACCGAGTGCTCTGCCGACTACGCGAACTTCGTCTTTGTAAAGCAGCTTAATAGGCTCAACAAGACCGAAGTGAAGGTCTTCGGGGAGACCACCTACATTGTGGTGGGCTTTGACACCCTTGCTTTCGATAATGTCGGGGTAGATTGTACCTTGTGCAAGGAAATCAACATCGTCTGCAAGCTTGCGTGCTTCTTCTGCGAAAAGGTAAATAAATTCGTTGCCTATAATTTTACGCTTTGTTTCGGGGTCTGCAACATCAACAAGCTTGTCGAGGAAACGGTCAGTTGCATCAACATAAATGAGGTTAGCGTCAAGTCCGTTTTTGAAAACTTCAATTACGTTTTCGCTTTCGCCCTTACGCATGAGACCGTGGTTAACATGAACGCAGACAAGCTGCTTGCCGATAGCCTTGATAAGCAGGGCTGCGACAACGGAGCTGTCAACACCGCCGGAGAGTGCAAGAAGAACTTTTTTGTCGCCTACCTGTTCGCGCACGAGAGCAACCTGCTCGTCGATAAAAGCGTTGGCAAGCTCGGGGGTAGTGATGCGAGCCATTGATTCGGGTCTTTTGTTTGAATCCATATATTTGTTTCCTCCTTGAGAATATATTAACATAGAAATTATGATAGTTTATTATAAGCCTAATAATATCAAAAATCAACAGTATTTTTAACGCTAATTTGCTTTTTATTAAAAAATTTTTGTGCAAATATTGAAATAAGCGCTATTAATATTAATACTTTGATTATTGATAATTTAACTTTTTTATGTTAACATAAAAACAATATAATTTTTGCCAAAGGAGAATCTGAAACCATGACTTTTTTAAAACAGATTTTTGCGGTTATTCTATCATTCCTTCAGATGCTGGTTATGAATGTCAGCTATGGAGAATATGTCAAACCCGAAGCACCGCAAAAGCAGGAAACCGAGCTTGTAAACGATATCAGCGGTGATACTACGCTTGCTGATTCAATCAAATATGCTTCTTCTGTTGCAAGTGAGGTTGACGCTTATTATACCGATGGCGAGCGTACAGCCTTTGCGCTTGAAAATACGCAGATGGTGTTTACGCACACTTTAGGTAACATAAACGGTGCAACTTTAGCTGATAAAGACGGTAACAGTTATATAAGTCAGTTCGATACCTTTTATACAAAGGGCGGATTAAATCACTATTTTTCAAGCTCTGAAAGCGAAGGCAGAGTAAATGTAATACGCCTTGGCGAATACTATTACGAATGTCATATCCGCGATTACGGTGCGGCAGAAAACGAATTTAAAATTGACAAAACTTACCACGTTTATGCTGACAGGCTTTATACCCAGTATTCACTCCTTGCAAGCGAAGCTTCAACCGCACTTGAAGCTTTCGGCAGTGAGATTATGATTGATGCAAATACCGTAAAGGCTGTTGAAGTAAAGGACAAAAACGGTGTACACGATAACCTTAATATAATCGACTATGCAAGCGTTGAATACGCTGCGTTTGATATTGACGGTGTAGGTGTAGTCGGCTTTATTGTACCTGCTGACGGTTCAACAAAGGAAATGAAGGTTGAACAGTACGGCGATACATATTATGTTACACAGTACGCAAATTACACCGCGGGCACAGGCATCAACAAGTACGATGAAACAGGCGGCTATGACCTTAACAGCGTAACTTTCGGCTGTCGTATTTATAGCGATGCAACCCACAGCTTTGCCGGTATAAGCAAAGCTGCTGAGCTTGAAAGGAATCCGCTGGAGGGTATTACCGTAGCTGCAGGCAATTCAAATGCAGCATACCTCGGTTATGATGCACTCAACGGTGCATACACACTTCGTATGGACGGTACGGATTTTAATACGGCTTATGCCAACCCCACCCTGCATTTTACTGCACCGATTTCAATTACCTGTGATGATAACGACAGAGATATTTATATCCGCGCAAGAGGTAACAACGGCTGCCTTGAAGCGGGTGCAATACTTGATGATACAAACACTCTTGTTCCGATAAATGTTCAGGTTTGTAAAAACTTCCAGGGTGACGGCGGTGAACCTTTCTACAGCGTGAAGGACTATCAGTACGGCGACAGCTTCTTCCCCGTAAGCCTTAAAGCAAACGAAACGCTCAACTTTACGCTTCTCAATCTTTATCAGAACTGGGGCAATAATCCGCTCAAGCAGCTTTCTTCAATTGAGTTCCACGTTTCCTACTACCATCTTTCAACGGGTGTAACGGAAACCAACTGTATTGCACCCTATTTTGTATACGGCAAGGACGGCTGGACTCTGCCTGACTTCCGCAACAGAAGCGGTAATATGTGGGCATCTCAGCCGCAGTTCAACTCCGTATGTACACTTGAGTTTATGACCTATGACAAGAGAATTCTCGGTATCAGATCCGAAGAAGTACTCAGTGAATACAAGGGTTGTGAAATTGACAGCACGGGTCTGCTCTACAGCGATATTACCAACGATTACGAATCCGACTGTGATGCCTACACCTATTCGGTGCGCCACGTTGAATTCCCGCAGACAGATGAAAACAGAACTTACTATACGCTCGATGTTAAATTCAACCGTGAAATAACTTTTGCTGATTTCAAGCGCGATTTCAGCCTGTTCTATGCTGACGGACGCTACATAAACTTCAATAAGTTCGGTTATCTCGATGCTGAAAACAATCCTGCATCGGCTGACGCAAATCCCTTGACAAGGCAGTATTACACGCTCGGCGATGAATGTCCCTATTGGGGCTTCTATAACACAACGGAATGCACCAATCCTGACCTTGAAGCGGTGTTTGGCTGTAACTTCGCTATGGTTATAAAGGATAGCAAAATCGTTGTCGGCGGCGAAGAACAGGATATTGCTTTTGTTGCAAGACTCAACCCCAACGAAGAAACAACCAGCGGTAGTTTGACTCTTGATGCAAAGAAAATCACCTTTATGCCGGGTGACAGCATCACAATTGATATGATACTCCTTCCCTGGGGCACAGGTGACGAGGATCACAACGACAATGTGCTTTATGTGCGTGAGGACAGCGCAATTAAGCCTATGACACTTACCGCTCATACGGGCGAGGTTGTTGAGGATGCGTTTATTCCCACCTTCCGCGCTGAAGACGGCGTTGCAGAGTTCACCGTTTCCGGCGGCAGAAACAATACCGCTATAAAGATTATGGGCTTTACCAAGCTTGAATGTCCGAAGGTTTATGTAGTAAACGGCGAAAGCAGAGAACTTGTCAATTTTGCAAGTGAGAATGGTTATGATGGCTATCAGGTGCAATATGAGGATGACGGAACATATTCCTTCACCTTCCTTGATGCGCCCGCATCACCGGATGATACGGTAAAGGTTTATATTGAACAGTAAAAATTTTTAATAAACAACAACGGCTTGTGAGTGGAAATTCACAAGCCGTTAATGTTTTTTGTTAAGTTTGTCTTCGCGATTATTTGGTGCAACCAAACTTCACTGTGCAATAACTTTACTTGCCTGCAAGGGCAAACTTAGTTCATTATACTATTTCTTCCTGCGAAACAATTTTGATGCCGTTATCTGTAAGTATTTTTGCGGCACCGATGTTGTCTTCAACGCGGATAATTATATATGCTTTGCCGATTGTAGGGGTAAGGAATGCGTAGGCGTATTCAAGGCTGATATGATTATCGGCAAGTACAGCCATAGCGTCGGCAAATGCACCGGGCGTATCTTCAATTTCAACAACAAGTACTTCCGTTACCGAGCAGGTGATGCCTGCCGCCTTGAGTACCTTTTCAGCCTTCTCGTAATCGGAAACAAGAAGTCTGAAAATGCCGAAATCGGTTGTGTCTGCCATGCACATAGCGCGGATGCTTACACCGCCGTCAGCAAGGTATCTTGCTACCGAGGAAAGCTTGCCGTGCTTGTTCTCAACGAATACGGAAATCTGCTTTACGGGTGTCATATTAATCCCTGCCTTTATTAATAATTATAACCAAGGTCGAATGCTTTAAGGTTGAGTTCAAGGAATTTGGGCGGTACGGTTGCCTTTACGGCTTCAACCCATGTATCGTAGTCGATATCGGTTTTTGCAGCAAGCACACCCATAAGTACTACGTTTACTGCCTTTGATGAGCCTGCTTCAACTGCAAGTGAAAGTGCGTCAATTGTTGTAACATCTGTGCCAGTGGCTGCAATTGCTTCAATTACGCCCTGCGGATATTCAGCCGAGCCGATTATAACGGGCATAGGGTCAATCTTCTGTGAATTTACAATCAGCTTACCGCCTTTTTTAAGGTAGGGCAGCCATCTTGCAGCTTCAAGCTGTTCAAAGGAAAGGATGTAGTCTGCTTCGCCCTTTTCGATTATGGGGGAATAGACTTCTTCACCGTATTTTACATATGTTACAACGCTGCCGCCGCGCTGGCTCATGCCGTGTACTTCGCTTACCTTGACATCGTAGCCCTTTGCGGTAAGAACTGCACCGAGCAGACGGCTTGAAAGAAGAGTACCCTGACCGCCGACACCGACAATCATTACGCTTTTTGTATTCATGGCTTATTCTCCTTTCTCAATTGCGCCGAAGGCACAAAGCTGCTGACATACACCGCAGCCTATGCACTGTGTGAAGTCGATAACTGCCTTTTTATCTCTGAAGCTGATTGCAGGGCAGCCAATCTTCATGCAAGCCTTACAGCTTCTGCACTTGTCTGCATTTACTTTAAGCGATTTTTCGTGCTTTACATATTTAAGAAGTGCGCAGGGTCTGCGTGAAATAATTACCGAAGGTTCTTCAATTTCAAGCTCTTCCTTGATTGCTGTTTCGGTTTCTTTAAGGTTGTACGGGTCAACAACGCGTACTCTGTTAATACCTACAGCCTTTGCAAGTGCCTCAAGGTCAACCGCTGTTGCGGGGTCGCCCTTGATTGTTTTGCCGGTTGTGGGGTTCTGCTGATGACCTGTCATGCCTGTGATGGAGTTGTCGAGGATAATAACGGTTGAATTGCTCATGTTGTAGGCAATATCTATAAGACCCGTAACACCTGAATGAATAAAGGTTGAATCGCCTATAACAGCAACGCTCTTCTTTTCATTTGCGCTGTCTGCCTTGTTTCTGCCGTGAAGTGCGGAAACGGAAGCACCCATGCAGATGCAGGTATCAATCATACCAAGCGGTTGAAGCGCACCGAGTGTGTAACAGCCTATATCACCGCTTACGGTAACATTGAGCTTTTTGAGTGCGTAGAAAAGACCTCTGTGCGGGCAACCTGCGCAAAGTACGGGAGGTCTGCCGGGAATTTCAAGGTCAGTTGCAACGCTGTCGGTAGTTGTACCGAGTATATTCTTGGCTATCATGCTCTGTGAATATTCACCCTGAATGGTGAAGGCTTCCTTGCCGATAACTTCAATACCGTTTGCCTTGCAGTGTTCTTCAATGAACGGGTCAAGCTCTTCAAGCACATAAACCTTATCGCACTTTGAAGCAAAGTCCTTAATAATGTTTACGGGCAGGGGATATACACAGCCGAGCTTTAAGTAAGAAGCGTTCTTGCCGAGAGCTTCTTTGGCATACTGATAGCAGATACCGGAAGTGATGACACCGATTTTTGTATCGTTCATCTCTACCTTATTAAGCTCGCAGCTTTCTGCCCATTCAGCCTGGTCAAGAAGGCGCTGTTCAACAACAACGTGTCTTGTTTTTGCCATAGCGGGCATCATAACATATTTCTGCGGGTTCTTTGTATATTCCTTAACGCCGATATCGTTTCTTTCGCCCAGTTCAACAAGGCTGCGTGAATGTGCAACTCTTGTAGTAAGGCGAAGAATAACGGGGCAGTCAAACTTTTCGGAAAGCTCAAAAGCCTTTTTTGAAAATTCAAGGCACTCTGCGGAGTCGGAAGGTTCAAGCATCATAACCTTTGCAGCCTTTGCGTAGTGGCGTGAATCCTGCTCGTTCTGGGAGGAATGCATACCGGGGTCGTCGGCTACTGCAAGCACCCAGCCTGCATTTACTCCTGTATATGAGCCTGTGAAGATAGCTTCTGAAGCAACATTTAAGCCTACATGTTTCATACCGCAGAAGGAGCGTGCGCCTGCAATTGCGGCACCGAGTGCAGCTTCGGCGGCAACCTTTTCGTTAGGTGCCCATTCTGAATAAACATCATCATATGTTGAAATGAATTCGGTAATTTCCGTACTGGGTGTACCGGGGTAGCTGGAGGCTACACGCAGTCCGCCTTCGTAAAGACCTCTTGCTACGGCTTCGTTACCGATTTTAAGTTCCTTAGCCATTATCTTTCCTCTTTCTTTATTTGTTTTCTTTTCTTAAATCTACTACTCTTTTTGCCTTGCCGACAAAGCGTTCAATAGTGCCGTGTTCAACAATGCTGATTTTGCACTGAATACCGAGTACGGTCTGAATCTTTCTGCCGATATCCTTCTGAAGCTGTTGAATTTTGCCGTAGCTGTCAAGCAGACTGCTGTCAACAAGCTCAACCTGAACCTCAAGCGTATCCGCAAAGCCTTCGCGGCGCACAACAAGCTGGTAGTGCGGGCTTACCTGGTCAATGCTGATGAGCACGCTTTCAATCTGCGACGGGAAGATGTTTACGCCGCGAATTTTGAGCATATCGTCGCTTCTGCCCTGAACCTTTTCCATGCGTGCGTGTGTTCTGCCGCATTTGCAGGGTTCGTAGGTGAGCTTTGTAATATCGCGTGTTCTGTAACGCAGCAGGGGAATGCCCTCTTTTGTAAGCGTTGTAACAAGCAGTTCGCCATATTCGCCTTCGGGCTTTGCTTCAAGTGTTTCCGAATCTACAATTTCGGGCAGGAAGAAATCTTCATTAAAATGAAGTCCGTTTCGCTCGCGGCATTCGCCCGATACACCGGGACCCATAAGCTCGCTCATGCCGTAGTTATCTGTAGCGAAAAGTCCCCAGCCGTTTTCAATCTGTGTTCTCATTTCAGGTGTGCAGCCTTCCGAGCCGAAAAGACCGAGCTTTAATTTATAATCGCTCATCGGGTATTCGAGGCTTTTTGCGGTTTCACACATATAAAGTGCGTATGACGGTGTGGCAACAAGTGCGGTAGTGCCGAAATCGCGCATATACATCAAAGCCTTTTCTGTGTTGCCGCTTGAATTCGGAATAACTGTTGCGCCTATTTTTTCAAGCCCGTAGTGCAGACCGAGCGCACCGGTAAACATACCGTAGCCGAATGAAATCTGAACTATGTCGTCGCTTGTTGCGCCTGCGGCAGTACAGATTCGTGCCATACAGTCGGACCATATATCAAGGTCATGCTTGGT
The DNA here is from genome assembly GCA_017416765.1 of Clostridia bacterium. Classification (GTDB taxonomy): domain Bacteria; phylum Bacillota; class Clostridia; order Oscillospirales; family Acutalibacteraceae; genus UBA8612. The sequence goes on from JAFQBE010000022.1 coordinate 32,756, forward strand.
GTAGCCTACAACCGTGGGCTTGCCGGTAGTGCCGGAGGAAGCGTGAATACGGACAATTTCCTTCATCGGCTTTGCGAAAAGACCAAAGGGATAGTTGTCACGCAGGTCAGCCTTTGTCGTGGGCGGTATGTACCTGATATCTTCAAGTGATTTGATTTTGTCCGCAGTTACACCAGCTTCATCAAGCTTTTTTGTGTAAAAGGGTACATTTTTGTAGCAGTAGTCTACAGTCCATTTAAGCCTTTCCAGCTGCAATTCTTCGAGCTGCTTTCGGGGCATTGTTTCAATGTCTTTTTGGAAGAACATAAGTATATATTACTCCTTTTCAATAGTGCCTGTGTAGAAAAATTCGCTGTTTGCCGGGCATCTTTTCTGTGTGAGTTCAGAAATGACAACGCAAACAATAAGGGATGCTATCATTGCTGCGCAGGCATAGGTCGGTCCCTTTGCCGCAAGAGATACTACAGTTTCGTTTGTAACACCGAACATGGTAATAACCTTTGCAACTGCAGGAACAAGCGCAATCCAGAAGCCGGTAAGTATTCCGCGCCATGCGCCCATACGGTTGAGCTTTTTGTAGAACAGAGCAAGAACATAGGGGGCAAGGAACGAGCCTGAAATAATACCCCATGAATAGCTCATCATGTCGAGTATGGGTGTGTCGGTATTTGCAACGATATATGAAAGAACAACAAAAACAGCACAGAAAATTTTTGTGAGCATTGATGTTTTTTTATCTGTCATTGTGGGAACATGTGAGCGGATAAGGTCGATTGATACCGTTGAACAAGCGGTAAGCGTAACTGAACAGAGTGTTGAAACGGAAGCAGAAATAAGAAGCACCATAACAACACCAAGCAGAATAACAGGCAGATTTGCAGCCTTTAACATCTGCGGAACTATGTAGTCCTGCGCGGGCATATCAACGCCTACTGTAAAGAAACGGTGGCAGAGCGAACCGATAAAATATCCGCCGCCTGCAACGAGCAGAGCAAAAAAGGTGGAAATTGTAATTCCGCGTTTAGCCTGTGCATCGTCTTTAATACCAAAGTATTTCTGAACCATCTGCGGCAAGCCCCATGTGCCGAAGCTTGTCATAAGTACGGTTGCCATGAGCGAAACCCAATCACTCGATTTCATGGGAGCAAAGCCCCAATCGCTCTTGGCATATTTTGCAAGACCGGCTATACCTCCAACCTTATCGCAACGGATAACAAAAATTATAAGCAAAGTAATGCCGACCATCATAACTATACCCTGAACAAAGTCAGCCCTTGCCTGAACAAGGTAGCCGCCAAGCAGTAAAAGCAGCAGGGCAACAACCGCAATCACAATCATGCATATTTTTACATCAACATCAAGCAGTACCTCTGCAACGCTTGCAAGGCCCTTGTAAACCGATGCGGAATAGGGTACAAGGAAAACGAAAATAACTATGGAAGCAAAGGTTTTCATAGCCTTTGAATCATAACGCTTTTCAAGAAATTCGGGCATTGTTTTAAGCTTGAGCCTTGCCGCAATATCTCTTGTAGGGCGGGCAAGCACCTTCCACGCAAGCCAAGAACCGAAAATACAGTTGCCTAAGCCTGCAAGAATTCCCCATAAGCCGTATTTCAAACCTGTGCCGCCTGCATAGCCTACAAACATAACCGCGCTGAAATACGCTGTGCCGTAGGAAAGGGCTGAAAGCCATGCACCTGCGTTTCTGCCGCCAACGGTGAAATCGGCAACGCTTTTGGATTTTCTGCCTTCAACAATACCTATGCCGAACATTGCAGCAAGGTATATGGCAAGCGTTGCCCATAATGCTGTTTTTTCCATAGTGAAATCTCCAATCGTAAAACGGGTGTTTTAACGCTTTTAACTGCTAAAACAACGGGCTTAAATTAATGTTGCACTTCAATGCTTTAAAGCGACAGTGCAACTATGCTTACATTTTACGACATAATTTCACTTTCGTCAATAGTTAATTTAAATAATTATGTATTAATCATCATACGCTTTTTTTACATTCGCTTACAAAAGCTGCAAAAAGTGCGGCTGAATACGCATCTGTGCGTGATAACTGTTCGGGATGCCATTGCACACCCAGAAAGAAGCTCTTGTCAGGTGCTTCAACAGCCTCGGTTATGCCATCGGGTGACATTGCGCTTGCAATAAGCGACGGTGCGCAAAACTTTACAGCCTGATGGTGCATGCTGTTTATTTTTATTATATCTTTGCCGATAACTGAATAAAGCAGGCTGTCTTTATGTATTTTTACGGAATGCGTGGCTTTGATTATTGATGCTGCGCTGAAATGCCCCTTTATATCCTGATAAAGTGTGCCGCCGAAGGTTACATTCATAATCTGTACACCCCTGCAAACGGCAAAAACAGGCTTATTCGCATTGTAAAAGGCTTTAATCAGCATCGGTTCAACTGTATCCCTTATAGGGTTCGGTTTGCCACATTTGTCTGTTCTGCTTTCGCTGTAAAGTGCAGGTTCAACATCTGCACCGCCGGGTATAAAAAGCCCGTCGCATTCAAGCGCTGCCGCAACAGCCTTTTCAGGGTTGATGAGGTTGATTCTTTTTACTGCGGCACCTGCGCGTTCAAGGCTTGCGATGTAGCGTTTGTCCATGAAACCTTTGAACAAATCTTTATCCGTCTGCGGCATTGCAATAACGGGTTTCATACTGCATACCACCTTTTATTATAATAATTATAATATTAAACGCGTATTTTATATAATAGCACTTTAAACAGATTTTGTCAAATCAGAACAAAACGAACATCGGAAGCTAAGTCCGATGTCCGTTTTGCTTTGGAGATATAGTTATGGTGTGAGGAATGTTATACTCTGGGAATCTGATTAAGCTGTGCGTTAATGCCGAGCAGCTCTTCTTTAGTGAACTTTACATTTGCGGCTCCGAGCAGGCTTGTAAGTCTGATAACGGTGAAACCGCCCATCATCTTCATAAGTCCTTCGCTCATCATTGCGCCGTCACCCATGGCTGCAGCTGCACCTTCGCCATTCATGATGCTGCCCATCATCTTCTGCATCATGCCGCCAAAGAAAGCTCTGCCCTGCTCGCTCATCATAATATCGCTGAGCTTGTCGTTAAGTGAATAGTAGCCTTCGGGGGCTGTAATATCAAACCAGTTGAGAATTGCGCCCTTTTCTTTGAGGCGGTATTCCTCGTTGAAGGTGTCAACCTTGCGGATAACGCTTTCGTCGGTGAACTCGCCTGCAACAGCGGTGAGCTTTGTTTCGCCTGCGTTGGGAACATCAAAGTAGAAGAAGTGTTCGTCGCTTGCCTTTTTGCCAAGGCTTACACCGTTTGCAAAAAGCTCAACCTCGGGCATGTTTGAGTAAACCGTAACCTTTGTCACATCTTCAACTCTGTCAACATAGCGTTTGCCGCAGATGTGTACAAACTTTTCATCACTCAGCCATGCTTTATATGCGTAGAATGAATCCTTCTTGTACTTTCTGTCAAAGGTTACAAGACCTTTGTGGTTCTGACCGTTTTCGCCGCCCTCAGCTCTTGCATCTGCACCGAAATCGAACATATTCCATACATGGGTTGCCCAGATGTATTCTCTTGAGAAAAGCTGCTTGATAAGCTCTTCGTGGTAGTATGCCTGATATTCTTCGGTGTAGTCGCCCTGAGTGGGGTCAGATGTGTGCCAGTTGAGAGCTTCACAGCCGTATTCGCTCATACCTACAGGAATGTTGGGATACTTTGCGTGGAAATTATCGAACCACGGTCCGTTCATGGAAGTGTCGCCGCCATACCAGCCGAAATAGTGATTGAAGGATACAACATCGGGAATCTGAATATACGGGTCATCAATGCTGCACATGGAAACAACGGCAATTGTTGTAAGTCTTGTGCGGTCCATTTCGTGAACCATATCGTTAAGAATTCTATGATTTTCAAGCAGGTCATCGCTTGACTTGCCTGTCATGGTGATTTCGTTTGAAAGGCCCCATACGAAAATTGACGGGTGGTTGTAGTTCTGAACTACAAGCTCCTTCATCTGTGAAATTGTGTTTTCGCGGCCGTTAGGCATATGGCTTGAAATGTAGGGGATTTCAGCCCAGATAACAAAGCCCATTTCGTCACAAAGGTCATAGAAATACTGGTCGTGCTGGTAGTGCGCAAGGCGGATTGTTGTAGCACCGACTTCGTAAATCAGCTCTGCATCCTCCTTGTGATGCTCAGGAAGAAGTGCGTTACCGATACCCCATCTGTCCTGATGGCGGGATACACCGCGCAGGGGATAGCTTTCACCGTTGAGAATGAAGCCCTTTTCGGGGTCAATTTCAAAGCTGCGGCAGCCGAAGCGTGTGCTGATATTGTCAAGCACTTTTTCTCCTTCAATAAGCTTGATTTCTGCTGTGTAAAGGTAGGGGTCTTTTCTGCCGTGCCAGAGGTGAACATTTTTGATTATGAATTCAACTGCTGTTTCGTCATAATCTCTGTAGGTTGATGCAACTTCATTGCCTTCTCTGTCAAACAGTTTGTAGCTGATTTTCTGACCCTTTTTTGCATTTGTAAGGAAAACCTCAACCTTGACCTTTGCGTCAGCTCCATTGACTTCGGGTGTTACCATTACGCCTGGTGCGCCGTAATAATCAAGGTCAAAGTGGGATTCGGAAACACCGATAATGTTTACATCTCTGTAAAGTCCGCCGTAGAATGTAAAGTCTGCATTCTGCGGATATACTCTGTCGTTTGCGGAGTTGTCAACTGCGATTACAAAAAGGTTATTGTCGGCAACCTTTTCTGTAAAATCGACCCTCCATGTGGAATAGCCGCCGTCATGCTTTGCGATTTCTTCGCCGTTGAGATAAACTGCTGCGGAAGAGTTTGCACCCTTAATTTCAAGGTAGAAACGCTCGCCTTCGGGAAGCTCATGCTTTTCAATTGTTTTTGCATAGTAGCAGGTGCCGCGGTAATAGTCGTTGCCGCCGTCCTGACCGTCAATAGCGTTCCAGCTGTGGGGTACATTTACCCATACCCAGTTTTCGGGCATTGCTGCGGGTACTGCGCCGGCTTCCTTTGAAAAAGCCCATTTTGAATTGAAGTTTAAAATGTTTCTCATTATTTTTCTCCTTATTTTAAGTGTATCCGGCAGGTGCTGCCCCGCCGGATACTTGGCTTTGTTTTTTGTGATTATTTGTTTGCAATTCTTCTTGCTTCAAGCTCGGAATTCATCTTTGCAAGAGTTTTCTTATCCATATTGTAGATAACCGCAATACCGATAAACTGAACTACTGCGCTGAACAGGTAAAGACCTGCGACAAGCCAGCACATGTTGTGCGATGTTTCAACGCTCTGACCGATTGTGCCAAGCTTTGAATCGTAGCCGAGAACGCCCATAATTACAAGAACGATTGAGGGACCGATGCCCTGTGCAAGCTTACGGAAGAATGAATGAAGTGAGTAAACAATACCTTCTTCGCGTGAACCGTATTTCCATTCGTTATAGTCAATAGCATCTGCCATAAGCGCCCATGAAACGCAGGTGTACACACCCATGCCGATACCGAACAGGATAAGACCGATAAGGTATACAACAAGTGCTATATCGCGGTTTGCAAGTGTGGGGAATATGAGCATGATTACGCCGCCGATAACGGAAACGATTGTACCTGCAACGGAAGCTTCTTTCTTACCGAACTTGTTTACAAGCTTCTTGATGAAGGGCAGGAAAAGCACCATAGGAAGGAAGCCGATGAGCTGTACAATACCGGACATTGAAGCCTTGTTGAAATAGGTTGCAAACATAATGGTGTTTGCTGTTGTAGCTGACTGCATACCGAGGAACATACCCATTGCTGCAACAGTTGCGCCGACAGCGGGGCGGTTCTTCATGAACTTGCCGAAGGACTTGATGATATTGAACTTTTCGCCGCCTTCGTTTGTCTTGACAGAACTTTCGTCAACACGGATTGTGATTTTCTTGATCATAAACATAAAGGCAACAAAGCCGAATATGCCCATAATAAGTGCTGCCCAGAAAACACGTTCGCCAAGCAGGGTTTCAAACTGTTCGCCTGTGAGCGGGTCAAGAACAGCGTCGCCGATTTTATATGCTTCGCCTGTAACGGGGTTGGTGTGGTATTCACCTGTTCCGTCGTAAGTAACCTTCTGCCAGATAAGCATGGGAAGGATTACCATGGGAACAATGTTGCCGAACATTGAACCGATTGAGCGCCATGTGGAAAGCTGTGCGCGTTCACCGCTGTCTTCCGTAATGAGTGAAAGCATTGAGCCGTAGGGAACGTTTGCTACCGTGTAGCAGGCATCCCATACAATATAGCCGAGAACGAACAGAATAGCCTTGACAACTACGCTTGCGTTCGGGAAGGGAAGGAAAACAGCTGCACCTGCTACGAGCAGACCGCAGGCACCGATAAAGATATAGGTTTTGAACTTGCCCATTTTATATTTACGCTTGTCATTATCAATAAGGCTGCCGATAAGCGGGTCGTTAACAGCGTCCCATACCTGAACAAGCAGGAGCAGCGCGGATAACAGACCGGTTTCCATCATCATGAAAACCAACCAGAAGGTCTGAACTGTACCTTTGAGCGCAAAGCTCATGTTACAGCCAAAGTCGCCTGCTGCGTATGCAACTTTGTCAATCATGCCGAACGGACGCTTGCCGTCAGCACCAAGCTGAACTTGTTTTTTCATTGCGTATTCCTCAACTTTCTTCTAATAGTTGATATTCGACTGAAATAATCAGTCTGACAGCTTTTATTTTATATTATTACAGCCTTTTTAGTGAGTAATATTTTTATGTTAAATAGAAATATTTTTGTTTTGCTATTGAAAATCGCATAAAAATAATGGATAATGTCAATGATGAATGTTTAAATTGCACCAAAGGAGCAAAGCTGATGTTTTACGAGCCGGAGCTGAATTTTATTATAAAGCTGCTTAAAAACTTTCATGTAAATGTAAACACTGTTTACAATGGTGTGAGCAATGGAAAAATTGATATGGGTATACGCGCGTCGTTAGGGCTTTATGATGATTACCGTCACCTTTTCTGCGAAACTGCGTTTGAACACAACACAGTTTATAAGGTTACGGATATGTTTTACTGCTGTTATATTTTTATGGTTATGCCCGATGATATGAAAGGGTCAACACTCATAATTGGCCCCTTTACTAATATTGAAATAACGCGGGAAATGCTGCTCGGTGCGGCTGAGCGGTTTAATATACCCTCACGTATTTTTACTCAGGTAGAAAAATATTATACGGATATACCTGTAATTACAAATGAAAGCATGCTGTTCGGGCTTATCAATACCTTTGCCGAGCGTATATGGGGCGGCTTTGACCGCTTTACGGTTAAATCAATTAAAAGTTCGGTTGATTCTTCGGATATAAAAAGTTTTATTAAGGAAGCAGATAACAGCAGCGATGACCCGCAATTTACAATAAACCTTCTGGAAAAACGCTATGCCAAGGAAAATGAACTGCTTGATGCTGTTTCAAAAGGGCTTATAAATAAGGCGGAGCTTATGGTTAACAACACATCGCTGATTCATATTGAACAGCGTATCCCTGACCCGATTCGAAGCTTCAAAAATTATACAATTATTCTCAACACCCTTTTGCGCAAAGCGGCGGAGCATGGGGGAGTACATCCGGTTTATATTGACGGCTTATCTTCCGATTATGCAAAACGCATCGAAACGGTGAACTCCATTGATGCGGGTATAGTTCTTCAACGCGAAATGGTAAGGGGATATTGCCTGCTTGTAAAAGAACATTCAATGCGCGGCTATTCGCAGGCGGTTAAAGAAATACTGCTGCATATTGACCTTGATCCGGCGGCAGATTTATCCTTAAAAAAGCTGGCGGAAATGCTCAATATGAATCCGAGCTATCTTTCAGCTTTGTTCAGAAAGGAAACGGGATATACACTTACGGAATTTGTTACAAAAAAACGCATGAGGTTTGCCGAAAACCTGCTCGGCACAACAAGACTTCAGGTGCAGACGGTTGCACAGCAATGCGGAATTATGGATGTGAATTATTTTACAAAAGCCTTTAAAAAGCAGACCGGCTATACTCCTACCGAATACCGTGCGATGCGTGAAAAACAGTAAATTAAAAATATAAACGGAGACAGTTCTGCTGAGAGCTGTCTCCGCTTTTGCGCTATGAACGGTGCGGCTCGTTACCGTAAAATCAAAGCGCAGTTGAGGAAAGGTTGATAATAGTTTAAGCTGCGTTTTCAAGCTCCTTCAAAAGGGTATCTGCCGTGTCAAGCATCTGTTCGGCAAAAATGGCGTAGCCCTGCTGCGGGTCGTTGACGAAAACATGAGTTACCGCACCGACCAGCATACCGTTCTGAATAATCGGGCTGCCGCTCATACCCTGAACTATACCGCCTGTCTTCTTCAGCAAATCTTCATCGGTTACTTTTATTACCATATTCTTCTCTTCACCGTCGGACTTATAGATTTTAACTATTTCTATTTCATAGTAATCGGGGGTTGTACCGCTTACCGTTGAAATAACTTCAGCCTTGCCGACCTTTACTTCTTCACTAAGAGCTACGGGAATACGCTTTGCTTTCTTTTCGGTTTCGTTAAGGATGCCGTAAACACCCTTGCTGCCGTTTATAAAAAGCTCACCTATAACGCCCGTTGAAAAAACGCCGCACAATTCACCCGGTGTTCCGGATGTTCCTTTAACACAGCCGCGTATGGTTGCGCCTACTATATCGCCGGTACGAAGCGGCATTGCGTCGCCTGTATCAACATCGCATATTGCGTGTCCGAGTCCTGCGAAAAGTCCCGTTGTGTTATCCACAAAGGTTACCGTACCCACACCTGCCGAAGAATCGCGCACCCAAAGCCCTATGCGGTATTTGCCGTCCGCCGACTGCTTTGCAGGCAGCAGACTTACCTTTTTATCCTTGCCGTTGTGTATCAGCTCAACGGAAAGTGCTTTGCCGTCACAATTTTCAACAAGCCGTGTTATATCTTGGTTGGAGGTCACCGAAGTGCCGTTGATTTTTTTGATGATGTCGCCCTGTTTTATACCTGCCTTTTTTGCAGGGTATGCCGTGCCGCCGTCAACGGGCACACTGCCCACGCCGGTTACGACAACACCGTCGGTAAATATTCTTAAACCGAAGGGTTGTCCGCCCGGAGTAACATATCGGCGGTTTACAACCGTTACCGTTGAATTCTTGACGGGAACAAAATTGAACAGCTTAATCTGCGCGCTGTAGGTCTGCGTCAGCGTGCTGCCGGTTGAAACCGCATCGCTGTCACACACACAATTGAAAAACGGACTGCCCGTATCGGCAGAAAAACTGTCGGCAACCGTAAAACTGTCGGGTACTGATACTGTACCGTAGCAAACAAAAGCAAAAAGAAAAACACATAAAAAAACCGAAATGGCACTTACAGCTTTAATTGCCCTTTGCATATCTCACCTCCAAAAAGGAGAAAATGAGCCGCAGATATAATTTGTGCCGCAAATATAAAAAAACACAAGGAAATTTTATGAAAAAAGTGATTTATCACGCGGAATATAAAGCGACAAGCAGCAAAGATTTTGAAAAAAATCCTTGCTGCTTGCAGGTTATTAATGTTATTTAATAATATTAATAAAATTTTTATTATTCGCCAAGATATGCCTTCTTGATGGATTCATCGTTTATAAGGTCGGAAGCGTTGCCGCTGAGAACAATGTTGCCTGTTTCAAGCACATAGGCTCTGTCAGCAATTGCAAGTGCCTTTTTTGCGTTCTGCTCAACAAGAAGAACTGTTGTGCCATCCTTACGGATTGAAGTTATAATGTCGAAAATTTCGCTTACAAGTATAGGGGAAAGACCCATTGAGGGTTCGTCCATAACTATGATTTTAGGGTTGGACATCAGCGCTCTGCCCATTGCGAGCATCTGCTGTTCACCGCCCGAAAGTGTGCCTGCAATCTGGCTCTTGCGCTCTGCAAGTCTGGGGAAACGCTCGTAAACCATCTGCATATCCTTTTCGATGTTGGCTTTGTCCTTGCGTGTGTAAGCGCCGAGCTTTAAGTTATCAAGAACGCTCAGGTGCTGGAAAATTCTGCGCCCTTCAGGTACATGTGCCATACCCATTTCAACAATTTTATGTGCGGGTACTTTTGTAAGTTCCGTACCGTTTAATTTGATTGAACCGGATTTTGCAGGAATAAGACCTGTAAGTGCATGCAGGGTTGTTGTTTTACCTGCGCCGTTTGCGCCGATAAGTGCTATAACCTCGCCTTCGTTAACCTCGAAGGATATACCTTTAAGTGCGGTAATCATACCGTAGTTTACATGAAGGTCATTGATTTCAAGTAATGCCATTTTGTTTGCCCCCCTTATTCACCAAGATATGCCGTAATAACTTCGGGATTTGAAAGTACCGTGCTTGTTTCTCCTTCGCAGAGAAGCTGACCGAAGTTGAGAACCGAAAGCTTTTCACACACTACGGAAACAAGGCTCATATCGTGTTCGATAAGCAGTATTGTCATATCAAAATTATCTCTTACAAAGCGTATGGTTTCCATAAGCTCTGCCGTTTCATGGGGGTTCATGCCTGCGGCGGGTTCATCAAGCAGAAGCAGTTTAGGCTTTGTTGCAAGCGCACGCGCAATTTCAAGCTTGCGCTGCTTGCCGTAGGGAAGGTTGGAAGCCTTTACCGATGCTTCGTCGTCAAGGTCAAAAACCTTGAGCAGACGGAGTGCTTCTTCGTCCATAGCCTTTTCTGTTTTGAAAAAACGGGGCAAACGGAATATGCCTTCAGCCGTTGAGTATTTGTAACGGTTGTGCAGACCTGCCTTTACATTGTCAAGAACACTCAATTCCTTGAACAGACGGATATTCTGGAATGTTCTTGCAATACCTGCCTTGTTAATCTGGATTGTGTTTTTGCCTGTGATATCTTTTCCGTCAAGCAGAATTGTACCCGATGTGGGCTTGTAAACACCTGTAATCAGGTTAAAGAATGTTGTCTTACCTGCACCGTTAGGACCGATAAGACCGTAGAGTTCGCCTTTTTCAATTTTGATGCTGAAATCGTCAACTGCGTGCAGACCGCCGAAATTGATGGAGAGACCTTTAACTTCAAGAAGTGCCATTATTTAATCTCTCCTTTCTTTTCCTTTTTTATAAGCCCTTTAAGTTTGTTTGTGTAAGCTGTAATTCTGCCCTTGAGCTTTGAGTTTGATGTTACAAGCATCATTGCAATAAGAATTACTGCATAAAACAGCATACGGTAGTTGCCGATTGTTTCGCGCAGAAGCTCGGGGATAAGAGTGAGTACAACAGCCGCAATAACGCTGCCGCGGATTGAGCCGATACCGCCGAGAACAACAAATACAAGAATAAGAATGGACATATTGTAGTCAAATTTTGAAGCCTGAAGTGTTGAAAAGTTATGTGAATATATAACACCTGCAACACCTGCAAGGAAGGCTGTCAGACCGAAGGTGATGAGCTTGTATTTTGTAATGTTCAGACCAACGGATTCAGCAGCGATTCTGTTGTCGCGGATTGACATAACTGCACGGCCGGTACGGGAGTATACGAAATTATATGCGATGATAACTGTGATAAGCAGAATTATAAATGCAACGGTAAAGTTTGAATCCTTGGGTGTACCGTTTAAGCCCAACGCACCGTTGATTATCATTTTGCCGTCGGGTGCCATATTCATATCCGCAGCGCTCTTGATTGAAAGGTGGAAACCTTCCGCATCCTTGCCAAGGTAAAGCGAAGCGCAGATGTTTTTGATTATTTCTCCAAAAGCAAGTGTGACAATTGCAAGATAGTCGCCGCGAAGGCGAAGTACGGGGATGCCTATAAGAACACCGAAAAGTGCGGCACAAAGACCGCCGAGAAGTATCGCAATCGGGAAACGGACCATTGCTTCGGGAATAGCTTCTTTCATAAGGCTTGAAAAAAGTGCGCCCGAGTATGCACCGATACACATGAAGCCTGCCTGACCGAGGCTGAGCTCACCGAGGATACCGACAGTAAGGTTAAGCGAAACTGCAAGTATTGAGTAAACACAAAGCGGTACAAGTAGCGACTGCATCATGAAAGACATTTTGCCGAAATTAAGAATGAGCTGTACTATGGTAAAAACAGCTATAAGCAAAGCGTATGTGATAAAGCTCTTTTTGGTGTAAGGCTTAATCAGCTTGGATTTTGTTTTCATTGGCTTTGACCTTTCCTTTCTTTACGGATTAAACCTTTTCGCTGATTTTCTTGCCGAGGATACCTGTGGGCTTGAACATCAGCACAAGTATCAGCACGCCGAAAACAATGGCATCTGCAAGCTGTGTGGAAATATAGGCTCTGCCGAGAATCTCAATAACGCCGATAAGTATACCGCCTATCATAGCGCCGGGGATAGAGCCGATACCGCCGAAAACAGCAGCGACGAAAGCTTTGATGCCGGGCATTGCACCGGTAGTATTTGAAAGGATGGGGTATGCGGAGCAAAGCAGTGCGCCTGCAATTGCAGCAAGTGCGGAACCGATTGCAAAGGTGAGTGAAATGGTGCGGTTTACATTAACACCCATGAGCTGTGCTGCACCCTTGTCTTCGCTTACTGCGAGCATGGCGCGTCCGCTTTTTGTCTTTTTTATGAAAAGCGAAAGAGCGATCACTATTATTAACGAAACAACAATTGCTGTAGAGGTTTCGCCTGAAATAACAACCTGACCGTCAAACAGCTTTATTGCGGGAATGCTGACAACGGATTTGAAGTTTACGGGGTTGGCGCCGAAAATAACAAGTGCAATATTCTGCAGGAAATAGCTGACACCTATTGCTGTAATAAGAACGGCAAGTGATGTTGCCTGACGCAGAGGCTTGTACGCTATTTTTTCAATAGATACACCCAATGCGGTACAGGCAACCATTGCCACAAGCACCGCAGCCACAGGGGGAAGCCCTGCTTTTGAACCTGCGAGGTAAACTACATACGCACCTATCATAATTACATCGCCGTGTGCAAAATTGAGCATTTTTGCAATGCCGTAAACCATTGTATAGCCCAGCGCAATAACCGCATATATGCTGCCAAGGCTTATACCGTTGATAAGGTTACTTAAAAAACCCATAGTGTATAACCACCCTATTTTAAAAAATATATATAAGAATATATCACAAAATTATAATAAATACAAGAAAAAAATAAATTTGTTGATTTATACCATGCATAATGGTAAAATCTAATCAGAATACCATGAAAGGGTGCTTTCTATGAAATCAAAACGCTTTATTGCTTTTGCGCTGTTCATAGCCATGCTGTTGTATGCAGCTGTGTTTCCCGCAGGGGCAGCCGAACAGCAGGAAAATAAAGTGAATCCGTCAACCTGGGCGGCAACCGACGGTCTCGGCAGAACTTTATCCTCTGCAAAAGAAACAGGCGGTAAGTGTCAGGATAAATTTGTAGGCGTGTTTTACTGGACATGGCATTATCGCTGGGTGAATGACCATGAACCGCTCACTACGGGCAGCGTGCTTGACAAATACCCCGAAGCTCTTAACGATTGGGAACACCCCGCATGGAACAATACTTATGACGGCAGACCGTATTTCTGGGATGAACCGCTTTACGGTTTTTATACAAGTACGGACAGATATGTTCTGCGTAAGCATGCCGAACTGCTTGCCGATACGGGTGCCGATGTTGTAATTTTTGATACAACAAACGGAACGCTGCTTTTTGAGCCTGCGGCTGAGGTGCTGCTTGATGTATGGACAGAAGCTAAGGCTGACGGTGTTGATGTGCCGCAGGTTGCATTCATTCTCAACTTCGGAGCTAATGAAGAAGCGCGCACACAGTTGAGAACACTTTACGATATTATGTATTCAAAAGGGCTTTACAAGGATTTGTGGTTCATGTGGGAAGGTAAGCCCCTTGTAATGGCAGATATACGCTGCCTTGACCTTGAAGATGAAACTGACAAAGAAATCTTTGAGTTTTTCACTTTCCGCGATAACGAATCTACATATTTTGCTGACGATACAGCTTTTCTTGACGATACATGGGGCTGGTGTTCTGTTTATGAACAGACAAGGTTCGGCAAACGCATATGGGGCGGTACGGAGCAGATGTGCGTTTCCGTTGCACAGAATGCCAATGAATACGGTCTTAACGCTATGAATTGTCCCAATGGTACGGTTCACGGCAGAAGCTATACGAAAGGTGAGTATTCCTACAGCTACACTTATGGTGGTAAGGAAATTACGGTTGATAAAAATACCGAAAACTCAATGTTCTACGGTCTTAATTTCCAGCAGCAGTGGGATTATGCGCTTGAAGCTGACCCCGATTTTATTTTCGTGACGGGCTTTAACGAATGGATCGCCGGCAGATGGAAGGAATGGAACGGCACGGAAAACGCTTTCCCCGACCAGTTCAGCCCCGAATACAGCCGCGACGTTGAGCCGAGCAACGGTGTGCTGAAAGATTACTATTACTATCAGCTTGTTGAAAATATCCGCCGTTTCAAGGGGGCAGACAGTCTGCCCGAAACCGATGCCGAAAAAACAATTGACATTTCGGCTGACCTATCTCAATGGAACGGCGTAAAGCCCGAATATAACCATTATACAGGCTATGAAAACCGCAACAGTGCAGGCTGGCTCGGTACGCATTACACGAATGCCACCATGCGCAACGATATATCAAAGGCAAAGGTTGCCTATGACAGCGAAAATGTTTACTTCTATGTTGAAGCCGTTGCTGACCTGACACCCGAAACGGATAATGCCTGGATGCGCTTATTTATTGATACGGATACAAGCGGTGTATCGCCGAACTGGGAAGGCTTTGAGTATGTTATAAACCGCAATTCGCCGGAAAACGGTAAGGTTACGGTTGAACGCTTTACAGGCGGCTGGGCTTTTGAAACGGTTGCGGCGGCGGATTATGCCGTGCGCGGTAATGTGCTTGAGATAGCTGTACCGCGGTCCGCACTCGGACTTACAGGCGATACCGTTAAATTCAATTTCAAATGGTCGGATAATATGCAGGCTGACGATATAATGGATTTCTATTCAAACGGCGATGCTGCACCCGGCGGCAGATTTACCTTTGTTTTTGACAGCACGGCAAACGGAGAAAATATTGCTCCGAAAACAGAAGAAAATGTATTTGCAAGAGTTTTCAGAAATCTTTTTGAAAATTTTCAAAGCCAATATGCGGATTTCAGAAAGTTGGTAAATTATTACTTTTAAGCAGTAAATTACAGTTGGTCTGGGACAAACTGCAATTTGTCAATTTTCATACACAGCAAAAAAGCGTTGTGCCCGAAACGGCACAACGCTTTGATTTTGTTTTATGTTACTGATTAAAGGGCCTTGTATGCGCCGTTTTCGATGATAACAGCAGCGGGGTCCTTGGAAACAGCACCGGAAGCATCCCATGTGAGGGCTGCACCTGCACCTGTAAGGCCGTAGAATTCAAAGCCTTCTGCGCAGATAGCTGCCTTGAGGATTTCGCAGATTTCAGCAGCTGTCATATCAGCTGTGATGTTGTTTTCTTCAATGAGCTTAGCGAGAATCTTAACACCGTCGTAAGCATCAGCTGCGAACTGGTTGGGGATTTCATTGTTGTAGGCTGCTTTGTATGCAGAAACGAAAGCCTGTGTAGCATCGTCTGTAGCGTCAGCTGCGAAGGGGGTAAGAAGCATTACGCCTTCAGCAAGGCTTGTGTCGAAGCCTTCAATAGCAAGCAGACCGTCAAGACCGTCGCAGCCGAAGAACTTGGGTGCGTAGTCAGCAGCCTTTGCAGCGCCGAGGATAAGAGAAGCTTCTGTGTAGTAGATGGGAAGGAATACAAGCTCTGCACCTGCAGTTTTGCAAGCCTGAATCTGAGCGGAGAAGTCGGACTTGCTGTCCTTGGTGAAGGACTGTTCTGCTACAAGCTCAATTCCTCTGTTAGCTGCTTCAGCCTTGAAGTTGTTGTAGATACCTGTTGAGTAAGCATCAGATGAATCGTAGATAACTGCAACCTTTGTTGCAACATTGTTTTCTGCAATGTACTGTGCGGAACGTGAACCCTGGTTAGAGTCTGTGAAGCAGATCTGGAAGCAGTTGTCGCCGGCTTCAATGATATCATCACCTGAAGCGGAGGGAGTAAGCTGGAACATATTGTCGGCAGCTGTCTGGTCGATAACTGCAAGACCTGAACCTGTTGTAACTGTGCCGAGGAAAATCTGCATGCCCTGGTCCTTGAGGGAGTTGTAGGCAGAAACAGCCTTGTCGCCGGGGTCAGCTTCGTCGTCAGCTGTGACAACTTTGAGCGTTGTGCCGTTGATGCCGCCTGCTGCGTTAATTTCATCTGCTGCAAGCTTTGCTGCGTTAGCAACTGCAATACCGTACTGTGCTGCGCTGCCTGTAAGGGGTCCCTGCACACCGATTACGATTTCATTTGCTTTGTTTTCGGGTGTTTCTTCGCCGCCGCAAGCTGCAAAGCAACCTGCAATCATGAGTGTTGCGAGAAGAAGTGCTATAAATTTTTTCATGATGTTACCTCCTTAAAATTTATCCATAACAATGGACTTTCGGATGTTAGTAATATAACACTTTTTAAAGTAAAGTGTCAATATTAATTTTTGATTTTAAAGCTTTAATCGGTTAAAGAGTTGCTAAAGAAGCTTGTTTTATTGACAAGAGAAACGCACGAATATATAATAACTATGTTAATTAATCTCTGATTATCAATAATATGGAGAAAAGAATTATGCTGAAAAAATCACTTATTGCAAAAACCGATGCGGCAGCCTCCGCTTCGCAGATTTTTGAAGGTAACGGTTTTCGTATTACCTATCTGACCTCTCGCCTTATCCGCTTTGAAACAGGCAGCTTTACAGATTTGCCCAGCACGGCGGTATGGTTCAGGCGTTTCGAAGGCGGCAACATGAATGTTGCACAGCAGGGTAAGACGATAACGGTTGAAACCGATACCTGTGTATTTATAATTGAAAACCTTGTGCCATACAGTGTGGCCTTTAAGGATACGAAAAAGGTTGAAATATTTTCAAAGCAGAAGAATCTGAAAGGTACCTGCCGTACCCTTGATATGACTAACGGCAAGGCAAAGCTTGCCGACGGCTTTGTTACCGAAAACGGTGCTTATCTTTTTGATGACAGCAAATCGCTCCTTTTTGATGAGGGAGGAAGATTTACAAAAAGAAAAGGTACAGGCAAGGATTATTACCTTTTTGCATACGGTAAGGATTACCGCGGTACAATAAACGCCTTTTATAAAATTTCTTCACCCGTACCGCTGATTCCGCGCTATGCGCTCGGTGTATGGTGGAGCCGCTACCATGCATATACACAGCAGGAATACCTTGACCTTATGCACAGGTTCAAAAAGGAAGGCATACCGCTTACCGTTGCAACGGTTGATATGGACTGGCATTGGGTAAAGATAAAGAAAAAGTTCGGGCTTGATTACAACGGCTGGACGGGATATTCATGGAATACCGATTTATTCCCTGATTATAAAGAGTTCCTTAAAAAGCTGCATGAAGAAAACCTTCATGTAACTTTAAATCTTCACCCTGCCGACGGCGTTCGTGAATATGAAGATATGTATGAGCGTATGGCAACGGCTGTAGGTATTGACCCGCAGACAAAGCAGCCTGTAAAGTTCGAATGCAGTAAGGATGAATTCTGGAACGCTTATTTTGATATTATCCATAAGCCCTATGAAAAGGACGGCGTGGATTTCTGGTGGATTGACTGGCAGCAGGGAACAAAGAGCGATATGGACGGGCTTGACCCATTGCAGGCACTCAACCATTACCATTTTCTTGATAATGCCGAAAACGGTGAGCTTCCGCTCATTCTTTCGCGCTACAACGGTGCAGGTTCACACCGCTATCCGCTCGGCTTTTCGGGCGATACGCTGATTTCATGGAAGTCGCTCGATTTTCAGCCCTATTTTACAGTCAATGCAACAAACGCAGCTTATACATGGTGGAGCCATGATATAGGCGGTCACATGTTCGGTACAAGGGATGACGAGCTGTATCTGCGCTGGCTTCAGTTCGGTGTGTTCTCGCCGATTATGCGTCTTCATTCAAGCAATATGCTTGCCCTTGGCAAAGAACCGTGGAAGTATAAGGGTGAAGTCTGCCGTGCGGCAAAGGAATGGCTTAACCTGCGCCATAAGCTGATACCGTATATTTACACAATGGACCACCGCACGCATGAAGAAGGCACGGCACTGTGCGAACCTATGTACTATTCCTACCCCGAGAATAAAAATGCCTACGAAGTGCCTAACCAGTATATGTTCGGCAGCGAGCTTATGGTTTGTCCGATTACAAAACCGACCGATAAAAAGGTGCTTATGGCAAGCACAAAGGCATGGCTGCCAAAGGGCAGATGGACGGATATATTTACCTGCAGGTCATACGAAGGCGAAAAGACACTTGAGCTTTTCCGCGATTTGGAAAGCATACCCGTGCTTGCAAAGGAGGGGGCGATTATACCCCTTTCAGCTGATGAAGGCAATTTCTGCGGCAATCCCGAAAGCTTTGAAGTGTGGGCTTTTTCGGGCAACGGTACATTTGAGCTTGTTGAAGATGACGGCTCTGTTGATTTCAAAAACCATACTGCAAAAACTAAATTTGAAATAGCATATAATAACAATACGGTTACATTTACGGTGAATGCTGCAACCGGTGATACGGCAGTGCTGCCGCAAAAGCGCAACTATAAAATCCGTGTGCGCGATATTGAGGTTGACGGCAAAGAGCTTATATTTGAAATAAACGGTGCGGATATTGCCCAAACCTATACTGTAACAGCCCAAAACGCTCAAAGGCTTACGGGTGAAACAGCCGAAGAAAAGGCTATCCGTATTCTTTCACGCTGGCAGGGCTTTTCACTTAAAAAAGAAATTTGCTGTCGTCTGCTTGAAAAGAACGATAACCGGGATATACTCGGCGTTTTCAACAAGGCAGCACTTCCGAAATCTGTTAAAGCTGCAGTAAATGAAGAACTTGAATGTTTAAATTGAGGAAATAAAAATGAAAGAAAAGAAAACCGAAATAAGTACCGCAAAGCTGCTCGGTCAGCTGTTTTTGTCCTTTGCAAAAATAGGTGTAATGACCTTTGGCGGCGGTCTTGCCATGCTCCCCATGCTCGAACGCGAGCTTGTTGAGGATAGGGGCTGGGTAACACATGATGAAATACTTGATTATTATGCTGTCGGTCAGTGTACTCCGGGCATTATCGCGGTCAATACAGCTACTTTTGTAGGCTACAAAAAAGCAAAAGTGCCGGGTGCTGTTATTGCAACCCTCGGCATGGCTTTTCCCTCGGTTGTGATAATTACGGTAATAGCCGCTGTGCTGTCAAACTTTGCGGATATTCCTGCGGTACAGCACGCATTTGCAGGCATCAGAATTGCTGTTTGCGCCCTTATTGCTTCGGCTGTTATTAAGCTTGCCAAAAGCAATGTAAAAAGCGTTGCACAGATTATAATTGCTGTTGCGGCATTTATAATTATTGCCGTTTTCGGTGCAAGCCCCGTTGTGGTTGTTGTGGGTGCGGCTGTTGCAGGCTTACTGCTTGGCAGATTCAGTAAAAAGAATAGGGAGGGTGAGCAAAAATGAGTACGCTTATGACTGTACTTACTCTCTGTTATGAATTCTTTAAAACAGGCTTGCTTGCCGTAGGCGGCGGTCTTGCAACTCTGCCCTTCCTTTCGGAAATGGCAAACAAGTATCCCGATTGGTTTACCCATGAACAGCTGGCTGATATGATAGCGGTTTCAGAATCTACTCCCGGACCTATAGGCGTTAATATGGCAACCTATGTGGGTTTCCGTGTTTTCGGTATTCCCGGTGCGGTGTTTGCCACGATTTCTCTTGTGCTGCCCTCGCTTATAATTATTGTTGCCATAGCAAAGGTAATGGATAAGTACATGAGCAACAAGTATATGCAGTGGGCATTCGGCGGACTCAGACCCGCTGTAACAGGTCTTATAGCCGCAGCCGGCTGGAGTGTTGTTGAGCTTGCATTGCTTGACCTTACCGATTTTGATATTGCCCGTTTCTGGGAAGCAATAAATATTCCTGCGGTAATAATATTTGCAGCAGTGCTTTTTCTGACACAGTTCAAAAAAACAAAAAAACTGCACCCGATAATATTTATCGGTATATGTGCAGCTATAGGAATAATATTCAAATTATAATCATTAGGTTGAAAATTCAAGCCGTAGCTTAAAATAACAGCTACGGCTTGTTCTTTTATTTTTCAATTTTCTTAATTGTATTTACGCTTCTCTGAATAGAGAATTTTGCTTTGAGTTCTTCTTTGACAGCCTTGGGGTCCATGAAAAACAGCAGGGCAAGTATACATGCGCAAATTACAATTACAGCCAGCCAGAGGAAAGGCACTGCAGCTGTTTTTGCAATTGTTATTACACTTGCGATAACGCTTAAAACTGCAAACAGTACGGGGTATGCTGCGGCACGCTTTGCGCGTTTGGGTTTGGCAAGTATCAGCACCGTAAGTGCTGCCAGCACAGCTATACTGCTTATGGGTAAATAACCTGTTAATGCAAGTGTTATATCTTCATGCTGTATTTTGCTTACCGCTACGCTGAAAAGGGCTAACGGCAGCCAGTTCATTACTATATAGTTGCCTGCATAAAGCTGCTTTACCAAAAACGGTCTGCCGAGCAAGGTCCAGACAAGTGCAACGGTACAAATTGTGCCTGCGGCAAGCAACTTTGAAGTAAGTCCTGTTGCGCACAGAGCTATGCTTATTGCGGATATAACCAGCCATATTACAAGGAATACATGGAACGGATCTTTTTTAAAGGGCTCTGTTTTGAGCTTAGGGAATTCGGCAGTGCGAATGCCTTTAAGTACAGGTTCATCCGGTGAAGCCTTTGCACCGCACAGCGGGCAGGCTGTATAAGTTTCAGGAAGGTCTACATTACATTCTCTGCATCTCATATTATCACTCCCAATCACTGCTTTCTACATGCACACGCATGCCGAGGTCTGCAAGAGTTTTGTAGAATGTGCGTACCGCATCAGTCTGCTTTGATGCAACATTGAAGCTGATATTGAGCCTGTCATCAACGCTGTTGACAGCGCAGCCTACACAGCTTCTCGGACCGCCGAGGAAAACGCACATACGGTCAATATGCTCCTTCATTTCGGGCGGAAGTTTGCATACACCGAGATTTGAAAGGCAGCATGCAAATTTTTTCTGACCGTTCTTGTAGCCCAGCTTCAATACATGCTTTTTAAGTCCGTTCGGCAGAACGCGAACAACGGGATTGCTTGCAAGTGAAACGTTGGCGGCGATATTCTGCTCGAGAACTTCTTTTTCTGTACCTTCTTTAATTTTACCGCGCAGTCCCTCTATAATTTCTTCAACTGTTGTGCTTTTATCATCTTTAAGCGGTACACCGACATTGGTGAACAGTGAGAAGTTACGCATTGAATTTACGCCGAAAATGGGACGAAGTGAAACCGGTACAGAAATTTTGATGGGCAGCTTGTTATCTGCGGGTGCATTCTGATACAGCGAGTAAATAAATACAGCGGTAAGGAATTCTGTAATGGTGATATTACGGGGCTTACAGAAAGCTTTCACATCTTCAACAGGAACAAGTCCTTCAAAAAGGCGGTTATAGTTGTGTATGGTGTGTACAGTATGCTGATAGCTGACGGTTTCTTTTTTGCCCGGAGCCTTTTTGTTCTTGTCATAAAAGAATTTGAAGTTGTCACGTACTTCTTCAATCTTGGGTTCTTCGGTTATATCGATAATAAGGTCGCTTTCCGGAATCTCGACACCTTTAAGGCGGAGATACTGCGCGGTGAGCGCTTTGAGCACGGTGATTGTTGCACCACCGTCAGATATGCCGTGGAAAGCTTCTATACAAAGTCTGCGTTTATAGTAAATAATTTTAAGTGCAGGACCTTCGTTGTACCAACGCGGTGTAGGCAGAACGGGATAAATATGTTCTTCCTCAACGGTGGGAACTATATCTGTTTTTTCAAGATATGGCCAGAAGTAACCGTAACGGAGCTGTACAAAGTATGTAGGGAAACGGGGCATTATGTCTTTGACTGCCTGGCGGAGGATTACGGGGTCAACATCTTCCTTCATGATAAAACCGATACGGAAGCTGCAAATCCACTCTCTATTCGAAGAATACGGATAAATTGTGGCAGCATTGTCAAGCTCAAACCAGCTTCTTTGTGTTTCAGACATTGTTTTTGCCCTCCTGAGCAGCCTTTGTTTTTGCAATAAGGCGCTTTGTAATAAGACTTGCGATAAGTACGAATACAATTATGACAACTACGGGAATTGCTGCAAGCCAGGGCTTTTCTCCGATACTCTTGAGAGCGGTTCCGAAAAGAGTATATACAATTGCAAGCGGGAGCATACCGAGGTTTGCGCCGATCATGTAGTTCTTATAGGAGATACCCATAGCACCGAAAAGAAGGCTGGAAAGGTCACCGGGAAGGATGCCGGAAAGCTTTACCGCAAAGGTCATTTCGGTTTCATTTGCACCCGCAAAGTCATCCATCTTTTTGATTGCCTTGAACTTACCTTTAAGTGTATCAACCATGCTTGCGCCTGTGAATCTGCCAAGAAAGTAGGGGATGGAAAGGCTGAGAAAAACAGAAACAATGTTGATGATAAGCGCTAAAAAGTAGTTGGGCATAAGGTATCCGCAGATTGCAAAGATAACCGAGGGCGGAAAAACAAGAGCAAAAGATTTGACAACGGAAAAAAGAATAACACCGAAAGCAATTGTTGCAACGCCGCCTGTAATCTTTTCACTCAGTTCGGGAATGTTTGCAAGTTTGATGTCGTATTTTTTGGTGAGAATAAGGCAAAGTATAACCATTGCCACCATAAAAATACCCGCGCCTATCTGAAGCGCTTTGACAAGTTTGCCGTAGTTTTTTTCTGCCATGAAAAGTTTTCTCCTTTAAAATTTTATTTTTGGACAAAAATACTATACAGTAAAAGTCTTTTTTTGTCAATCATACTATTGAAATATGATAATTTTAGTATATAATATTTACCTGTAATTTACTTATATTTTATTGGAGATTTAATATGGAGCGCAGAGAAATAAGAAATGTTGCCATTATTGCTCATGTTGACCACGGCAAAACCACACTTGTTGATGAGCTTTTAAAACAGAGCGGTACCTTCCGTGAAAATGAGCAGGTTGCAGACCGTGTTATGGACTCAAACGACCTTGAGCGTGAACGCGGCATCACAATTCTTTCGAAGAATACCTCAATTCATTATAAGAATACGAAAATCAATATTGTTGATACTCCCGGTCATGCCGATTTCGGCGGTGAGGTTGAGCGTATCCTTTTGATGGTAGACGGTGTGCTGCTGCTTGTCGATGCATTTGAAGGCTGTATGCCGCAAACTCGCTTTGTTCTCAAAAAAGCACTCGGTCTGGGCAAAAAGGTGCTTGTTGTCGTCAACAAGATTGACCGCCCCGGTGCAAGACCCGATGAGGTGCTTGATGAGGTGCTTGATTTGTTTATCGAACTCGGTGCAGATGATGAACAGCTTGAATTCCCCGTAGTTTACGCAAGCGGACGCGACGGCTATTCATCTCTTGATCCCGAAGCACGCGAAGGCGATATGCGCCCGCTGCTTGAAGCTCTGCTTGAAAATATTGAACCGCCCAAGGGCGATGTCGATGCACCGCTTCAGATTCTGTTTTCTTCACTTGAATATGATGATTATGTCGGCAGAATCGGTGTCGGCAGAGTTGAAAGAGGTACTGTAAAGCGCAATCAGATGGTTACCCTCTGTAAAGCGGATGGTTCACAGAAGAATGAGCGCATTACAAGACTTTACCAGTTTGAAGGTCTTAAACGCGTTGAAGTTGAAGAAGCACAGGCAGGTGACCTTATCTGCGTTTCAGGTATTCCCGATATCAATATAGGCGAAACAGCCTGTGCAACGGATTGCGTTGAACCGCTGCCCTTTGTCAAAATTGATGAGCCTACAATTTCAATGAACTTTATCGTAAACGACAGCCCCTTTGCAGGGCAGGAAGGCAAGTTCGTAACTTCACGCAATATCCGCGACCGTCTTTTCAAAGAAGTTGAAACAAATGTAAGCATGCGCGTTGAAGAAACCGACACAACCGATACCTTTAAGGTTTCGGGCAGAGGCGAGCTTCACCTTTCAATTCTTATTGAAACAATGCGCCGTCAGGGCTATGAATTCCAGGTTTCCCGCCCGAAGGTTATTTTAAAAGAAATTGACGGCGAGATTTACGAACCCGTTGAACTGCTTATTATCGAAGTGCCCGAACAGTATGTAGGTGCTGTTATCGAAAAACTCGGCTCACGCAAGGCGGAGCTTGAAAATATGGGTGTGCGTGACGGCGGCTCAACTCACCTTGAGTTTAAAATTCCCTCCCGCGGTCTTATCGGCTACCGTTCCGAATTCCTTACCGATACAAACGGCAACGGTATTATGAACCAGCTTTTCCACGGCTATGAACCTTATGCAGGCGATATCCAGACCCGTGAACGCGGTTCAATTGTTGTTCACGAGGCAGGTGAATCAACGGGCTACGGTCTGTTTAATACGCAGGACCGCGGCAGACTTTTCATCGGTCCCGGTGTGCCTGTGTATGAAGGCATGATAGTAGGCGAATGTGCAAAGAATGAGGATATCGTTTGTAATGTCTGCAAGAAAAAGCAGCTTACAAATACCCGCGCCGCAGGCAGCGACGATGCGTTGCGCCTTGTACCGCCATCAAATTTAAGCCTTGAGCAATGCATGGAATTCATCAAAGATGATGAACTGCTTGAAGTTACTCCCAAATCATTGCGCTTGCGCAAAATGATACTTTCAAAAGAACTCCGCCTTAAAAAACAGTTCAAGAAATAAAAATTTACAGCCACGGTTTTGCCGTGGCTGTTTTGCTTGGATAAAGATATTATAAATTGAAGTACTTGTCGTATTCTGCGGGGTGAGGGATAGAAGAAAGCTGGCGGCATTCTTCGCGCTTTGCTTTGATGAAGTTCCTGATAAGTTCTTCGGGGAATACGCCGCCTTCGGTGAGGTAAGCGTAGTCAGCTTCAAGTGCATCAAGTGCTTCCTCAAGTGATGCGGGAAGGCCCTGAAGCTTAGCTTTTTCTTCCTCGGGAAGGTGGTAAAGGTTTACATCGTAGGGACCCCAGCCGTTTGCGTGCGGATCAATTTTGTTCTTGATACCGTCAAGACCTGCCATAAGAATTGCTGCATAGCAGAAATAGGGGTTGCAGGTTGCATCGGGATTACGAAGCTCGAAACGGCGTTTATCAGGAGCTTTTGCATATGCGGGAATACGGATAACAGCGCTGCGGTTTGATGTAGCATAGCCGACTGTAACGGGTGCTTCAAAGCCGGGTATAAGGCGCTTGAAGGAATTTGTGCTGGGGTTGGTGATAGCACACAGTGAGTGAATGTGCTTGAGTAGACCGCCCATGAACCAATGTGCTTCCTTGCTCAGGTGTGCATAGCCGTTATCATCGGAGAATACGGGCTCGCCGTCCTTAAACAGAAGCATGTGTACGTGCATACCGCTGCCTGCTTCACCCCATACGGGCTTGGGCATAAAGGTTGCAGCCTTGCCGTATTTGAGAGCTGTGTTGTGTATGATGTATTTAATCATCATGGTTGCGTCAGCCATGTGTACTACTTCGCCAAGCTGAGGCTCAATTTCAAACTGACCTGATGCGGCAACCTCGGGGTGATGGTAATTTATTTCAATACCTGCATCCTTCATGAGCATGCACATTTCGCTGCGGCATTCGTAGGAAATATCGAAAGGCTTTGCTATGTGGTAGTTCTTCTGCTTGGGAACAACAACGCCGAGACCTTCTACATCAGAGTTCCAGTAGGACTGCTGTGCGTCAACATTAAAACCGATCTGTCTGCCTTCAACATTCCATGTAACATTGTCGAACAGATAAAATTCAAATTCAGGCAGAATCTTCATTTCGTCGGCAACGCCGCTGTTCTTCATGTATTCAACAGCAGCCTTGATGATGTTGCGGGGATACTGAGCAAGGGGACGGTTTTCAGGGCTGTCAATAATCATTGCGTTACCTGTCATAGACAGTGTGGGGATTGAGCAGAAGGGGTCGATAACAGCCGTATCGGGGTCGGGGATGAAAACCATATCGCTCTTTTCAACAACAGCATAGCCGTAGTTGGAAGCATCAAAACCGATGCCGCTCTTCATAGTGTCTTCGGAAAAATTCTGTGCAGGGATTGTAACGTGACGGTACTGACCGTTGATATCAACCATCTTGAAGTCAACCATCTGAATGCCGTTTTCTTCAATCATTGCAAGAATGTCTTTAACGCTCTTACTCATAGCAATACCTCTTTTAACGAATTTTGTAGTACCTAAATAATACAATATATCTCCGTAAATGACAATAACCAATTTGTAAAAATATAAAATATTACCTTTGTTATATATTAACAAATTTATTTACAAGTAATATTGATGTATGGTAGTATTATAGTGTAAAGGAGTTGAACACATGGCAGGCGAAAAAATAAACGCTTTTGTACACCGCAGGGGAAGGGACAAGCACCTGAATACGGCTACATTTATAATGTTTATATTTTTAGCGGCGGAAAAAATTGCGTCCGGTGCAAGTCTGCGCCTTTATGCCGGCAAAACCTATTTTGATTTTACATTTTCGCTTACCGATATTGTTCAGCTGCTTATTTATATTTCAATGGCAGTGCTGATTTCTCAAAAGGTCAAGCACAAATACCTGCTCGTTCCCGATTTTGTTCTGCTGTGCATTAAGCTGTACGCTGCCGTGTCGGGGCTTATAACCCTTTCGGGTATGCACCACAGCAATGTGTTGAGCGAGTTGACTGTGCTTGAAAAAACGGTTGAAAGCCTGCTGTTTGCATTCTTCTTGCTTGCGCTTTTTGCGGGCAAGCTGCTACACCATAAAAGAGTTGCCGAATATTGTCCCGTTATCTGCCTTGGTGTGCTGTCGTTCTGCGTGCCGGTAACGGTTGTGTTTGAAATATTGAAGCTCTATGTTGAGGAGCAGATGAACTATCCGCTTCATATGGAAATTTTTATTTTCCTGCGCGGATTAATAAACGAAACCTTCCTCGATTTACCCTACGCTATGCTGATACTGCTTGTGTTTTATTGTCATAATACAAAAGAATCTATAAGCGGGTAAGAAATTGCAGTTTAGCGGCGAGTCGCCGCAGACAATGCCGCCTATTATAAAATTGATTTAACAATTAAAAATCATTAACGGCGGAAATAAAAAGCGTAAAAACAAAAGCAAGGTAAAAATGAATGATGTTGGTAGGCTGAACGGAACAGGCTGACGGGAATGAACTTCAATTATTCATCCGAGCGAGGGAACCATAGG
>JAFQBE010000004.1 GCA_017416765.1 Clostridia bacterium
AATGCGATATAATTTCATAAATGAAATTGCGATATAGGCTCGTTACACTCACCTGCGATATGATATAAATCCCCTGTGTGCCGCAGCACATATCGCATCGAAGATATATCGCATTGCAACGCAATATATAGCAAATCCCGTTAGGGATTTATATCGCTACAGTTTTGCGATGAAATCGCAAAACTGTAATTTATTTAACGCGTACTTTATCTTTCATTATTTCTTCTGCTCTTGCGAGGGCAGAATCGATATGCTCGCAAATGTTTTCTTCGCCGATTTCGTTGAGCATGCCTGATTTTTTCAGCACTTCCATGGGCTGTTCGTTGACATGGGAAAGCACCAGTGTTGAACCGTTTTTCTTGCAGGTTTTAATCAGCGATTCAAAGCTGTGTATGCCCGTTGCATCAATTGCGGGAACGCTTCTCATGCGAAGTACAAGCACCTGTTTGTTGCTCTTTTTGATAACATCGGCAATTTTGTTTGAAACGCCGAAGAATATCGGACCGGTTATTTCGTAAACCATTGCGCCTTCGGGAATAACTTTGAGCGAAATATTGTCCTTATCGGTGCTTTCGTCAATTTCTTTCCAGCCGTAAGCATCGGTTACATCGGACATACGCTTCATAAACATAACAGTTGCAAGTATTACGCCGACGATAATTGCAACAACAAGGTCAAATACTACCGTCAGCACAAATGTGACAAGAAGAACAAGCGTATCGCTTTTCGGCGCGCGTTTTATTATTGAGGTGAATTCGCGCCACTCGCTCATGTTATAGGCAACTACAAAGAGTATTGCGGCTATTGTGGGCATCGGGATAAGCGATGCGTAGGGCATAAGCACCACGAGAACAAGCAGCAGCACAACAGCGTGTACAATACCGGCTATGGGTGTTCTGCCGCCGTTTTTGATGTTTGCGGCGGTGCGGGCAATTGCGCCCGTTGCGGGTATACCGCCGAAAAGTGCGGATGCTATGTTACCTGCACCCTGTGCAACAAGCTCCATGTTGGAGTTGTGGCGGCTGCCCGTCATACCGTCTGCAACAACGCAGCTGAGCAGGCTTTCAACCGCTGCAAGCACGGCAATAGTAAATGCATCGGGCAGTATGGCTTTAACCGTGTCAACAGAAAAAGCGGGGATTGAAAGCTTAGGCAAATCGGAAGAAATTGTGTAAAGGTCACCGATAGTGTTTACATCCATGTTAAACAGCTTTACAAGTGCCGCACTGATAACTATTGCAAAAAGTGAGGGTGGGATTTTTTTAATGAATTTCGGGAAAACAATCAATACTGCAAGTGATACCGCACCTATAACAAGTGCCTGCCAGTTAAAGGTATTAAAGCAGTTTACAACTTCCTTGAGCTTATCAATTGTTTCAATCGGGGAATGTGTAAAGGTAAGCCCGAAGAAATCCTTTAGCTGACCGATAACAAGCGTAATTGCTATACCTGTTGTAAAGCCTGTTGTTATGGTGTAGGGAATGAATTTAATCAGACTGCCGAGCTTGAATACACCCATTAATATAAGCAGTATACCTGCTATTACGGTTGCAAGCACAAGCCCTGAAAAGCCGTTTTTAGCTACTACACCTGCAACTATTGTTGCAAATGCCGCTGTCGGTCCGGCAATCTGTACACGGCTGCCGCCTAAAAACGAAATTACAAAGCCTGCAACAATTGCGGTGTAAAGTCCCTGCTCGGGGTCAACACCGGATGCGAGTGCAAGCGCAATTGAAAGCGGCAGAGCAATTATAGCAACGATAACGCCCGCTGTAAGGTCTTTTATAAGCTGCTGTTTTGAATAGCTTTTCATGCATGAAAACAGCTTTGGCTGCATTTTGTTCATTCCTTTTTACCACCTTTTTACATTTTACGGCTGTATATTATATCTCTATCGCTTTTTTCTTTCAACGGACAAATAAAACAATAAATATTAACAATATATAAATTTATTTGTGTTTTTAACAAATGTCGGGGTTTTTATGGTATTATGTAAAATATGAAAAACCGAAAGGTGAGTTGATTTTATGAAAAAAATTGTTGCTCTTCTTTTAAGCGTTATTATTGTTTTTTCGGTTTGCGCTGTTGCGTATGCCGAGCCTGTTGATAATATGCAGGGCGAAATCAGCGATTACCCCGTAATTGTTGTTGCGGGCTATACAGCTTCGGCACTTTTTGTTGAAGAAACGGGCGAAAGCGCATGGAATATTGATTTTCTTGCGCTGCTTACCGAAGCTTTCGGCAGCGTAAGCGATGTTTTGCTCTCCGTCGGCGGGCTTGTTGTCGGCAACTGTGATAAGCTGGCAGAGCTTGTCGGAAAACAGCTGGCAGAGCAGTGTGAGCTTGTGCGATGTAATCCCGATGGCAGCAGTAAATATCCTCTGCGTGTTTATTCAACCGATGCCGCAAAAACAAACTACAAGTACCTTGAAGAAAATGAGGACGGCTCACATATTTTCGAGCAGGAATGTGTAGACGAAATCAGAAAATACACAAGTGATGAAAATATTTACTTTTTCCAGACTGATTGGAGAATGGGCGCAGAATACTGTGCAGACATGCTTCACGACTATGTTGACAGCGTAATAGCTGACAGCGGCAAGGAAAAGGTCAATATTTACGCCATCAGCCACGGCGGTCAGGTTACTGCAACCTACCTTGTGCTTTACGGCGATGAGTTTAAGGTGGATAACTGCATTATGTCAAGCCCCGCAATAGGCGGCGCAGGTATTGCTTACGATGCTTTTTCGGGCGATATCAGAATTGACGAGGAAAATCTTCTCCGTTTTATTGAACACGGCATGAAGTGGGAAATGGACCTCAACTGGCTTGTAAAAGCACAGCAGCTCGGTATACTTGATGATCTGCTCAACGCTGCCGCACCGTATTTCTTTGATATACTCGGCAAATGGGGCAGCATATGGGATTTTATGCCTGCATCAAAATATGATGAAGCAAAGGCAAGGCTGCTTGACCCTGTTGAAAACGCAGGAATAATCGACAAGTCTGACCGTTTCCACTACGAAATTCTGCCCACGATGGGTGCCAAGCTTCAGGCGCTTGTTGACGGCGGCATGAATGTTTCAATTATTGCCGGCTACGGCAACGGCATTGTTTCAGGCTACCCCGAAACCTCCGACGGCATTATTACAACCAACGGTCAGTCCGGTGCTGTGTGCGCACCGTGGGGTACACGCTTTGGCGATGGCTATGTTCAGCAGAATGACTGCGGCGGTAAATATAAGTTGTCACCCGACAGAACAATTGACGCTTCAACCGCATATTTGCCCGATAACACATGGTTTGTTGAGAATCATTATCACGGCATGATTATACGCGCACCGTATACATCGGAGCTTTTCATGAATCTGCTTATGACGGATAACCTCACTTCCGTTTATTCTGACCCGGCATATCCGCAGTTTCACGATTCAATAAACGCTTCAAACGGAGTCTGGGCACATTTTGATAATAACGAAGCGAGCTACCTTGATTGCGGTGCAAAAACGCTTGTAATCAAAAATGTCTGTAACGAAGCAGCGGTAATTGTAACAGCCGTTGTGTGTGAAGGGCTTGACCTTAAATTCAAGGTTGATGCAACGAAAAAATTAGCCCCCGGTGAAAGCATGGAAATACCGTTTACGGGTGAAATCCCGCAGGTGAGCGGCAAAACCTTTGATATAAAAATTTATTTCCTTATGGATAACATAACCCCCGCAAACTACAGAATACAGCGCTTTACCGTTTTTAACGGCGAGAGAATTTACGGCTATACAGGCTTTGAAAATACGGATAACACAAGCGACTTTTTTGCTATCCTTGCAAAGCTCGGCCTGAAGGAATTGGTAATGATGATTTTAGATGTGCTGAAATATGCCTTTGAAGCAGCTTTTATAATGTGATAAAAAATCAACCGTACCGATATGAAGTCGGTACGGTTGATTGCTATTTAGGGTAAGTCAAATATGTTAAGTAAGCTTCTTGTTGTTTCTTCGGGAGCAGCGGTTGTAGTTGCGGGAGCTGCTGTGGTTACTCTTTTTGTTGTGCTTACTTTCTTTTTTGTGGTTGTTTCTGCTGTTGAGCTTTCTTCTTCGTTTGTACTGCTTTCTTCCGTTGACGATGTTTCTTCAGAAGTAGCAGCAGTTGTTGTTTCTTCCTGGGCCTTTGAATCGCGGAAGTAAATGCTGTTGAATCCTTCGCAGTATTCTTCAGCTGCAGAGCCGGGTGTGCCGTAAACAATAAGCTCAGTGCAGTATTTGAAAGCGTCCTGTGCAATTTCGGTTACCGTGTCGGATATGCGGGCAACCTTGAGTGACTGGCAGCCGTAGAAAGCCTTTGATTCGATTGTTTCAACATTGCCGATGCTTACATTTGTAAGGTTCTGGCATTCGGCAAAGGCTTCCGACTCAATGGTGGTATAGCTTGAGTTTGCGGGAATGGAAATTGATATAAGCGTAAGGCTTGCCTTGAAGATTTTGCCGAACGATGTGACGGGTTTGCCGTTGATATCCTTGGGCAGGTAAACATTTGTTGGGTTGCCCTTGAAATCCGTAAGTTCAATATGGTCGGCATATTCAAGATATTTGTATTGGGTTGTTTCGCCTTCTGTGGGTGCCTGAACGGTAGTGGGTTCGGTTTCTTTAACATCGGGGTTAATCTCGTCATTGCAGGCAGTTAAAGCAAAAAGTGCAGTTAACGCCAGCACAAGGCATATTAATTTTTTCAAAGAATTTCACCAATCCTTAAATTACAAAATTACACCTGTAATAATAACACAGTAATTATAATATTTCAATTGACATTTTTCGCCGATTGGACAAGTTAATTGCGCTTTAATTTATGCAATTTGTGAAGAAAGTCCCATTTTTGTCTTGACAAGCGAACATTTGTTCTGTAGAATTGATATCAAAGCCGCAAAACAGCGCATACGCTGTATGACCCTTTGCAGCTTTGCGGAATAAAAAACGGAGTGAAT
Source organism: Clostridia bacterium (assembly GCA_017416765.1). GTDB lineage: Bacteria > Bacillota > Clostridia > Oscillospirales > Acutalibacteraceae > UBA8612. The sequence continues at coordinate 4,976 of JAFQBE010000004.1, forward strand.
TATGAAAGAAATAAGTATTGATTCCCGCAGCTATGAAAGTGGAACCGAACAGAGCGAGCTTACGCGCCTTGCCTTTGATTTATGGAGCAGTGAGCAGGCAAAGGAGTACGAAACCGTTCCGGGTTTACGCGTGGTAAATATCTATAAGGTTGTCCGTTCGGTTATTGAAAAAGACCTTACGGAAATTGAAAAAACAGCGGCAGTCTGCTGCCTGCTTGATGGCAGAAGTGCAGCTGCAGCCGCGGCTTTAACCGGAACAAGCAAGGCAAACATTTACAAGGCTATTACACGCGCAAAAGAAAAAATTCGCCTTGTTCTTAAACACCTGATTGATTGCGAGGAATATAAACGGGAATTGTAAAAATTCAAAGAAAAGAAAGGAGTAAATAATGATAAAAAAATCACTTGCACAGCTTGCCGATGAATATTCGGAAAATATTGAAAGCATAAACCTGCAGATTGAAGCCTGCCGTACAGAATTGCAGCGTTTGCAAAAGGCTCACCGCAACATTGCCGCGGCGGCTGTATCGCGCAAGCTGACAGTTTTATACAGCCAGCGCAATGAGCTTGCAGAAACGGAAAATTACCTTCGTACATATTACGATAAGGAAATGAGGTGTGCTGTCTGAGAAGTTTAAGAGTTGTTCTTGACAATAACGGCGGCTATGCCTTTAAAACTGATGATACGCTTACAGCTTCGCAGACTGTAAGCCAGTACAGAAAAGAGCATTGCGCAACTCTGCTTGAAATAGAACTCAATGATGAGCTGATGAGCGAGGACATTAGTTTTTATACGCTTTCGTTCAATATGGGCAGCTCACTTGAAAACCGCTTTGATAAAAAACATATTGAGCATAAAATAACTGCCGACAGCACGCCTGATTACTATGCTGACGGCGTTATTTATTATCAGCTGCCCGATACGCTTACCGTGTTCAGCAGCCTTTGTGTTCAGGTTGAAGCGCATACCGTTGATGAATCGGGTGAGCTTATTTCAACGGTGAAATCGCCTGCATTTGAACTCACTTTCAAAAGGTCGGTTGACGGTGAACCTGAATGTATACCCGGAGAAAGCAACGGCTTTATCGCCGAATTTCAGAAAGCACTTTCCTCAATGAACAAGACAATTGACGAAGCGGACAGCCTTTTTGAAAAGGTAAACACTGCCTTTGAAAACGGAGAACTCAACGGCGAATCCGGCAGAGATGCAACCGTAAATGGTATGAATTCCGTTGAAATAAAGGGAACGCAGAACATAAAGGTGTCGCAGGAGGAAAATGTAATCCGAATCAGCGCGTTAAATCTTCTTCCCATAGTGAATGAATTACCGCAGTCAGCCGAAGAAGGCACGGTTGTGCTTTACTGTCCGCCGGTAAATACGGTAAAAGCTACAGACGGTGCAAGAACCCTGCACTTTGATTATTCATGGATTGAAAACTGCAGTATGAATGAAGAAGATATGTACAATTTTTCTTTGATTCTGTTTACGGATGAAGCGCAGGAAACTGCTGCTATGTTTGATATATCAGCAGATTCCTACGGTATATATGCAGTTTTTCTGTGACGGAGCTTATGAATATCAGCAGGTGTGGGTTACGGATGAAGATGGCAAATTCATTTATTCGCCCGATGACAGCAACTACAGTTCTTATAATGAGCTTGGTGAATGGATGCTGCAGGGTCTGCCGCAACCCATAAATATTCTTGCTTTGCCCGAAAGAATTTTTTGTGTTGATAAGCAGGATGAAAGCTTTCCGTTTTCTTGCATGTATCTCAATCCCGAAATCTGCGTGTTCCGCGGCGGTAAATGGTATGCGGTATATGACCGCAACTGATGTGGGGTGCTTATAATGAAAAAGGTCATTGATATTTCAAAATTTCAGGGTGCGGTCGATTTTAAAAAGCTGAAAAAAGCGGGCATCGACGGTGTGATTATTCGCTGCGGTTATACGGGCTACGGTAAAGCAAAAACAAAAAATACCGACAGCAGGTGGAAATCCAACTGTAAGGCAGCAGCTGCTGCAGGTATGCCGTTCGGTGCGTATTACTATTCCTGCGCGGTAACGGTTGAAGAAGCAAAATGCGAAGCAGAATTCGTGCTTGAACTGCTTGAAGGTAAAAAATTAGATTATCCCGTTTTTTTTGATACGGAGGATAACCACGATACTGCGCGGTATTCGCCCGAAAGTCAGCTTTCAATCGGCAGTAAAAGGCTTACGCAGGTTGCCGCTACATTCCTTGAAACGCTGAATAAAAGCGGTGTGTTCTGCGGAATTTATGCTTCAAAATCGTGGCTTGAAAACCAACTTGATATGTCATCTCTTTCCGCATACGATGTGTGGGTTGCGCAGTACGCAGACAAGTTGACTTACAAAGGTGAATACACTATGTGGCAATATACAAGCAAGGGTACTGTTGACGGAATTGACGGCTATGTTGATATGAACTACTGCTATGTCGATTATCCTGCACGGCTTTCCTTTAAAGCCAAAAACGGAAACACTTTGAAAAAAGGTGACAGCAGTCAGGCTGTGCTGGCTTATAAAATGCTGCTCACCGTGCTTAAAAAGCTCGGAGTTACAGACTGCGCCGTTGATGATAACGGAATTTTCGGAAACGGTACTTATAACGCAACACTTGCCTTGCAGAAAGCGTTGGGCTTTGAGCCGACCGGTGTGGTTGACGATGTGCTTATTATTTCGGCGCGTGAGCTCATATCCGCACAGCTTTCGGGAACAAAGGCAAAGATTTATGACGCACTGGGGGTATGGCATTGACAAGCGAAGATATACTTGAACACAGGGTGGCTCAGCTTGAAGAAAAAATGCAGCACCTTTCGGATAAGGTAAATGCCTTTGCTGTTTCGCAGGCGGCTGCCGGGGCAAAGCTTGACAGTATGCTTGTTACGCTGAGTGAGCTTAAAGAAAGCGTTAACAGGCTAAGCCGCCGCCCTGTACAGTTCTGGGATAAAATCCTGCTCGGGTTTGTCGGTGCTGTTGCCGCGGCTGTGGCTGCCGCTATTATTAAATTCAATTGATAATGAAAGGGGTGAATTAAAATACAGGTCAGTGATTTTTTGCTTGAACAGGGTCTTGTGATTATACCCGTGCTTATCATAATCGGTAAAATTATAAAAAATATAAAATTTATTGACGATAAATTTATACCGCTTATTCTTCTTGCAATCGGTGAAGCTGCTGCAATGGGGCTGTTGGGACTTTCGGTTTCTTCAGCTATTCAGGGCGTACTGCTCAGCGGAACAGCGGTTTTCGGCAACCAGCTTTTTAAACAGCTTACAAAGCAAGAAAATATTGAATAAAAAAGGGCTGTATCACCGTAAAAAGTGATACAGCCTGTTTGCTTATTTGCTCAAATTAATTGTAATATCGTACTCGGGAAGGTATTTTCCGTCGTCAAAATCTCTGGCTCTGAATACAACCTTGCTGCTGTAAACTTCCATCATGAAGCCGATGCCGGGACCGTTATAGTCGCCGTCTTTGTTATCAATTGTGATGGAGGGCAGGTTGACTGAATGGAAATTTCCGACTTTTTCGTATGTATACTGACCGAAGCCTGTATGCATATGGCCTGTAATAAGGATAATATCCTGGTACTTGTTGAGAATTGCCTTTATTTCGTCTGACTGCTCGCCGACAGAGCCTGCGTTTTTGTTTGTGCCGCTGCCCCATGTAAGCGGAAGACCGTGAGTATCTTTAAGTATCTGGTGAAGAATTACGAATACGGGCTTGCCCTTGCCTGATTTTGCCTTGAGTGTTTCGTCAAGCCAGTCAAGCTGTTCTTCGCTGATGAATGCTTCTTCAAATTCTGTGCGGTCAGTGCCCATTACAACGAAGGTGTAGCCGTTTACTTCGTAGGAATAGCGTGCACTGTCAATGGTAAGCTTGCTCTTTGAATTTTCATTAAGTCTGTTTGTGAAATCTGCAAAGCGTGTAATGCTCTGCTTGTAAAGGCGCAGTCTTACATCGTGGTTGCCTGTTGCCATAATGTGGTTTTTAACAGGTGCATCCTTTACAGCGTCGTAAACTGCATCGAATTCACACTGAAGGCCGTTTTCTGCAATATCGCCTGCGATAATGAGTGCATCAATATCTACACTTGAATTTGCAAGGTCTTCGCCTGCACCTTTGATAACGGGCATACGCTTAAACAGGTAGTTTGAAATCTGCGAGTCAGCCCACATGGCGGCAGTAAGCTTTACATTTTTGTCCAGATGGTTAATCGGGTCCTTGTCTGACGGAGCAACATAAGGTGTGATAAGGTAGAAAATGGACATACAGAATGCGAGAAGTTTTGCTAACATTTTAAGTTCTCCTTTATTTTAATTTTTTATTTTGCACTTATTTAAAAACAAACTGTACCAGCAGCATATAAAATACCGTGCCACCCGCAACGCTCAAAAGCGTGTTGCGCTTCCAAAGGTGAATCAGCGCTACCGCCGCAATTGCAATAAATTCGGGTAATGCAAACGGAAATGCGGTAAAGCTGGCATCTTTTAAGCAGTAAACTACGAGCATGCCCATAACGGCATACGGCAGGAATTTGCTGAGGAAAAGAATAAATTTCGGCGTTTTTGAACCAAATATTACAAATGGCAAGCCTCTTAAAAGTGCTGTTATTATTGCGGAAACCGCAACGATAAGTATTGAATGTACTGTGCTGTCATTCATCTTCTTCCACCTCCGCTTTCTTTTCAAGCGGTTTGCGAAGGGCAAACAGCAGTACAGTAATTACAATCATCGACGGTATCAGAAAATCTTCACTGCCGAATACCGCAAGGCAAACGGCGGTTGAAATAACTCCGATAATTGCAGGAAGGTGATTTTTTGTGCTTTTCCATTGCTCAACAAAAACAGTAACGAAAATTGAGGTCATTGCAAATTCTATACCTTTTGAGTTGAACGGAACATTTGTGCCGATAAAGTTGCCGATAAGGCAGCCCATAATCCAGTAGCTCTGATTGAATATGGAAACCAAGAATCTGTACCAATGCGGGTTGCTTCCCTCAGGGTAATGACCGTCGCACAGCAGGGAATAGGTTTCATCGGTGAGGGAAAATGCAAGGTATATCTTTTTCCACCCTGCACCCTTGTATTTGTCTATCATAGAAATGCCGTAGAACAAATGCCTTGCCTGAACAAGCAGGGTTGTAACCGCTGTTGATATAAGCGATGCACCACCCGACAGCAGACCTACGGCGACATATTGCATTGTTCCGGCGTACATTGTAACGCTCATAACAAGCGCCCAGATAAGCCCGTAGCCTGCTTTGCCAAGCAGCACACCGAAGCCGATGCCGAGAACTATGTATCCCGCAAAAACAGGCAGCGATTTTATAAAAGCCGCCTTAACTGTTTTACGCTTCATTTTGCGAAAATTTGCCACCTTTTTTGAAATTAAAACAAACTATACTATAGCACAGAACAATAAATATGTAAAGAGAAAATTACAGTTTGTCTGTCTGTTAACAGACAAAAAATTATGAATTAGGAATTATGAATTAGGAATTGTTGGCGGGACACCCGCACCCGAAAATATAAATATATAATTGGGTGTGGGCGAAGCCCACCCTTTAATTCCTAACTCCGAATTCTTAATTCCTAATTGGTTCGACAAACTGTAATTTCCCATTTGTTTCCGTAATAAACAAAATCTCTCTGTCCAATACTTTTATAAAAATGCTGGAGGATGAGGGAAATGCAGTTTAACAAGGTGGAAATATGCGGGGTAAATACAGCAAAGCTGAAGGTATTGAAAGAAAGTGAAAAAAGGGAACTGCTTGAAAAGGCAAATCGTGGCGACAAGAGGGCACGGGAAGAGCTTGTAAACGGTAATCTGCGGCTTGTGTTGAGTGTAATACAGCGTTTTGCAAACCGCAGTGAAAATATGGACGATTTGTTTCAGGTGGGCTGTATAGGGCTGATAAAATCCATTGATAATTTTGATATTACGCAGGCTGTGCGGTTTTCTACCTATGCAGTTCCGATGATTGCGGGCGAGGTGCGGCGATATCTGCGCGATAACAATCCCGTGCGCGTCAGCCGTTCAATGCGCGATACGGCTTACCACGCGATTCAGGCAAAGGAAAAGCTTGTAAATTCCCTTGGACGCGAGCCTACAATAAACGAAATTGCCGATGAGATGGGGCTGAAAAAGGAAGAGGTTGTTATAGCGCTTGAAGCTATTGTTGACCCCGTTTCGCTGTATGAGCCTGTTTATAATGACGGCGGCGATACAATATATGTCATGGACCAGATAGGTGACGGCGGAACGGACGAAGGCTGGATTGATGAAATACTCATGCGCCAATCTATAGAGGATTTGTCCGAGCGCGAAAAGCGCATACTTTCTCTGCGTTTTATGCGTGGACTTACCCAGATTGAAGTCGCCGAAGAAATCGGAATTTCGCAGGCGCAGGTATCAAGGCTTGAAAAAGGTGCACTGATGAAGATAAGGAACCACGAATAAATTACAGTTTAGCGTTGCAAAACTGTAATTCAAGTAATGAGTAAGAAGTAATGGTGAAGAAGTAATGGCGGGACACTCGCACCCGAATATATAATGGGTGTGGGCTTTAGCCCACCCACACTTCTTCGTTATTCACTATTACCTATTACTTGAATTATAATTTTTGGCTATGCCGATAAATTATAATTTTTGCACAACAAAAAAGTGAGGGATTTCGCCCTCACTTTTTTGCTATTCGTTTGTTTTTTTGTGGCACATATCGCTCATTGCGCAGCCGCCGCAACTTCCGCCGCAGGAGCAGGAATGTTTGCCTTTTTTCTTGTTGCGGATGTGGTTTATGATTATCAGCACAAGTATAAGCACTATTACAGATGCCACTATAATTGTCGGCCAATCCATAGTTTTATTCTCCGAGTTTACTGTATTTGTTCTTCCGGAAAAGGAAGTAAAGAAGTGTGCCGAGCACCGCGATTGCTGCCGCTGTTCCAACGGTAAATTTCAGCGTTGTAAAGAACATACCGAATTGATAAACAATAAGCGATATTGCATAAGCGAAAACGGTCATGTATGCTATTGCGCCTGCAGTCCATTTCCAGTTGTTCATTTCGCGCCTGATTGCGCCCATTGCGGCAAAGCAGGGTGCGCAAAGAAGGTTAAATACAAGGAATGAGAATGCAGAGAACTTGTTACCGTCAAAAAATTCCTGACCGATGAATGCGTAGCTGTCGCCGCCTGCCATAGAGGAAAGCGAGCCGAACACACCGACAACCTCTTCCTTTGCCATAAGTCCGAGGATTGTTGCAACAGCGGATTCCCATCTGCCGAAGCCGAGCGGTACGAAGATTACGGCAATTATTTCACCGATTGCGTTGAGAATTGATTTCTCATCACCTGTGATGTAGTGAAGTCCGCCTGTAAATGAAAGCGAATTGAGAACCCAGATTATAACGCTTGCGGCAAAAATTACCGTACCGGCGCGCTTTACAAAGCTCCAGCCGCGTTCCCATGTTGCGCGGAATATGTTTGCGGGCAGTGGTGCATGGTATGCAGGAAGCTCCATAACAAACGGTGCAGGCTTGCCTGCAAAAACTTTTGTTTTCTTGAGTATGATACCGGAAATAATAACTGCACCAACACCGATAAAATAAGCAGATGTAGCAATTAACGGGCTGCCGCCAAACAGCGCACCTGCTATCATGCCGACAATCGGCATTTTTGCACCGCAGGGAATAAAGCAGGTTGTCATAATTGTAATTTTGCGGTCGCGTTCTTGCTCAATTGTACGCGAAGCCATTACACCCGGAACGCCGCAGCCTGATGCTACAAGCAGGGGAATGAAGCTTTTGCCGGAAAGTCCGAACTTTCTGAAAAGGCGGTCCATAATAAAAGCAACGCGTGACATATAGCCTATATCTTCAAGAATTGAAAGCAAGAGGAAAAGCACAAACATCTGCGGTACAAAGCCGAGTACTGCGCCTACACCGCCGACTATACCGTCTTGAATCAGGCTGTAGAGCCACTGTGCAATAACAGGTGTACCGTCTGCACCGATAAGGAAACGGTCAAGCAGTTCGGGTATGCTTACCCAGTTTGAAAACAGCGGATAACCGAAAAATTCAGGGTCAAGGTCTTTGAAAGAGCCAAAAAGCCCATCGTTCATAAAGGTTACAGTCCAGCTGCCGAGTGTGCCGATTGAAAGGGTGTAGACAAGCATCATAACAAGAATAAAAATCGGGAACGCAAGGAAGCGGTTTGTAACGATTTTATCTATTTTATCCGATGTTGAAAGTCTGCTGAGCCTTTTCTTTTTATAACACTGCTCGGTTATTGCTGTTATGTAATTATAGCGTTCATTGATGATTATGCTTTCCGAGTCGTCATCAAGCTCTGCTTCTGTTGCTTTGATATCTTCCTCAATGTGCGAAAGCACCTGTTCGGAAAGCTGAAGTTCTTCAAGCGCCTTCTGGTCGCGCTCAAAAATTTTGATTGCGTACCAGCGCTGCTTTTCGGCAGGCATGTTGTGGATTGCAGCTTCTTCAATATGGGCAAGCACATGTTCAACCTCGCCTGAGTAGCTGTGTGTGGGCACTTTTTTCTTTATCTGTGCTGCTGCAATAGCCGCTTCAGCCGCTTCATCAATGCCTGCGTTTTTAAGCGCTGAAATTTCAACAACGCGGCAGCCGATTTTTTTCTCAAGCAGCTCTATATCAATTTTATCGCCGTTTTTGCGGACTATGTCCATCATATTTATGGCGATAACTACGGGTATTCCTATTTCTTTTAGCTGTGTTGTAAGGTAAAGGTTGCGCTCAAGCGTTGTTCCGTCAACAATGTTGAGTATTACATCGGGACGCTCACCTATAAGGTAGTTTCTGGCAACAACTTCTTCAAGCGTGTACGGTGAAAGTGAATAAATACCGGGTAGGTCAACAAGCGTGACGCCCTCGTATTTCTTTATTTTACCTTCCTTTTTTTCTACCGTAACACCGGGCCAGTTACCGACAAACTGATTGGAACCTGTCAAGGCATTGAACAGCGTTGTTTTTCCGCAGTTCGGGTTGCCTGCAAGGGCTATTCTGATGTTCATTAGCTGTTGTTCCTTTCTTTCACATTGCTGTAATGAGCAGCAATGACTGTTTGTAAAAATGCTTTTTTTATTCTACTTCTATCATTTCGGCATCAGCCTTGCGCAGGGAAAGCTCATAGCCGCGTACCATAAGCTCCATCGGGTCGCCAAGGGGTGCAACCTTGCGCACATAAATTTCAACACCCTTTGTAATACCCATGTCCATTATTCTGCGCCTTATAGGTCCTTCGCCGTGAAGCTTTACAACTCTGGCTGTTTTTCCTATTTTAACATCTTTAAGAGTTTTCATTTTTTGCACCTCCGTGCGAGTGTTAATTTGTGCAGTTAGCCTTTGCTAACTGATGCTATTATATATCATCAAGGAAAAAGATGTCAACGGAAATTTCTGCGCAGAAACTAATTTCGGCACTTTGACTTTAGTTAGCCTTTGCTAACCGTTTGCGGTTGTGCATTTTGACAATATAAAAAAGCAAGAGCTGTTTATACTTTTGTATTACAACCCTTGCTATATGTTTATGTTCTATACCAATCAACAAATAATGTTTTACGGCATAGTATGTTATAACGATTTTTAGGAGGAAACTTTATGCCGAAAGTATATTTGAGCCCGTCTACACAGCAGAGCAATTTATATGTAATAGGCGGTACGGAAGAATACTATATGAACCTTATTGCCGATGCAATGGAGCCTTACCTTGAAGCATCGGGTATTGATTTTGGCAGAAATTCGCCCGATATGACTGCCGCAAGCTCAATCCGTCAGGCAAATGCGGGCGATTACGATTTGTATCTTGCCATTCATTCAAACGCATCACCTGAGGGTATGTACGGTACGCTTATGGGCACCGATGTTTTTTATTATCCTACAAGCACATGGGGCAAAAAATTTGCCGAAATAATAGCGGAAAACTTCCGTGATATTTATCCTTACCCGGAACTTGTGGATATCCGCGCTACAACCTACCTCGGCGAAGTGCGCCAGAGCCGCGCTCCCGCGGTGCTTGTTGAGGTTGCCTACCACGATAACCGCGAAGATGCGGACTGGATTGTGGATAATATTGATACCATAGCGCGTACGCTTGCACAGTCTGTTGCCGAATATTTCGGTGTGCCTTTTGTTACTCCATTGAGCGGTGAAACAGGTACCGTTTCAGTCAACAGCGGTACGCTCAATATCCGCTCTGCACCGTCACTTTCAGCCCCTATTATTGCAAGAGCCTATAACGGTGAAAAGCTGCAGATTTTAGGCGAGGACGGCAACTGGTACCGCGTAAATTACGGCGGCAGAGAAGGCTTTGCGAATAAGAGGTTTGTGGTGAGGTGAATTACAGTTTATTTAAGTGCAGAGTTCAGAACGCAGAACGCAGAACGGTGGGAGGGCTACGCCCTCACCCATTATAATAATCGCTTTAAATCAACATTTTATAAAATCGGAGCGAAGCGACCCTTCGTTCTGCACTCTGC